>DATAFB010000102.1:0-8005 GCA_036257695.1 Solirubrobacterales bacterium | reverse complement strand
GACGAGGACTCGATGCGCGACTTCCGCGAGTCTGATCTCGCCGCGACGATCCCCGCGGCCTACCGCGTCGAGGGCGAGCCGCGAGTCGAGGTGTTCGAGGTCGTCTCTGTCCTTCGGCCCGAGCGAGGTATCGCATCGACGAGTTGACCCGGTGGGTGGCGGAGGCTATCCCCGCAGCCCGGCGGCTTCGAGGGCCTCCTGTATGTCGGCTCCGCCGATGATCGCCGATTGAAGCTCTCCCTCGGGATCGACGTATCGGAGGCCAGCCTCCGCGTCCCGACGGTTGAACGCCAGAGGGCCCGGTCACCCAACAAGCGCGGCTCGTTCCACCTCCCGACTCTCAGCCGCCCCGCGCGGCGGCGATCAGGCGGTTGGGCGAGGACGATCGCCTTATCGAACTCGAAGCTGTCCGCGGCCTTCAGCACGCTGATCGGTGCCGGGGTCGGGTCGCCCGTGCGCGTGATCGCGAAGCTGCCGATGATTCCGTCGCTGACGTCCGTCTGGAACAG
The DNA here is from genome assembly GCA_036257695.1 of Solirubrobacterales bacterium. Lineage (GTDB taxonomy): Bacteria > Actinomycetota > Thermoleophilia > Solirubrobacterales > 70-9 > DASPWW01. The sequence goes on along the minus strand of DATAFB010000102.1, from coordinate 7,496 downwards.
GGCCTCGATCGTGCCTGCCCTGTCCTGCCCGGCCCCGATCGCATCGAGCAGGACCGCGGCGGCCTGGCCAGCGTAAGGCGCAAAGACGTCGACCGGCTGGTCCCCGACCTCCTCCTCGAGCTGCTGGACGAGGTCCGCGCCCGGACCGGTGAGGGTCTCCGGTGGCGGGGGTTTTGCTTCGGCGGCACGCGCAGGTCGGTTGCGCCGGCGGCGCGCCGTTGAGATGATCTCTCACAGGCGCGCTGAGACCCGGATCTGGGAGGGAGCAATGGAGTCGCCAACCGCAGCCGCCCGCCCCGCGCGCCCGGGGGCCCTGGACGCGGCGACGATGTGCGAGGCGTTCCAGCGCACCGCAGCGGAGCGCGCAGACCGCCCGGCGCTGAGGCTCAAGGACTCGGATTTCGAGTCCACGTGGGCCGAGTTCGCCGCCACGGTCCGACGTCGGGCCGCAGCGTTCGCGGCGCTCGGGGTCGGCCGCGGGGACACGGTGGCGTTCATGCTCGTCAACCGCCCCGCGCTGCACCTGTGCGATGCGGCCGCGATGCACCTCGGCACGACGTGCTTCTCGATCTACAACACCTCGTCGGTAGAACAGATCGAGTACCTCGTGGGTGATGCCGCGAGCCGGGTCGTGGTCACCGAGCCGCAGTTCCTCGACAAGCTGCTCGAAGTGCGCGAGCGCGTCGACACCCTCGAGCACATCGTGGTGGTCGGCGACGCGCCGGAGGGAACGCTCTCGGTGACGGACTTCGAGGCGCTCGGCGGGGAGGGGTTCGATTTCGACGCTGCGTGGCGCGCGGTCGAGCCCGACGACGTGCTGTGCCTGATCTACACATCGGGTACCACCGGGCCACCGAAGGGCGTGCAGCTCACGCACGGCAACATGATGTCGGTGTGGCGATCGCTCGACGAGGTCGTCGACTTCACCCCGGCCGGGCGATCAATCTCGTTCCTGCCAACCGCACACGTCGCCGACCGCTGGGCGCAGCTGTACGGCTCGATGGTCTACGGCCACACCGTCCACTGCTGTCCCGACCCGCGCGAGATGGTCGCGTACTCGATCGAAGTCAAGCCGACCGTGTGGGGCGGGGTGCCGCGAATCTGGGAGAAGCTCAAGGCTGCGCTGGAGGCCGGTTTCGCTGCTGAGCAGGACGAGGCGCGCAGGCAGGTGATCTCGACGGCGCTCGAGATCGGGCTCGAGCGCGCAAGGGCGAAGCAGACCGGGGACATCCCCGACGAGCTCGAGCGGCGGTGGGAGGCCGCGGACGAGCAGGTGTTCTCGAGCATCCGTGCAGGGCTCGGGCTCGACGAGTGCCAGTGGTTCGCGGTCGGCGCGGCGGCGACCCCGCCCGAGGTGATCCTGTTCTTCGACGCGATCGGGATCGAGATCGCGGAGCTGTGGGGAATGTCCGAGACCTCCGCGGTGTCGACGCTCAACCCGCCCGGAGGGATCCGGGTCGGAACGGTCGGGCCGCCGCTGCCGGGTGTCGAGCTGAAGCTGGCCGACGACGGCGAGATTCTCGTTCGCGGCCCGACGGTGATGAAGAGCTACCGCAATATGCCCGAGAAGACGGCGGAGACGTTCACCGACGACGGGTGGCTGCTGACAGGCGACGTGGGGGAGTTCGATGCCGACGGTTACCTGAGGATCGTCGATCGAAAGAAGGAGCTGATCATCAACGCCGCAGGCAAGAACATGTCTCCCGCGAACATCGAGGCCAAGATCAAGGCCGCGTGTCCGCTGGCCGCGCAGGTCGTCGCGATCGGCGACCACCGGCCCTACAACGTCGCCCTGATCACCCTCGATCCGGACGCGTGCGGGGCGTTCGCCGCGAAGCACGGGCTGGACGACGCCTCGCCGGCGGCGATGGCCCGCGAGGACATCGTAGGGGAGGCCGTCGCGGCCGGCGTCGAGGCGGGAAACGCCTCGTTGTCGCGGGTCGAGCAGATCAAGAAGTTCAAGCTGATCGAGGGCGAGTGGCCCCCGGGCGGCCAAGAGCTGACGCCGACGATGAAGCTGAAGCGCAAGCCGATCGGCGACAGGTACGCCACGGAGATCGAGGCGCTGTACGCGAGCTAGGGCCGCGGCCGGTGCGCGCCCCCCGGTTTACGCCGGTACCGCCGCGAGGCACGCCTGGGCGGCGCGCTGGCCCTGGCGGATCGCCCCCTCCATGTGGATGTGCCCGACACCGGCGATGTCGGTGCACGCCCAGTGGATCGGCCCGATCGACCGCCGCAGGTCTTCGCCGAACCGGGTCAGCCCGCCGGGCCCGTAGCTCGTCCCGTACGCGCCTCGCGTCCACTCCTCGGCCGACCAGATCGTCTCTATGAAGTCGACCGGCTTGAGCCCGTGCGGCCCGATGTACTTCGCGATCCCGTCGACCACGGCGTCGCGGCGCGCCTCGGCGCTCATCCTCCCCGCCTCCTCCGCGTTCTCGCCTGCGAGAAAGGTCGTCACGACCCCGGCCGTCCCCGAGGGCGGGGAGTTGTCGTACAGCTCGCGTACGAGCTCGTACGGCGCGAACCCCTGGCCCGACAGCCCGTCCTCGCGCCAGAACGGCTTCTCATACACCGCGAGGATCTTGATGATGCTGCCCTGGGAGAGCGCCTGCTCCATCCGCAGGCGCCACGCGGGCAGCGCAGGGCGGAATCGGATCGCGCCGGTGAGGTTGGGCGGGACGGCGACGATCACGGCGCGCGCCCGCGCCGTCACCGACTCGGCCTCGATCTCCACCCCGTCCTCGGACCACCGGATGTCGCGCGCCGGCGCTCCGAGTACCACGCGCTCTCCGAGGCGCTCGGCAAGGCGGATCGGGATCAGCTGCGAGCCTCCGACGACCCGATAGGCGAGGCACTGGTCGGGTTCGAACAGCTCGTACGTGCCACCGGCCCCGGAGATCATCCACATCCCCTGGAGGAGCGAGAAGGTGTGGGCCGGCTTGGCGAGGAACCCGCCCGCAAGCCACGAGCGCAGCAGGTCGCGCGCGATGTCGTCCGCGACCTCCCGGCGCAGCCACGCCTCGAAGGTGATCTTGTCGAGCTCCTCGGCGTCGGGGTGCTCCCAGGGCGCCTCCGGGTCGAGCTCCTTCGCGAGCGCGTCCAGCTTGGCGTCGGCGTCCGCGTACGCGCGCTCGGACTCAGCCCCGAGCGGGGCGTCGTGGCCCTCGTAGCGGTGGGGCTTGCCGGCGGGGTCGATGTAGACGTGCTCCCCGTCGCGGTAGCTGGGGAAGAGCTCGATTCCCAGGTCCTCGATCGTCGCGTGCACCGCCGACTGGTACGGGGCGACCCACTGGCCGCCGAGCTCGTTCGCGTCCCCGCCGATCTCGACATTCCACACCCGTCCCCCGACCCGGTCCCGCGCCTCGAGCACGACGACGTCCGTGCCCTTCTTGGCGAGCGCCGACGCGGCGGAGAGGCCGGCGATCCCGGCCCCGACGACGGCGATCTCGGCTTCGACGGTGCGCTCAGGCATCCAGCCTCCCTCAGCGGACACCCTATCCAGCCACCGCGTGGTCGTGCCTTGGCGCGGCGGCCGCGGGCGGTCGCGGTAGGGTCCGCGGGATGGAGTGCCTGCGGATCGAGCGGCGCGGAGCGACGCTCGAGCTGACGATCGACCGCCCGAAGGCGAACGCGATCGACTCGGCGACCAGCAGGGCGATGGGCGAGGCGTTCATCGCCTTTCGCGACGATTCGGAGCTGCGGGTCGCGATCGTCACCGGCGCGGGCGATCGCTTCTTCTCCGCCGGCTGGGACCTGAAGGCCCACGTGGCCGGCGACCCCGGGGACCAGAAGGCGTTCGGGGCCGGAGGGTTCGCGGGGCTGACCGAGCTCTTCGACCTCGACAAGCCCGTGATCGCGGCCGTGAACGGCTATGCGGCGGGGGGCGGCTTCGAGCTCGCGCTCGCCTGCGATTTGATCGTCGCAGCTCCCGAGGCCCGCTTCTCGCTGCCGGAGGTGAAGCGGGGGCTGGTCCCCGACGCGGGCGGGATCTTCCGCCTCTCGCGCCGAGCCCCCGATGGCCTCGCGAGGGAGCTGCTGCTGACCGGCAGGGCGATCGACGCGGTCCAGGCGGCGCGATGGGGCCTCGTCAATCGCGTCGTCGAGCGGGAGCGGTTGCTGGCGGAGGCACGGGCGCTGGCGGCCGAGATCGAGGCGGCCGCGCCGCTGGCAACGCGCGCGGTCAAGGCGGTCCTCGCCGCGACCGAGCGGATGACCGTCGAGGGGGCGTTCTCCGCGCTGCGCGACGGCAGCATCCCGGCCTACGACCGCGCGATGGCCTCCGCCGACGCCGAGGAGGGGCCACGGGCGTTCGCCGAGGATCGCGAGCCGGTGTGGCGCGACGAATGAGCGCCCTGGCTTCGGATGCGAACGCGGGCAAGGTCGCGCTGGTCACCGGCGGCGGCACCGGGATCGGGCGTGCGACGGCGACCGCCCTCGCCGATTCCGGCGCCCGGGTCGTGATCTGCGGACGCCGCTCGGCGCCGCTCGCCGAGGCGCGCGCCCAACTCGAGGAGGGCGGTGCGGAGTGCCTGGCGACGACCTGCGACATACGCGAGCCCGAGCAGGTGCGGGCGCTCGTCGACGAGGCGCTCGAGCGCTTCGGCGCCGTCGACGTGCTGGTCAACAACGCGGGCGGGCAGTTCACCGCCGCGGCGGAGGAGATATCGACCAAGGGGATGCGCGCCGTGCACCGGCTCACGCTCGACGCCGCCTGGGAGCTGACCCGCGAGGTCGCGACCCGTTCCATGATTCCCGGTGGCGGCGGGCTGATCGCCTTCGTCGGCTTCTCGCCGCGTCGCGGCATCCCCGGGTTCGCCCACGCGGCGGCGGCTCGCGCGGCGCTCGAGAACCTCGCCCAGGGCCTGGCGCTGGAGTGGAGCCGGCATTCGGTGCGCTCGGTGTGCGTCGCCGTCGGCAACATCGACACCGAGGGCCTGAGGGAGTACGGGTCGGAGGCGGTGGAGCAGGCGCGCCGGCAGGTTCCGCTGGGAAGGCTGGGCCGGCCGCAGGAGGTGGGAGATACGATCGCCTTCCTCGCCACCGCGGGCGCCGCCTACATCACCGGGACGACGATCGTCGTCGACGGCGGGCTCGACGCCTGGGGCCAGGGTGAGCCGCCGCCCGCTCCACGAACATGAGTGAGATCGAGGAGACAGTCAGCTTCACCAGGATGGCCGACGGGACCGCGGCCGACTACGCCCTGCTCGCGCGCCGCGAGGCCGAGTACATGGAAGCGCTGCCGGACCGGCTGCTGGGCGCGGTTCGGGCGCTCGAGCATTCGTTCGCCGGCTATCAGGTCTCGCGCTGCGAGCACTCGCTGCAGTCGGCCACGCGCGCGCTGCGCGACGGGCGTTCGCACGAGTACGTCGTCGCGGCGCTGCTGCACGACATCGGCGACGAGCTCGCCCCGTACACCCACGGACAGATGGTGGACGCGGTCCTCAGCCCCTACGTCGAGCCGCGGATCTGCTGGATCGTCGAGCACCACGGCGTCTTCCAGCAGTACTTCCACGGGAGCCGCAGCGGCGAGGACCCCGACGCCCGCGAGCGCTTCGGCGGCCACGAGTGGTTCGACGACTGCGCCGAATTCTGCGAGCTCTACGACCAGAACTGCTTCGACCCCGCGTACGACTCGCTCCCGATCGAGAGCTTCGAGCCGCTGGTCAGGGAGGTCTTCTCCGAGCCGCGCTACCTCGACCGCGGTTAGGTCGTCGGCTCAGACGTCGCGCGACGCAGCGAGGTCGACGAGCGACGACATCGGCACCTGCGACGAGGCGACGATCGCGCACGTGTGGCCCTGCTGCTCCCAGGTGACGATCGTGCGCGCGTCGCTGCGGGAGACCTTGTAGGTCATGCCGTTGAGCTCGACGTGGCGCCCCGGCGGCCCCTCGTCGAGGGCGTCCCCGCCGACCACGGCGTACCCGAGCCGGGCGCCGTCGGGGTTGCGGTAGTAGACGGTCGTCACCCGGCGGCCCGCGAGCTCGGTGTCGCGGCGGCCGACCGCCTTCCAGCCGAACTTCTCCTGCCAGTCGGGGAACTCGATCGCGCCGACCCTGGCTTCGAGCACGGGCGGGTCGCCGCCGGCGACCGCCGGCGCACCCTCGGTCGGAGCCCGCTCGGCGGCGGCGTAGACCTCGTCGAGCGGCGGCCCCGCGTCGTTGCCACCGGAGACGAGCACGAGGGCGAAAGCCGCCACGGCGGCCGCCGCGGTTCCCGCGGCGGCCAGGATCCAGCCGTGGCGGCGCCACAGCGGCGCCCGCGTGCGGGCGCGTTCGCGCTCGATCGACTCGCGCAGCGACTGCGGCGCCGCCGAGTCGGCGACGGCGTCAGCGATCAGCGCCTCGCCCCTGCGCGCGAGCGCCAGCTCCTCTTCGGTCAGCGGGGTGTCGCCTTCGTCGTGCACGAGATCAGCCTCTACCTTCCTTGACGCTAGCCGAGGGAGATTCCATCCTTCGCGCGACCTGCGCCCGCGCCCGGAACACCCTCGAGGTGATCGTCGCCTCCTTGGCGTCGAGGAGCTCGGCCGCCTCCGCGTAGCTGAGCCCGGCGACGTCGACCGCCACCAGCGCGTCGCGGAAGATCTCCGGGAGCCGCGCGATGACCGCGAACACCTCGCGGGCCTCAGCGGCCTTCTCCGGCCTGCTCGCCGCGCTCGGGTCCGGGGGCTCGAGCTTGTCGTCGAGCGCCACCGGCGCGACCCGCGCAGCGGCTGCGCGGCGCGAGCTGATGAACGTGTTGCGCAGCACCCGCAGCAGGTAGCCGACGTCGTCCTGGTTGCGGATCCGGCGCGGCTTGGCGAGCACGAGCGCGAACGTCTCCTGGACGAGGTCCTCCGCATCGGCGCGCGAGCCCGACAGGGCCCACGCGGCTCGATACAGACGATCGATGTGGTCGCCGAGTCTTTGGGGATCGAGCGTACGCTCGGGGGCCGTCACGGCACCGGAGCGTATTGAGCGCCGCGAAGGGGGCCCCGCCGCGATGCGGGGCCCCCTTCCGCCGAGCCGTGGCTCAACGGCGGGGGATCCGGAGGCCAACGTCCACCGAGTCCGTCGCCAGGTTGCCGGCTGAATCCGAGCTCGACACTCGGACTCGCGCCGGCGGTCGTCGCCGGGCCCGCCGTCGAGGACGTCGGCGCCGTCGCCGCGCAAGCTTCTTGGGAGAGAGAGACATCGGGGAGTACCTCCGGAATCGGTTTGCGTGCGTCTAAAGGGGCGGACGCGCGCGCTCGCCGATTCCTTCCCCGCGGGGCGGCGCACCGGCGCCGCCCCTTCGCATTGCCCTAATGGGATTCCCTGAGGTATTGGTGGATGAACGCGATCGCCATGCTGCCCTCGCCGACGGCGGCGGCCACCCGGTTGACCGGACCGAGCCGAACGTCGCCACACGCGAAGATGCCCGGCACGCTCGTCTCGAGCAGGTACGGGTCGCGGTCGAGCGTCCAGCTGTCTGCCGAGCGCACGTCGGACCCCGTGAGCACATAGCCGCGCCTGTCCAGG
>DATAFB010000094.1:0-6624 GCA_036257695.1 Solirubrobacterales bacterium | reverse complement strand
GCCGGCGCTCTGCGCGAGATCGCGAACCGGGGCGAGGAACTGCCAGAAGGCGGCCGTGGCGAGGATCAGCACGGTGACGACGGTCGGCACGCGGGGGCGGCGCGAGAGCATGATCGCGAGCAGCAGCGGCCCGCCGAACAGCGCCGGGAGTCGGATTGCGTTGTTGCCGAGCGGGTTCGGCACCAGCCACACGACGGCCGTCGCGACCGCGTACGCGATCACGACCCAGCGGAAGCGGCGCTCGTGCTCGCTCCCGCGCGTGATGTGGAGCACCACGGCGAGATACAGGAGCACCGGGAAGAAGGCCGCGAACGAGAACGGCTGGCGGCTCTCGTCGGGGAAGACGAGGTTGAGCACGACGACCGGCAGCGCCGCGACGGCCGCGACGACGAGTGCGGCGCGGATCACCTGGCCCCGCCCCGCGACCGCGCCGACGGCCGCGACGCCGGCCAGGAACACCGCCGCCACCGGGCTTGACAGCGCGCACCCAGAGGCCGCCGCGATCGCCCACCCCCGGCGATCGCATTGCAGCGCCCGCAGGGCCGCGAGGCCGAACGCGACGCCGAGCGAGAACGTCACCCGGCCGGTCGCCATCATCGTCACCACCCCGGCGCCGAACCACAGCGTCGCCCACCGCGCGCGCTCGCCCCAGTGGTCGCGGACCAGACGGTCGAAGAGGTATGCGGACGCGACCACCGACAGCGCTCCCACGAGCTGGGGGCCGAGCAGCGCCGCGAGCGGCGGGAACAGCACGCTGTAGGTGAGCGTGTAGTGCCCCTCGTACCAGCTCCCGTTCCAGATCGCGAACCCCTCGCGCTCGAACAGCTCGACCCTGAAAGCCTGCGCGGCGAGGTCGCGGACCTGCGGGTCCCAGATCAACATGATCGCCGCCAGGACGCTGCTCAGCGCGACGGCGGGAAGCCAGTCCGGGAGCCTCGCCGGCGCGCCGGGCACGCGAGCGCCGCCCGCCGGAGCGAGCGCAGCGTCGGTCGCGCGGCTGTCGGATCGCAGGGCCATGCGGTTGCGGAGGAAGGCGGATTATGCCCGCCGGGCGGGTCGAACGTGCTCGAGTGAGCCTAGCGGCGCTGCTTGCGCTCGAGCTTGAAGTCCGCCGTCGCCGGGCTGGGGTCGGCGTTGCCGGCCGGGTCCACGCGACGACCTCGAAGTGGTGGCGGGCGCAGTAAGGCAGTCGCGGCGGGCGGAACCTACGCCGCCTCGGCGACCTTCGCCGGGGGCTTCTCGAACACCAGCTCGCCGTCTTTGGCGTCGACCCGGACGACGTCGCCCTCGCCGAACTCGCCCTCGAGGATCCGCAGCGCAAGCACGTCGACGAGGTTCTTTTGAATCACCCGCTTGAGCGGGCGCGCGCCGTAGGTCGGGTCGTAGCCGAGGTTGCCGAGCAGCGTGCGGGCGTCGTCGGTGAGCTCGATCTCGATCCCCCTCTCGCGCACGCGCTCCGTGAGCTGGGCGACCTGGAGCTCGACGATCCGCGAGATGTCCTCGCGCGTCAGGCGGTGGAAGATCACCACGTCGTCGATCCGGTTCAGGAACTCGGGCTTGAACGTCGCCGCGAGCACCTCCTCGATCCGCTCCCGCATCTTCCCCTCGTCGGCCTGCTCGACGATGTACTGGGAGCCAACGTTCGAGGTCATGATCAGGATCGTGTTCGTGAAGTCGACGGTGCGCCCCTGGCCGTCGGTCAGCCGGCCGTCGTCCATGATCTGGAGCAGGACGTTGAAGACGTCGGTGTGCGCCTTCTCGATCTCGTCGAGCAGCACCACGGCGTAGGGCCGGCGCCGCACCGCCTCGGTGAGCTGACCGCCCTCCTCGTAGCCGACATATCCGGGTGGGGCGCCGATCAGCCGCGCGACCGTGTGCCTCTCCATGTACTCGGACATGTCGAGCCTCACCATCGCCTGCTCGGAGTCGAACATGAACTCGGCCAGCGCCCGGGCGAGCTCGGTCTTGCCGACGCCGGTCGGCCCCAGGAACAGGAACGAGCCGATCGGCCGGTTGGGGTCGGACAGGCCGGCGCGCGAGCGGCGCAGCGCGTTCGACACCGCCTCCACGGCCTCGTCCTGGCCGACCACCCGGTCGTGCAGGCGCTCCTCCATGTGGATCAGCTTCTCGACCTCGCCCTCCATCAGCCGCGACACCGGTATCCCCGTCCACTTGGAGACGACCTGGGCCACGTCCTCCTCGGTCACCTCCTCGGTCAGCATCGAGCCGCCGTCGCGGTGCAGCTCGGCCAGCCTCGCCTCCTGGTCGGCGACGATCTGCTCGAGCTCGGGAATGCGTCCGTAGCGCAGCTCCGCGGCTCGCTCGAGGTTGGCCTCGCGCTCCGCGCGCTCGAGCTCGCGGTTCGCCTCCTCGAGCTCGATCTTGGCCTGCTTGATCGCCTCGATCGCGTCCTTCTCGGTCTGCCACCGCGCCTTCATCTCGGAGCTCTGCTCGCGCAGCTCCGCGAGCTCGGCCTCGATCGCCTCGAGCCGCGCCTTCGATGCTTCGTCCTTCTCCTTCGACAGCGCCTGGCGCTCGATCTCGAGCTGCTGGATCCGGCGCTCCACCTCGTCGATCTCGGTCGGCATCGAGTCGATCTCGATCTTCAGCCGCGACGCGGCCTCGTCGATCAGGTCGATCGCCTTGTCGGGGAGGAAGCGGTCGGCGATGTAGCGCGCCGACAGCGTGGCCGCGGCGATGATCGCCGCGTCGGAGATCCGCACGCCGTGGTGGACCTCGTAGCGCTCCTTCAGCCCGCGCAGGATCGCGATCGTGTCGTTGACGTCGGGCTCGTCGATGAACACCGGCTGGAAGCGGCGCTCGAGCGCGGCGTCCTTCTCGATGTGCTTGCGGTACTCGTCGAGCGTTGTCGCGCCGACCGCGCGCAGCTCGCCGCGGGCGAGCATCGGCTTGAGCAGGTTGGCGGCGTCGACAGCGCCCTCGGCCGCCCCGGCGCCGACGATCGTGTGCAGCTCGTCGATGAACAGGACGATCTGGCCCTCGGACGCCTGGACCTCCTTGAGGACGGCCTTGAGCCGCTCCTCGAACTCGCCGCGGTACTTGGAGCCCGCGAGCAGGGCGCCGATGTCGAGCGCGATCACGCGCCGATCCCGAAGCGACTCGGGGACGTCGCCGGCGACGATCCGCTGGGCCAGCCCCTCGACGATCGCCGTCTTGCCGACCCCGGGATCGCCGATCAGCACGGGGTTGTTCTTCGTCCGCCGCGACAGGACCTGGATCACTCGCCGGATCTCCTCGTCGCGGCCGATCACCGGGTCGAGCTTGCCCTCGCGCGCCTCGGCGGTGAGGTCGCGGCCGTACTTCTCGAGCGCCTGCATCGTGTCCTCGGGGTTGGGCGAGGTGACGCGGTGCGGGCCCCTGACCTCGGACACGGCGTTCATCAGCTCGTCGCGGCTGGGAAGGATGTCCGACACGCTCGACTTCGAGTCGGCGAGCGCGAGCAGGAAGTGCTCGGTCGAGATGTACTCGTCCCCGAGTGCCGCCATCTCCTTCTCGGCGCGCTGCAGGACGCGGACCAGCTCCGAGGACGGACGGACCTCGGGCTCCGCGTCGCCGCTCAGCTTCGGCAGTCCGTCGACCGCCTCGCGGGTGCGGGCGATGATCGAATCGACGTCGGCGCCGAGCTTCTGCAGCACGGGGACGACAAGGCCGTCGTCCTGCTCGAGCAGGGCTAGCAGCAGGTGCGCGGGCGCGATCTCCGTGTTGCGCGCCTCAGATGCGAGCCGCTGCGACGCGGCGACCGCCTCCTGTGCCTTTATCGTGAATCTGTCAGGTTGCATCGACGTTCGGGGCCGTCCGCCTAGCGCTGCTCGTCCTCGGTCGGCCGGGTGGATCGGCGGCGGCGCTCGACCGGGATCTCGACCGTGGGCCGCCCCGCCTTGCCGCCGAGCGGCCCGCCGGGCTCATACGCGCCGTACGGGACGAGCTCGACGCGCAGCGAGCTGCGGATCCGCTCGATCTCCTCGAGCATCCGCTTCTCGGCCTCGTTGGCGCGGCGGCGCATCCGCTTCAGCTCGATGCGCAGCCGCTCCAGCTGGAGCTCCATCTCGAGCACGGTCTCGACGCCGGCGAGGTTGAGGCCGTCCTCCGTCATGTGCTGGATCCGTCGCAGGCGCTCGACGTCCTGCTGCGAGTAGAGGCGGGTCTTGCCGGGGGAGCGCTGCGGGGTGATCAGCCCCCGTGCCTCGTACATCCGCAGCGTCTGCGGATGCATGTCGGCGAGCTCCGCGGCGACCGAGATCATGAACACGCCGCGCCCGGAGTCGAGCCGCTGCGGGCTGCCGTCGGGGCCCGTGGCGCGGCCGCGCTTCGCGGGGCGGGTCTGCTTGTGGCGCCTCGACGGGCTCATCTCGCCCCCACCTTCCCGGAATCGCCGGATCGATTCGAAGTCGAGGTGCGCCGCGCCGCCCGCAGCAGCTCCTCGCGCGGGTTGTGGTCGTTGAGCGACTCGGCGAGCTGGTCGAGGGCGCGCTTCTGCACCGGGGTGAGGTCGCGGGGCACCTCGATCTCGAGCCGGTAGCGGATGTCGCCGCGCTCCTTCCCTCCCGGCTTCGGCAGCCCCTGGCCGCGCAGCCGCTGCACGGAGCCGTGCCGCGTCCCGGCGGGGACGCGGATCCGCTTCGTCCCCTTCAGCGTCGGGACCTCGATCGTCGCCCCCTGGACGGCCTCCGCGATCGTGATCGGGACGACGACCTCGAGGTCGCCGTCGCGCCGCTGCCTGAATACCGGCGAAGGCGTCACCCTGGTGACGACGTAGAGGTCGCCTGGAGGACCGCCGCGGGGGCCGTCCTCGCCCTTGCCGGGAAGCCGGATCCGGGTCCCGTCCCGAACCCCCGGCGGGATGGTGACCCGGTAGCGCTTGCGCTGCTCGGTCAGCCCGGTCCCGCCGCACGCTCGGCACGGATCCTCGATGATCTGGCCGGCGCCGCCGCACTGCGGACACGGCTGGCTGATCGCGAACAGGCCCTGGCTCTGGGAGTCGATCCCGCGCCCACCGCATTGCGGGCACGTGATCGGCGACGTGCCCGGCTTCGCCCCGGTGCCGCCGCAGACCTTGCACGTGGCGAGCTTCGGGACCGTGACCGAGACCTGCGTTCCCTCGACCGCCTGCTCGAACGTCAGCTGGACCTCGGTCTCGAGGTCGCGACCGCGACTCGGCTGGTCCGCCGCCGCCCCGGGCCGACCGCTGCGCCCGAACACCGACGAGAAGATGTCCCCGAGGTCGGAGGCGAACCCGCCCGCGCCGCCACCCGGCGCGCCGGCAAACGGCCCACGGCCGCCGCCGCCGAACCCGCCGAAGCCGGCGAAAGCGCCGCCGGCGTCGTACTGCTTGCGCTTCTCGGGATCGGAGAGGGTGTCGTACGCCTCCTGCACCTGCTTGAAGCGCTCCTCGGCCTTCTCGTCGCCCTGGTTGCGATCGGGGTGGTACTTGCGCGCCAGCTTCCGGTAAGCGCGCTTGATCTCGTCCGCGGACGCCTTCTCCGAAACGCCCAGGGTGTCGTAGTAGTCGCTCGCCATCCCCGTCCCCTACTCGCTGACCACGACCCGCGCCGCTCGCAGCACCTGCCCGTTGAGGCGGTAACCCTTCTCCAGCGTCTCGAGCACGATCCCCGGCTCCGTCGCCTCGTCCGCACGGGTCGCCAGCGCCTCGTGCCACGTCGGGTCGAACCGCTCACCCGTGGGGTCGTACGCCTCGACACCGGCCGCCTCGAGCGCGGAGCGCAGCTGCCGGTAGACCAGCACCACGCCGTGGACGATCCCGCCGCCGTCTCCGGCCGCCGCGGCGTCGTCCGCCGCCTCGGGATCGACCCCGGCCGAGCGCAGCGCGCGCTCGAGGTTGTCGAGGATCGGGACGAGCTCGCGGGCGAGCGCGATCTTGCCGCGCCGCTCCGCCTCGCTCGCCTCCTGGGTGGCGCGGCGGCGGTAGTTCTCGAAGTCGGCGCGGGTGCGCTGCGCAAGGTCGAGGTACTCGTCGCGCTCGCGCTGGGTGTCCCTCAGCAGCTCGTCCAGATCCCTTTCCACCATTCCGGCCGCCTGCTCGTCTCCCGCTCGCTCGCGCTCACGATCACCGGCAAGTTCGCGAGCGAGCTTGCCGCGCTGTTCACCCTGGCTCGCTCCCGACTCCGCGGCGGCCGGGTCAGCTGCCTCCTTGGGCCCGCGCTCTGCGTCCATTGCGCCTGCCCCCGCTAGGAGCGGTCGTCGTCGACGACCTCGGCGTCGACGACCTCCTCTTCCTCGCCGCCCGCGCCGTCGCCGCCGGCGCCGTCGCCGGGCGCCTGCTGCTGGGCGGCCTGGTAGACCTGCTCCGAGACCTTGTGGAACGCCTGTTGCAGGGCGTCGGTCTTGGCCTTGATCTCGCCCGCGTCGTCGGAGGCGAGCGTCTCTCGGACCTCCTTGATCGCCGACTCGATCTCCGACTTCGCGTCGGAGTCGATCTGATCGCCCATCTCGCCGAGCTGCTTATCGGCCTGGTAGGCGGCGTTCTCGGCCGTGTTGCGGGCCTCCGCGAGCTCGCGCTGGCGGCGGTCCTCGTCGGCGTGGGACTCGGCGTCCTTGACCATCTGCTCGACCTCGCTCTCGCTGAGGCCGGAGCCGCCCTTGATC
>DATAFB010000090.1:0-7914 GCA_036257695.1 Solirubrobacterales bacterium | reverse complement strand
CGGGCGCTGCTCGCCCCGCGCGACCTCGCGGGCAGGGTCCGCGCCGAGCTGCGCGAGGGAGCTCGCCGGCGCGTCCAGGGTGTGCTGGCGCGGATCGTCGACGGCGCCTCCGACCGCGAGGTCGAGCGGCGGTTCGGCAGGCCGGCGGCCCAGCGGGCGCTGCTCGGCGGCATGGCGCGCGCCTTCGACCCCGAGATGGCGTTCGGGTTCGAGGGCGACATCGAGTACGAGCTCACCCGGGGCGGCGCCGACGGCGACGGCCTCGCCAGCGTCGACCGGTGGACGATCCGGGTCGGCAAGGAGCGCGCGCGGCTGATCCGCGGCAGCGGCGGCGACCCCGCGGTGCTGATGCGGATCCCGCTCGCGGACTTCGTCCGCATCGCGGCCGGCGAGTCGCCCGCGGCGGCGTTCTTCGAGGGCCGCGTGGAGCTCGAGGGCGACCTGTCGGTCGCGCGGCGGATGGCGGAGATGTTCGGCGGGCCGTCGCCGTACTGAGCGGGTCCTGAGCCGGCCGTAACCCGTCGCCGTAAGCGGGGTAGACACGGGTGGAGCCGGCGGTTGCCGGCCATTTTGACTTGCGCGCCGAGCATTGGGCCGCAGGCCCAACTGCGAGGCGATAGGCAGGTCATCCGTACTGATTCGCTGTGCCCAGGCACCCTATGACCGAGCTCAAGCCACAGGTCTACAAGGACCCGCGACCGGCGGAGCACTTCGACCGCTTCCACGCACGCGCCCGCACGCGTGAGCCGGACGCGATCTACGACGTCGCTCGGATCATCATCACTCCGCCGTGCCTCGGCTTCTACCGGACGGCGGCGATCGGGTCGGCGAACGTCCCGGCCACGGGTCCCGTGATCCTGGCCCCGAACCACTTCAGCCAGTGGGACCACTTCTTCGCCGGCGTCTACATCCGCCGCAAGGTCCGCTTCATGGCCAAGTCGCAGCTGTTCACGAACCCGGTGATCACCTGGATCCTCTACCACGGCGGCGCGTTCCCCGTTCGGCGTGGGCATCGTGACGAGGAGGCATTCAATACGGCGCACGCGATCCTCGAGCGGGGCGGCTGCATGCTGATGTACCCGGAGGGCGGACGCTCCCGCAGCGGCGGGCTCGGCGAGCCTCGACCGGGGGTGGGGCGGCTGGCGCTGGAGACCGGCGTGCCCGTGATCCCGGTCGCGATTCACGGCTCGAAGGGAGTCCGCGGCTGGAAGCGGCTGCGGTTCCCCAAGGTGACGATCCAGTACGGGCAGCCGATGAGCTTCGGCGTCGTCGACAACCCCACCCGCGAGCAGCAGCTGGAGGTCGCAACCCAAGTCTTCGACGGCGTGCGCGGGATGTACACGGCGCTCGAGGAGAAGGGACGTCGCAAGGTGATCAAGGCCCTGCGCGACGGCATCTCCCCCGGCTCGCCCGCGGACGCCTCCGCCCGCCCGCACACGCGCTAGCGCCGTAAGTCGCCGTACTGATTACTACTCGTAGCGCTCGTCGAGTGTCTTCCACAGCTCGGGGTCGTGGCTCGGCACGACCACGGCCTGCGGGTACTGCCGGCGGAACAGCTGCAGCTCCTGGCGCGAGCGGCGCCAGTTGTGGCGGTCGACCGGACGCGGCGGCTCGGGGGCGCCGGCGAGCTGGCCCATCGTGTAGACGAGGTCGCCGCCGATCACGAAGTCGCGGTCGCGCAGCCGCGCGATCACGCACTGGTGCCCGGCGGAGTGCCCGGGCGTGAACGCGAGCCGGATGCTGCCGTCGCCGAAGAGGTCGAACGTGCGGCCGAAGCTCGAGTAGGACGAGATCAGCTCGCCGCCGTAGCTGAGCGTGCGATAGTCGAAGGCGTAGTTGTAGTGGGCGGGCCGGTAGCCGCGCAGGAACGGTCGGCGGTCGGTCGTCGCGGCATCCCACTCGGGCTCGCTGACGATGAACGTCGCCCCCGGGAACTCCGAGATCGCCGATGTGTGGTCGAAGTGCAGGTGCGTCATCACGACCACAGGCACGGTCTTGGGGTCGACGCCACGCGCCCGCAGCCGCGCCGGGACGTCGCCGCCCGGCGCCATCCGCGGGTGGGCGAAAGACGACGCCAGCCGGCCCAGGTTCTCGGTCGGCTTCGCCGACACCGAGGGGTGAAGGCCGGTGTCCACGAGGACGTGCCCCGCGCTCGGGTGGCGAATCAGGAAGGCGGGGCAGGGGAGCCACCACCACTGCGAGCGCGGGGTCCCCAGCCCGAGCATGCGCAGCGCCTCCAGGCGGCCGCCGGCGCGCTCCACGAAGGCCGCCGGCGCCCGCATCTCCCCCGAGGGCAGCGGCTCGACCGCCACGGTGGCGTTGGCCGTGCCGCCCTGGAGCGGCCGCTCGAGTGGCTTCGACTCGGCACGGAACTTCATCCCCGCAGGATTCCACGCTGCGCCGCATCACCTTCCCCCGTCCACCGTGCGGAAATAAACTGCCCGTAATGGTGGCGCCGAGCAGAGCGGGCGAAGCCCGCCATCACTACGGCGACCAGCCTCTCGCCTCGCAGCCGGGCTGCGCCCGGTGCTCGGCGCCCAAACAATCGGAGGCGACAGGCTGGTGGGGGTTCTGATTCATGGCCGAGCGCCGATCACGGATCTTCGCCCCGGGCCTCCTCGACGGGCAGGTGTGCCTGGTGTCGGGCGCCGGCAGCGGGCTGGGCCGCGCGACGGCGCTCGAGCTCGCGTCGCTGGGCGCGATCGTCGTCGGGTGCGGGCGGCGGGCCGAGCCGCTCGAGGAGACGGCACGGCTGATCGCCGACGGCGGTGGGAGGGGGGAGGCGGTGGCGACCGACATCCGCGACGAGGAGGCGGTCGAGCGGCTCGTGGAAGGGGTGATCGAGCGCCACCGGCGCCTCGACGTGCTGGTCAACAACGCCGGCGGGCAGTTCATGAGCCCGGCCGAGGCGATCTCCCCGAAGGGGTTCAGGACCGTAATCGAGCTCAACGTCCAGGGGACGTGGAACATGACCCACGCCGCGGCGACGAAGGCGTTCATCCCGCAGCGGTAGGGGAAGGTGATCAGCGTCACGATCTCGCCCCACCACGGGATGCCGGGGATGGCCCACTCCGGGGCGGCGCGAGCGGCGGTCGAGAACCTGACCCGCACCCTGTCGGTCGAGTGGGCGCGGTTCGGCATCAAGCTGTGCTCGATCGCGGCGGGCCAGTTCGACACCGAGGTGCTGCGGACCAAGTACCCGAGGCAGGTGAGCGAGAACGTCGCCCGGACGGTCCCGCTCGGCCGGCTCGGGACGCCGGAGGAGATGGCGTGGCTGATCGCCTACGTCGCGTCGCCGGCCGGCGACTTCGTCTCCGGCGCCGTGCTGACCCTCGACGGGGCGCGCGACAACTGGTTCGGGTCGTGGCCGCCCGCGGGCGCCGCCGACACCGAGGGCGCGCCGCTGGCCGAGGAGCGCAGGCCCCGCGACTAGTCCCCGAGCCCGGCCAGCACCTCGATCCCGTCGAGGTCGCGGTGGGTCAGGTACTGGAGCATGACCCGCTCGATGCCCGCCCGCTCCAGCTGCGCGAGCCGCTCCCGCGCCTAGTCGGCGGTACCGACGATCCAGTGCTCGGGCAGGTCCGCGAGGTACGCGCCGGTGTCGGAGGCGTCCTCGCCGCGCAGCTCGGCGAGGCGCCGGGCGCGGTTGGCGAGGTCGGTGTCGTCGGCGCCGACCATCGAGCCGGTCATCAGCGACACGGTGAGCGGGTCGCGGCCGGCCTGCTCGCAGGCGCGCGCGATCGCGGCGTGGCGCTCCCCCGCCTCGTCCGCGTCCATCATCACGAGGTTGTACTCGTCCGCCCACCGGACCGCGAGCGCGACACTTCGCCGCCTCGCCCTGCCGCCGACGATCAGGTTGGGCGGGCGCAGGGGCTTCGGCAGCGCGTCGAGCCCCTCGAGCGTGTAGTGCCGCCCGCGGAACTCGAGCCCCGTCTCGGTCCACTGCCGGCGCACGATCTCGATCTGCCCCTCGAGCATCTCGAGCCGCTCCCCGGTCGGGGGGAAGGGGAAGCCGTACCGCGCATGCTCGTCCTCGAGCCATCCGGCCCCGATCCCGAGCTCGATCCGCCCCCCGCCCGAGACGTGGTCGGCCGTCACAGCGGCCTTGGCGAGGACCGAGGGGTGGCGGAAGGTGACCGGGGAGACGAGCGTGCCGAGGCGAAGGGTCGAGGTCGTCGCCGCCAGGGCGCTGACCGTCCCCCACGCGTCCAGCGAGCCTCGCTCGCGGCGGCCGACGACCGACAGGTAGTGGTCGGAGCGGAACAGGGTCGAGATCCCGCTGCGCTCGCACGCCCCCGCGAGCGCGAGCCACTCCGGCCAGCTCACGTCCTCCTGGCCCTCGATGAGGATGTCGACGCGCACCGTCGCCTTCAGCCGTCCAGGGCGCGGGCGAGGGCGTCGACGAGCGCCCGGCCGCACGCCCTGTCGGGGTCCTTTTCCGGGTTGTAGCAGCCGAGCGAGAAGCCGACGAGCGACTCCGAGGAGGCGAGCGGCGCCATCATGGGCATCAGCTCCTCCCAGCTCATCCCGTTCGGCAGCAGGTAGTCGGTGGCCGGGAAGACCTCCTGGTCGAGCACGTCGACGTCGAAGTGCAGCCACATCGGCTTCGCCCCCAGCGCCTCGGCCACGCGGCCGCCGACGGCGGCCGGGCCCTCGCCCCGGACGTCGTCCACCGACAGGCTGACCACGTCCTCGCCGAGCTCGCCGGGCTGGGTCATCCCGTACGCACGCGACTCCTCCTGGTCGCGGTGGCCGACGAGCGCCGCGTCGGCGGGCGCGAGCGAGGCGCCGCCCGCCGCGTCGACCCACGCCGCGGGCCCGAGCCCCAGCGCGACCGAGATCGGCATGTCGGCCGCCTCCCCGGTGGGGGAGGTGTGGCCGTCGTAGAGGTCGAGGTGCCCGTCGAGGTACGCGAGCCCGACGCGCCCAACGGCGTCGCGCGCGCCGGCGAGCGCCCCCGGCACCTCCGAGCAGCAGCCGCCGGCGAGGAAGGGCCGCTCGCCGCGGCGGACCAGCTCCGCGACGGCGCCGCGCAGGGTCGAGGTGGTCGCCAGCACGTCGGCGCTGGCGACGATCCCGGTCTCCGGGTCGCGCTGCTCGCCGCGGATGCGGACGTCGAGGTCGCCCGCGTCACCGCCGCCGAGGACGTCGACGAGGCCGAGCTCGCGCAGGGCCGCCGGCGCGTGCTCGGTCCCGCCGGAGCGGCCGACGGAGTCGACCGGCACCCCGACAAACCGCAGCGGCTCCACGGCGTCCCTACGTCGTCATCCCGGTGAACTGGCCGCCGGTGACGTTGAGGATCTGGCCGTGGACGTAGTTCGACAGCGCCGAGCACAGGAACAGGACCGGTCCCGCGGCCTCCTCCGGACGCGCCGGGCGGCCGAGTGGGATCGTCATCGCCGCCATCGAGCGCATCTGCTCCGGCACCCCGATCTCGACCTCCTCGCCGCTCGGCGCCTTGAGCGTCTCGCCCTTCTCCTTCGCCTGCGTCAGCCGGGTCTCGACGAACCCGAACGCGACGGCGTTGGAGTTGATCTTGAACTGACCCCACTCCTTGGCGACGGTCTTCGTCAGCCCCGTGACGGCCGCCTTGGCGGCCGAGTAGTTGGCCTGGCCCGCGTTGCCCATCGTGCCCGAGATCGAGGTCACGTTGACGATCTTGCGAAACCGCTCCTCGCCGGCGTCGCGCTCGGCCTTCGCCGCCTCGCGCCACGCCGGGGCGATCGCGCGGATCATCCGGAACGGGACGACGGTGTGGATGTCGAGCATCGCCTGGAACTGCTCGTCGGACATCCGGTGCAGGACGCCGTCCCAGGTGTAGCCGGCGTTGTTGACGAGGATGTCGACCTCGCCGAACTCGTCGGTCGCGGTCTTGACGAGGTCCTCCGGCACGCCCGCCTTGGTCAGGTCGCCGGCGAAGACGGCGGTATCGCCGTCGATCTCGCCCGCCGCATGCTCCGCGATGTCCCCGTCGATGTCGTTGATCAGCACCCGGGCGCCCTCGCTTACGAACAGCTCGGCGGTCGCCCGTCCGATCCCGCGGGCCGACCCGGTGATGATCGCGGCCCGGCCGTCAAGCAATCCCATCGCTCGCGTTTCCTCCTCGGTCGTGATCCAGGTTGCGAGGCCCGGGACTCTATTGGGAACGGGGCCCCAACTCGTGATCAAGATCCGATCAGCTGGCGGCCAAGGATCTCCTTCATGATCTCGTCGGTGCCGCCGCCGATCGGGCCGAGCCGGGCATCTCGCAGCGCCCGCTCGACGCCGTACTCGCGCATGTAGCCGTACCCGCCGTGGATCTGGAGGCACTCATCGGCGACCTCGACCATCGTCCGCTGCGTGAACAGCTTCGCCATCGTCACCTCGCCGATCGGGTCGCCGCCGTCCGCGAACAGGCGCAGCGCGTGGTAGGTCAGCGATCGCGCCGCCTCGATCTTGGTCGACATCTCCGCGAACTTGTGGCGGATCGCCTGGAAGCGGCCGATCGGGCGCCCGAACGCCTCGCGCTGCTTGGCGTACTCGAGCGTGGTCGCGAACACGCGCTGCATCCCCCCGACCGCCGCGAGCGCCATCAGCAGCCGCTCCCACGCGAAGTTGGCCATGATCAGGTAGAAGCCGCGGTTCTCCTCGCCGAGCAGGTTCTCGTCCGGCACCTCGACGTCCGTGAACGACAGCTCGCCCGTGTCGGAAGAGTGCCAGCCGAGCTTCTCGAGCTTGCCCGTCACCTCGTAGCCGGGCATGTCGCGCTCGAGCACCAGGAACGACAGCCCGCCATGGCCCCCCTCCTCGGTCGTGCGCACCGCGCAGACGAGGAAGTCGGCACGGACGCCGTTGGTGATGAACGTCTTGCCGCCGTTGACGACGTAGCCGCCCGGCACCTTGCGGGCGAAGGTCCGAATCGATGCGACGTCGGAGCCGGCGCCGGGCTCGGTGATGCCCAGCGCGCCGATCTTCTCGCCTTTGATCGCGGGGCGAAGCCAGCGCTCGTGCTGCTCCGGGGTGCCGAAGTTGAAGATCGGGGGCGTCGCTATGCCGGTGTGGCCGCCGAGCCCCGCGCCGACGCCGCCCGACGCGCCGGACCGCGACAGCTCCTCGATCCACACCGCGTCGTGGACGTAGTCGCCCCCCTGGCCGCCGAGCTCCTCGGGGTACTTGAGCCCGAGGAAGCCGAGCTCGCCGCAGCGCAGGAACAGCTCGCGGGGGAACTCCCGCGCCTCCTCCCACTCGGGCACGTGGGGCGCGATCTCGCTGCCGACGAACCGGCCCACCGACTCGCGCAGCTGCTCGTGCTCGTCCGTGAACGGCGGCAGCACCGCCCGCTCCCCCGTGTCCTTGATCACGCTCACCGCATCACCCTAGATCAGGCCGAGTGCTCCATTTTGGTCGCTATGGACTACCTGAGGGAGCACTCGGCGGGAAGGAGCGCGGTTAGCCGTTGAGCATCGTGTAGCCGCGTCCCTCGTGGTCGAACCCGAGCAGATCGCCCTGGGGGTTGCGGCGATCGCCGTGGTGGTAGGCGCGGACCTCCGAGATCTTGCCGTCGCGGAGCCGGAACCACTCGGTGCCGCGGTTGATCCGCCGCTCGCCCGACTTCGGGTCGCGCCACGTCATCGCCCACTCGATCACCGCCTCGTCGCCCTGCTCGATCCCGTGCTCGAGGTGCCACTGGCCGTCGAGATTTTCGACCGCCCACTTCGTGTTCTCGCCGATCGCCCGGGCGCCCTCGTGCGGGCCGAGGCGCGTGTAGTAGTGGACCGCGTCGTCGGTGAAGTTCTCGGCGACGCGGTCGGGGTCGCCCGAGTTCAGCGCCGCGTAGTAGCTGCGGATGTGGTCGAGGCCGGACAGCCCGGCGAGCCTACCGCGCCTTGGCGCGCGGCTCGAGGTTCGTCGTTTCGCCGCCGGCTGTCCGCCGGC
>DATAFB010000083.1:0-10216 GCA_036257695.1 Solirubrobacterales bacterium | reverse complement strand
CCTGGGGCCGACCCGGCCCTCGTACACCAGCCCCGCGGCCTCGGCGCGGCGCCGCAGCGAGGTGAGCGTGACCATGTGCGGGTCGCCAAACAGCTCGCCGACGATCAGCCGCCCGCCCGGCTTCAGCACTCGCTCGAGCTCGCGCAGCGCGGCGTCCTGGTCGGGGATCTCGCCCAGCACCGTGACCAGCACCGCTGCGTCGAATGAGTCGTCCTCGTACGGGAGCGACTGCGCGTCGCCCTGCGTCGGGCGGACGTTGGTCGCCCCGCGCTCGGCCGCGGCGCGCATCGTGTGGCCGAGCATCTCCTGCTGGAGGTCGAAGATCTCCACGACGCCCTCGTCTCCGACCCACTCGGCGAGCTCGAGCGTGTAGTAGCCGGTCCCGGGGCCGACCTCGAGCACCCGCTCGCCGGGCTGCGGCTCGAGGATCTCGCGCAGCCGCGCGCGGGTGATGAACGGGTGCGGCCCCTCGACCCAGAACCGCTGCCCGTACGGGCACGCCGACGGGTTCTTGCGCCACCAGTACGCGACCCCGAGAACGGCGAGCGCGGCGACTGTGAGCAGGCGACGGATCAAGCGCCGGAGAAGCCGATCGTGTGTGATGCGGCTGCCCGGCGAACGAACACGACCTTGCGGAGGTCGAGCGAGATCGCGCCGTCGGTCGACTCGAGCTCGTACCAGCCGCCCGCTTCGCTGGCGAGCTTGTCGGTCGAGCTCACGGCCTGCTTCAGCGCATCGAGCTGCTCCCCGCTGAGCCGCGCGATCATTACCTGGCCGCCGTCGAAGCCGATCTCGACGAGGTTCGCCTCCGCGCTCTTCTCCTCGTCCTGTGCCATCACCTCATCACCTCCACCAGCCTGTCGCGTCGCCGACGCGTACGGGCCCGGCCAACCTGTTGGGCCTGTGGCTCCGGCTCCGCGCCAACATCACTTCGCGGGCTCGACGATCTCGGTCAGCACGCTCCCGGTCGCCTTCGGGTGCAGGAACGCGACGCGGCTGTTGCGGATCCCGCGCCGCGGCTCCGCGTCGATCAGCTCGACCCCCTGCTGCTTCAGGTGTCCGAGCGCCGCGTCGATGTCGTCGACGGCGTACGCGACGTGGTGCAGGCCCTCGCCGCGCCGCTCGATGAACTTGCCGACCACGGTGTCCGGGCTCAGCGGGGCGAGCAGCTCGACGTGCCCGTCGCCGACGTCGAGCAGCGCGGCTTCGACGCCCTGCGACTCGACTCGCTCGCGGTGCGCGAGCGGCATCGCGAACGTGCGCTCGTACAGGGCGATCCCGGCATCGAGGTCGGACACCGCAACCCCCACGTGATCGATGCGATCGAGCACGTCGCCCAGTCTAAGTGACCATCCGAGACCCCCCGCACTCGCCAGCCGCACACGCGGGCTCTCAGATAGCCACTAAGCAGCGGACTCGGCCCGCAGGATCTCCGCGAGCGCGGCGGTGCCGACCTCGAGCTGGTCGTCTGTCGGCTCGCGGGTCGCGACAGCGCGCTGGATCTCGGTCCCCGGGCGGCGGAAGGCCCGGGCGAGGGCGGAGTCGGGATGGCGCTCGCTCCACGCGAACATCTCCACCGCCAGCCCCGCCGCGGCGGTCCCCGCGATGGCGCGGGCGATCGGCCCGGGGCGCTCGACGAGTCGCTCGAGCGCGAGCTGGCCCCCGATCGAGAGGCCGAGCAGCGGGACGACGAGGTGAGACCCGCAGCGGTCGTGTTCCTTCGGCACCTCGCGCGGGTCGGAGCGCCCCTGCTCATAGGCGCCGATCGCCTTGTGCTCGACGCCGTGGTACGCGGCGAGATCCGAGTCGCGGAGCGCGACGAGCGCCGGCACGACGCCGAGGGCGGCCGCGACCAGCTCCCGCGCCAGCGTCGCCGGGCGCCCGCGGCGGACGAGGCCGGTGACGAGCGTTACGGCGCCGGCCGCGAGCACGACCTTGGGGTCCTCGAGCGGCAGCCGCGCCGCCGGCAGGCGGCTGCGGGCGATCGGGATGACGGCGAATCCCTCGACTAGCTTGACCGCGCCGCGAAGCAGCGGCACCGACGCGACCCTCGGCGCGAACGTCGGCTTGCGACCCGAGGCGACGGCGACCTCGCCCTCCGCGGTGCGGGCGGCGATCGCCCACGAGGTCGGTCCGTGGATCAGCAGCCCGTTGCGCAGCGCCATCCCGCCGAGGCGCAGGCGCGGCGCCGAGCCGTTGCCCGACACCGCGGGGTCGAGATGGGGCGGGGCGTCTGCACTCATCCCAGCACCCGCGGCGGGAGGTCGAAGAAGAACTGCGCCGACAGCTCGAGGTCGGCGACCGGGACGCGCTCGTCGGCGCCGTGGATCAGCGGCTCGAGCTCGGCGAGCGGCATCGTCCGCCGGGGCCAGAAGCCGTACGCGGTCGCCCCGAACTCCTTGCGGAACCAGTGGCTGTCGCTGAACCCGGGCATAGCGCTCGCGACCGGGACCGCGCCGGGATCGGCATCGGAGATCCAGGTCGAGATCGCGTCGGCGAGCGGGCCCTCGAGCGGCGAGCGGTTGCCGACGATGCACTCGGGGATCTCGAGCTCCCAGCCGCCGCCGCCGAGCAGCGCCATGACCAGCTCGCGAACGTGGTCCTCGCCGAGCTCGGGCGGCACGCGGCAGTCGACGAGGGCCTCGCAGTGGGCGGGGATCACGTTCTCCTTCACCCCGCCGGCAACCATCACGGGCGCGAGGGTGACGCCGAGCAGCGGCTCGGCGAGGTAGTCGGCGACCGCGGCGTCCTCCGCGCGCACGCGCTCGACGGCCTCGCCCAGCTCCGCAGTGCCGGCACGGGTGAGGTCCTCGCCGAGCAGCACGGACAGGAACCCGACCCCCTCGGGGGTGGGCTCGAGCGGGGGCTGATCTGCAAGCCGCTCCAACAGCGGCGCCATCCTGAGCACGGCGTTGTCCCCGATCCGCGGCATCGACGCGTGGCCCGCGCGCCCGTGGGTGCTGAGGTGGAGCCGGCACACCCCCTTCTCGCCGAGGGCGACGGTGTAGAACCGCCTGCCGCGAAACTCGATCGCGATCCCGCCGCCCTCGTTGACGACGAGGTCCGAGCGCACGAGGTCGGGTCGCTCCTCACACAGCCACCGCGCGCCGTACGCCGCTCCCCGCTCCTCGTCGGCCGTGGCGACCACGAGCAGGTCTCCCGCCGCGGGGCGCCATCCTCCCCTGGCGAGCGCGACCGCCGCGGCCACCTCAGCGGCGACCTGGCCCTTCATGTCGATCGCCCCGCGGCCCCACACGGCGCCGTCGCGCAGCTCGCCCGACCACGGGTCGCCGCTCCAGTCCGAGCGGTCGGCGGGGACCGTGTCGACGTGGCCGAGCAGGCACAGCACGGGGCCGGGGGACGAGCCGCGCAGCCGCGCGACGAGGTTCGGGCGGTCGGGCTCGCGCGCCGCGATCTCGCACTCGAACCCCGCCTCCGACAGTCGCTCCCGCAGCAGCAACTGCGCCTCGCCCTCGTTCCCGGGCGGGTTCGAGGTGTCGAGACGGATCAGCCGTCGCAGCAGCTCGACGGCCTCCGTGCCGAGCTCGGATCCCGGCGCGAGCGCGACCTCCTCGCTCGCATCACTGTCTATTCGCGCTCGGCCCAACGTCAAATTTCCCGCCCACCCCCACGTTTGGAGAGCCTCGCGCTCATCGGACGCAGGTTACCCGCGTGGGTCAGCTAGCCCACGATCGCCTGGACGAGCATCGAGACGCCGGTGACGACGAGCACCGCCGCGATCGCGCGAAGCAGGGTCCGTTCGTCGAGCCTTCCGGTGAGGTGGGAGCCGATGTAGGCGCCCGGGATCGACGCGGCCCCTCCGACCGCGAGCAACGCCCAGTCGACGCCGCTCGGCAGATGCCCGATGAGCCCGCCGACGCCGACGACGACGCCGACCGCGGCGTTGGTCCCGACGACCGCGTACGGGGTGACGCCGGCCCACCTGATCATCGCCGGCAGCCGCAGCGAGCCGAGGATCAGCCCCACGATCCCGCCGAGCACCCCGACGCCGAACCCGATCGCCGCCGCGGACAGCAGCGGAGAGCGAACCGGGCGATCGAGCTCGGCCTCCGGCTTGCGGATCAGCTCGACGGCCCCGTACAGCACGACGATCGCGATCACGCCGAGCAGGATGCGGCTCGGCAGGACGCCGGAGATCAGCCCGCCGGCGATCGCCCCGACCACCGACGGGGGCGCCATCCACGCGAACAGCCGCCAGTTGACGCGCCCTCCGCGCGCGTGCGCCGCGGTGCTGGTCAGAGCCGAGATTCCGCTGATCGCGACGTTCGCCCCCGCACCGGCCGCCGGCGAGGTCGCGAGCAGGACGACGAGCGGAAGCCGCAGGTTGCCGAGCACGAGTCCGACCAACCCGCCGATCGTGGCGACCGTGAACGCCCATATGGCGAGCGCGATCAGCTCCAGCGCGTCCACGGGCGGGGTTCATACTGCATCCGGATGGAGCGGCTCTTCGACACCGGCGAGGCGCCGCCGCGCCGCACCGGCGTCCCGCCGGAGCAGGCGCCGCTCGCGGCCCGGATGCGGCCGCGCGAGCTCGACGAGCTCGTCGGCCAGGACCACCTCCTGGGCCCCGGCTCGACGCTGCGGGCGGCGATCGAGGCGGGCGAGCCGCACAGCGCGATCTTCTACGGCCCGCCGGGGTCGGGGAAGACGACGCTGGCGCGGATCGTCGCCGAGCGGGCCCGGGGGGCGTTCGAGGAGGCCTCGGCGGTCAACGCGGGCCGCGCCGAGGTGAGGGCGGTGATCGAGCGCGCCGAGGAGCGCCGCCGGGCGACCGGCCAGCCCACGATCTTCTTCCTCGACGAGATCCACCGCTTCAACAAGGCGCAGCAGGACGCGCTGCTGCCGGCCGTCGAGGAGGGGTTGATCACGCTGATCGGCGCGACGACCGAGAACCCGTACTTCGAGGTCATCTCGGCGCTGCTGTCGCGATCCCAGATCTATGAGTTCAGGCCGCTCGGCGATGAGCAGATCGAGGAGCTCGTCCGCCGCGCGCTGAGCGAGGAGCGCGGGATCCCCGACCACCCCGAGGTCGGCGACGAGGCGATCTCCGTGCTCGCGGCGCGGGCGGGCGGCGACGCTAGGATCGCGCTCGGGGGGCTCGAGCGCGCGATCGAGACCGCGCGGGAGACCGGTGGCACGGTTGGCGTCGCGGAGGTCGAGGACGCGCTGCAGCGCAAGGCGCTGCTCTACGACCGCCAGGGCGATCGCCACTACGACTACATCTCGGCGTGGATCAAGGCGACGCGCGGGTCCGACCCCGACGCGTCGCTGTACTACCTCGCGGTCATGCTCGAGGGCGGCGAGGACCCGCGCTTCATCGCCCGCCGCATGGTCATCTTCGCCTCCGAGGACATCGGCAACGCCGATCCGATGGCGCTCGCCGTCGCCACCGCGGCCGCCGACGCCGTCGACCGCGTCGGGCTCCCCGAGGCGACGCTCAACCTCGGCCAGGCCGCCACCTACCTCGCCCTGGCGCCGAAGTCGAACGCGTCGTACAAGGGCATCTCCCGCGCGATCGGCCACGTGCGCGAGCACGGCGCCAAGCCGCCGCCGCCGTACCTCCAGGACGCCCACTACCCCGGCGCGCGCGAGCTCGGCCGCGGCGTCGGCTACGAGTACTCGCACGACCAACCGGGCGCGATCGGCACCCAGCCGCTCGCCCCGGAGGGGATGGAGGCCGAGCGCTTCTACCGACCTACCGACCGCGGGTTCGAGGCCGAGCTGCGGAGGCGGCTCGAGGAGATCCGCCGCCGCATAGAATCATGACGCCAATTCCGCGAGCGGAATTGGCGTCTCGCGGCGACCTGAGCAAGGAGACAGGAGTGGAAGCAGCGACCGCGACGCGCGACGAGAAGCGGGCCACCGGCACGCTCGAGTCCCTCAACCCCGCGACCGGCGAGCTCGTCGGGACGGTCGACACGATCACGCCGGACCAGGTCCAGGCCGCCGTCGACGACGTCGGCAAGGTGGCGCCGTTCTGGGGCGAGCTGTCGCTCGACGACCGCGCCCGCTACATGCGCCAGACGGCCGACGCGCTGCTCGCCGACATCGACGAGATCGCGGAGCTGCTCACCCGCGAGCAGGGCAAGCCGCGGGTCGAGAGCTACACGATGGAGCTGCTTCCGACCGTCGACCTGCTGCACTGGTGCGCCGACAACGGGCCCGAGATCCTCGCCGACGAGCGGATCCCTTACCCGCAGCTCATCCTGAAGTCGAAGAAGAGCAAGTTCACGTACGAGCCGATCGGCGTCGTTGGCGTTATCGCGCCGTGGAACTACCCGTGGTCGATCCCGTTCGGCGAGGTCGCGATCGCGCTGATGGCCGGAAATGGGGTCGTGCTGAAGCCGGCCAGCCTCACGCCGCTGCTCGGGGAGCGGATCCGGGAGACGTTCGAGAAGGCCGGCCTGCCCGAGGGCCTGGTCCGCGTCGTCCACGGCGGCGGCGCCGTCGGCGGCGCGCTGGCGGAGTCCTCGGCGGGGAAGATCTTCTTCACCGGCTCGGTCGAGGTCGGGCGCCGCGTCGGCGAGGCGTGCGCGCGCCAGATCAAGGGCTCGGTGCTCGAGCTCGGCGGCAAGGACCCGCAGATCGTGTGCGCGGACGCCGACCTCGCCAACGCCGTCTCCGGCGCGGTGTGGGGCGGGTTCGCGAACGCCGGCCAGACGTGCTCGGGAATCGAGCGGACCTACGTCGTCCGCGAGGTCGCGGATCGCTTCGTCGAAGGCGTCGTGCGCGAGACGGAGCGGCTGACCGTCGGCGACCCGATGCAGTGGGACACGGAGATCGGGCCGATGGTCTCCGCAGAGCAGGCGGAGCTCGTCACCGAGCTCGTCGACGACGCGATCGCCAACGGCGCCGAGCGGCTGACGGGCGGCCCGCGCGAGGTGCCGGGCTTCAGCGGCAGCTTCATCGCCCCGACCGTGCTGACCGGGGTCACGCACGAGATGCGGATCATGAAGGAGGAGATCTTCGGCCCGGTGCTCCCGATCGTCACCGTCGACGACGACGAGCAGGCGCTCGAGATGGCGAACGACTCCCGGTTCGGGCTCGGCTCGTCGATCTGGACCAAGGACCGCGCCAAGGGCGAGCGGATGGCGCGCCGGATCGAGGCGGGGATGGTGTGGATCAACGACCACTCGTACTCGCACGGGGCCTGCCAGTGCTCGTGGGGCGGCGTCAAGGAGTCGGGCGTCGGCCGCTCGCACTCGAAGTTCGGGTTCTACGAGTGCGTCAACATCAAGCTCGTCGCGTGGGAGCCGGGGCTGACGCGCGACTTCTGGTGGCAGCCCTACGACCGCACGCTCGGCGACGCGGTGCGGGCCTCCGCGCGGCTCGTCTACGGCCGCAACGGCGGCCGCATGCGCGCGCTGCGCGAGGGCGCCGTCCCGCTGCTGCGGGCGACTGCGCGGACGTTGCGCAAGGGCCGCTGAGCCAGCTCGCCGGGCGCGCTACTTCTCGAGCTTGACCGTCGGCGACCAGTCGCTGCGCGCCTTGCCCGCGCGCGAGCGCGCCTGGAGCTCGACCGCCTTGTTGCCAAGCTTCGCCGGCTTGCCGTTGCGCCCGAACGTCGCGCCCGTCTTCTTGACCTTCTTCTTCCACGACTTCCACTTCTTGCCCGCCTTGTAGCGGACGTCGAAGCGGTTTCCGGTCGTGGTCTCGGCGCTCGCCCAGGTCACCCGCACTCCCTCGCCCCTGGGCTCGCCGACGGGGCGGACCGCGACGTCGCCGACCATCCCGAAGTGGACCTCGCAGTAGTACGGGAAGCTCCCGGCCGAGGCGGTGACGCTGAAGCCGCCCGGAAGGTCGGCGACCGCCTCGCCGGAGTTGAACAGCGGCCTGCCGGACCCGAACCCGTCGCCCTCGATGACGTTGTGGAGGTCGTCGGCGCCGGCGCCGCCGGGGCCCCACTCCCAGTCGAAGCTGCCGCCGCCGAGGTCGATGGTGGCGCTCTGAGGCGAGTACCCGTTGTCGAACGGCGCCGGCTCGACGGTGATCGTGACCGCGGACGCGGCGGTCGGAACAGCGAGCATGGCCGCTGCCGCGACGATCGAGGCGATCAGATGACGCTTCAACTTCGACTCCCCTGCCGTTGTCTCCCTGGCGCGGAAGAGTACCTGGCCGCGCCCGCCGCGGCCGGCCGCGTCAGCGCGGCAGCCGGACGTGGAGGTGGTTGTCGTGGTTCGGATACGGGACCACGACCTCGGACGGGCCCTCGAGCGGCGTGTTCGGCCCCACCAGGACCCGCTCCGCTCCGGCGCGGACGAATCGATCGACGAGGTCGTGGGCGAGCGGGAGGTCCACCTGGTCCGGCGTCTCGGGGGGCTTTCGCCCCCGGTCGACGCGCGGGTAGTAGACGTCGACGTCGAGGCCGTTCTGGTGGGTCGAGTGGCCGGGGAGCCCGTAGCGCGGCCCGAAGTCGCCCCCTCGGGGGCGGCTCAGGTCGCCGACTCCGACCCGGGGTGCGCGGGGATGCGCGGCACGGAACTCGCGCAGCACGCGCAGCGTGGTCCGCACCAGGTCGTCGGTCCCCCAGCGGCGCCAGCCGCGATTCGGCGACTCCTTCTGGATCGGGTCCCAGGTGAAGAACGAGCGGCCGCCGGCCGGGAGCTTGACGCCGCGCGCCAGGGCGCCGTCGTGGGTAAGCCCGACCGCCCGCGAGTCGCGCCACTCGACCCGCGGCTCGGTGGGCGCGCGCTCGTCGCGGCCCGCCCCGCCGGCGAGCAGCAGGACGAGGACGAGGAGCGATGCCATGCAGCGCAGCTAGGCGCGGTCCCTAAGCTGGCGCTAAGCGCGCTAGATTCGGCTCGCAGTGGCTACCCGCGCGAAGCGCGCCGGCGTCGCGGAGGCGCGCGAGTCCGAGCCCGACCGGGCCGCCCCGGCGATCCGCCTCGCCGGGCTGTGGCGCGAGTTCGGCGACCGGGTCGTGCTCGAGGACGTCAACGTGGAGCTCGCCCGGGGCGAGACGCTGGTCGTGATCGGCCCCAACGGCGCCGGCAAGACGACCCTGCTGCGCATCCTCGCGACGCTGCTTCGCCCCACCGGCGGCGAGATGGTCGTGCTCGGCGCGCGGCTTCCGCGCGAGGCGTGGCGGGCGCGGGGGCGGATCGGCTTCCTGGGCCACGAGCCGTTGCTGTATCGCGACCTCACGGTCGCCGAGAACCTGCGCTTCTGCGGCCGCCTGCACCGCGTCGAGGCGCCCGACGACCGGATCCGCGCGCTGCTGGATCGGGTCGGGATGTCGCGGCGAGCGGACGAGCTGGCCCGCAACCTGTCGGCGGGGATGGCGCAGCGCGTCGCGGCGTGCCGAACGGTCCTGCACGAGCCCGAGCTTCTGCTGCTCGACGAGCCGAGCGCCCACCTCGACCCCCAGGCGGCGGAGCTGGTCGAGCCGCTGCTCGCCGCCGGGGGCGGGCGCACGCGGGTCGTCGTCACGCACGACTTCCGCGCCGCGCTGTCCGGCGCCGGGCGGGTGCTGGCGCTGGGACACGGCGGCGCGGTCGCGTACGTGGGGCCGGCGGCCGGGTTGCCGGCGGCCGACGCCGGGGCGATCTACGCGGGGGCGCCGAAGTGAGTGCGGAGCGAGCGAGCGTCTATGTCTGATTCAACGCGAGCGAGCGAGGCGCGAACAGGTCATGTTTGGACCGCCTTCAGGGCGATACTCGCCAAGGACCTGCGGGTCGAGCTGCGGACGCTGCAGTCGGTCCCGGGGATGGTCCTGTTCGCGGTCAGCGCCTTCATCCTGTTCCGGTTCGGGCTCGATCGCACGACGCTCGAGGGCGGCCTCGCGGCGGGAGTGCTGCTCGCGACCGTCCTGTTCGCGGCGATCCTCGCGATCAACCGGCTGTTCGTCGCCGAGCGCGACCAGGGCGGGTTCGACGCGATCCGGCTGGCGCCGGTCGACGGGACGGCACTGTTCGGCGCCAAGGCGGCGGCGCTCGTCGCCTACCTGGTCGTGCTCGAGCTGGTCACGGTGCCGGTGTTCGCGGTCTTCTTCCTCGACGGGTGGGCGGCGCTGGGGCCGCTTGCGTTGGTGCTGCTGCTCGCCGACCTCGGGCTGGCCGCGACCGGGGCGCTCGTGTCCTCGCTCGCGACCGGGTCGCGCGCGCGCGACCTGCTGGCGCCGCTGCTGCTGCTCCCGCTGCTGGTGCCGCTGATGATCGCCGCGGCCGGCGCCGCCGAGCCGCTGCTCGCCGCCGGG
>DATAFB010000071.1:0-6144 GCA_036257695.1 Solirubrobacterales bacterium | reverse complement strand
CCGCGTCGGCGCCGCCCTTCTCGACGGCGTCGACCAGGTGATCCAGGTTGCCCGCGCCGCCGGACGCGATGACCGGGATGTCGACGGCCTCGGCCACCCGACGGGTCAGCTCGAGCTCGTAGCCGTCCTCGGTGCCGTCGCGGTCCATGCTCGTCAGCAGGATCTCGCCGGCTCCGCGGTCCGCCGCCTCACGGGCCCATTCGACGGCCTCCCGATGCACCGGGTCCCGGCCCCCGTTTACATAAACGCCCCACCCGTCGCGTTCGCGCTTTGCGTCGATAGCCGTCACCACGCACTGCGCGCCGAACACGTCGGCCATCTCCCCGATCAGCTCCGGCCGCCGCAGCGCCGCCGAGTTCACCGACACCTTGTCGGCGCCGGCGTCGAGCACCGCCTGCGCGTCGTCCGCCGAGCGGATCCCGCCGCCGATCGTGAACGGGATGAAGACGTTGTCGGCCGTGCGCCGCGCCAGCTCGACGATCGTCTCGCGCCCCTCGTGGGACGCCGTGATGTCGAGGAACACCAGCTCGTCGGCGCCCTCGGCATCGTAGCGCGCCGCGAGCTCGACGGGGTCGCCGGCGTCGCGCAGGCCGACGAAGTTTGTCCCCTTGACGACCCGGCCACGGTCGACGTCGAGGCACGGGATGACGCGCTTCAGGACCACGAATCGAGGGTACAGCCGCTACGCGGGCCGGCGGCCGACGAACGCCTCGCGCCCGAACGGCTCGCCCTCGGCCGCCCGCATCGGCACCGACACGGCCTCCACCCCGGCTTCGGAGAGCAGACCGAGCCACTTCTCGCGCGAGAACAGCCCGCACAGGTGGCGGTCGTGGCGGACCTCCACCGTGCCGTCCGGGCCCCTGAGCATGTACGCGAAGTCCGCGACGTGGGTGTGGTTCCCGGGGTCCGGGTCCCACCACCACTCGAGGTAGCGCAGCGCGCGATCGTCCGCGTCGTGCCCGCCGAGCTCGGTCCCCTCGGCGAATGACTCGGCGACGAAGTCGGGAACGAGCACCACCACGCCTCCCGGCCGGCAGTGCTCGACCGCGGTCACGATCGCCGCGCGCAGGTCCTCCTCGGTTGTCAGGTAGGCGATCGCGTCGTGGACGAAGACCGCGTCGAACGTCCTTCCGAGCCGCACGGAGCGCATGTCACCCTCGACGTGCTCGCACTCGGGGTTGAGCCGCCGGCTCACGGCGAGCATTCCCTCGGAGCGGTCGACGAGCGTCAGCCGCAGATCGCGCTTGAGGTGCGAGGCGTTGTTCCCACCGCCGCTTCCGAGCTCGAGGACCTCGTCGAGCGGCCCGTCCACCGCGGCGCGCAACAGGCGCAGGTACTCGGCGGCCTCCTCCGCGTACTCCTCCGGCGGCGACAGCAGCGGCCACCACTCCGCGAGCTCGTCGTACAGGGCCGGAGTCTCGGTCACCCGATCGAACCCTCGCTCACCTACCCGCCGCCGGTGAACGCCTTCTTCACCATCTCCCACATCCGGTCGCGCTCGGCCTCGGTCAGGTTCGAGCGTCGCCCCTTCGACTTGCGGAGCAGCTCGCCGAGCGCTCGGCGCTCGTCGGGCGTCAGGTTGTCCCAGCTCCGCTTTCCGTGCCGGTAGAGGAACCGCGCGGCCTCGAACAGCGCGATCCAGTTGATCGCGCGGCCGCGGGCCACCAGCTTCGTCAGCGCGCCTGCCATGCGGGCGATGCTAGCCGTGCAGCGCGGCCTGCCCCTCGGCGACGGTGAACCGGCCCTCGTACAGGGCGCGACCCACGACCACGCCTTCGAGGTTGGGCTCGCCAAGCCCGGCGAGGGCGCGCAGGTCCGCGAGCGAGCCGACGCCGCCGGAATAGATCAGCTTTCCGTCGACCGCGGCGGCGAGCGTCCGCAGGTGGTCGAGCGCAGGGCCCTCGAGGGTCCCGTCCACCTCGACCGGCGTGTACAGGAAGCGGCGTACGCCATGCTCGGCGAGCCTGCCCACGAGATCGGCGACCGCGACGCCCGTCGCGGCGGTCCACCCGGAGACGGCCACCTCCCCGCGGCGCGCGTCGACCGCGGCGACGATCGCGTCGCCGTGGGTGCCGACCAGTGTTCGCGCGAGCTCGGGATCCGCCTCGATCGCGGTGCTGAGCACGACCCGCTCCGCGCCCGCGTCAAACGCCTCGCCCACGGCGGCCGCGTCGCGCAGGCCGCCGCCGAGCTGCACCGGAACGTCGACCGCGTCGACGATCCGCCGCACGTGCTCCAGGTTGGCCGGCCGCCCCTCGAGGGCGCCGTCGAGGTCGACCACATGGAGAAAGCGCGCGCCCTGGTCGGCCCAGCGCCGCGCCGCTTCGGCCGGATCCCTGTCGTAGACGGTCTCGTGCGCGTAGTCCCCGCGCAGCAGCCGCACGGCATGCCCGCCGCGGATATCGACCGCGGGATAGAGGATCACGCCGGGGCTCTGACCGACGCGCAGATCCGGGCGAAGTTGGTCAGCAGCCGCAGGCCGGCGGAGCTCGACTTCTCGGGATGGAACTGGACGCCGTACAGGGGCGGGCGCTCGACCGCGCACGCGAAGCGCTCGCCGTACTCGGCCGTCCCGAGGACGTCGTCGTCGTTCGACGGCCGCGGCGTGAACGAGTGCACGAAGTAGAACGGCGTCTCGTCCTCGATCCCCTCCGTCAGCGCCGACGGGCCCCGCCACCGAACGGGCGACCAGCCGATGTGGGGCACCTTGAGCTCCGCCGCCGCGAGCGGCTCCACGCGGCCCGGGATCAGGCCCAGCCCCGCGGCGCCCTGGTTCTCGACCGACGAGTCGAACAGGAGCTGGAGGCCGAGACAGATCCCGAGCACCGGCGTCCCTGCCTCGAGCCGCTCCACGATCGTCGCGTCGAGCCCCAGCTCGTGGACGCGCTGCATCGCGCGGGGAAACGCCCCCACGCCGGGCAGGATCAGCCCCTCGGCGGCGCGGATCCGCTCCGCGTCGCTGGTGATCTCCGCCCCGGCGCCGACTCGCACCAGGCCCTTCTCGACCGAGCGAAGGTTCCCCATCCCGTAGTCCAGAATCGCCACAGGGGTCATTCGGTCAGGGTCCCCTTCGTGCTCGGGACGCCGCTCTCGCGCGGGTCCAGCTCGACCGCCTCGCGCAGGGCTCTCGCGAACGCCTTGAAGCACGCCTCGATCATGTGGTGGGCATTTGACCCGGATCGCGTTCCAAGGTGCAGGGTCAGCTTCGCGTTGGTCGCCACGGCGCGGAAGAACTCCTCCGTCAGCTCGGCGTCGAAGCCGGCGATCGACACCGGGGGCAGGTCGGCTTCGAACAGGCACAGCGGCCTGCCCGAGATGTCGATCGCGCACATGCCGAGCGCCTCGTCCATCGGCACCGCGATGTAGCCGTAGCGCCGGATGCCGGACCGATCGCCGAGCGCGCGGTCGAGCGCCTGGCCGAGCGCGATTCCGACGTCCTCTGTCGTGTGGTGGGCGCCGGTGTCGAGGTCCCCTGTCGCCTCGACCGTCAGCCCGAGGCCGCCGTGGCGCGCCAGCAGCTCCAGCATGTGGTCGAGGAAGCCGACGCCGGTCGCCACGCTCGCCGCGCCGCCGTCGAGGTCGAGCGACAGCCGGACCTCGGTCTCGCCCGTCGTGCGCTGGATGTCCGCTCGCCTGCTCACGGCTCGCCTCCATTCTGGCCTGCTCGGGCCTTCGCCGACTCGCCGTGGACCGAAAACCCCTCGGCGCGAGCCAGTGCGTCTACCGTCGGCGCCAGCGCCGCTGCCGCCGCGGCATCGATCTCGACGATCGAGGTGCGCCGCAGGAACGTGCTCGGCCCGAGCGGGCGGCCGAACCGAGCGGCACCCCCGGTGGGCAGGACGTGGTTCGACCCGGCGGCGTAGTCGCCGAACGCCGTCCCACCACCCGGTCCCACGAACACGCAGCCGGCCACCCGCTCCTTCACGACCTCCTCGGAGGCGTCCGCGAGCTGCAGCTCGAGGTGCTCGGGGGCGAGCTCGTCGGCGAGCAGGAGCGCTGCACCCGGGCTCGGCGCCGCGACGAGAATCACGGGAACGTCCGCGACGCTGGGTCGATCCGAGGCGAACTCGGCGAGCACGGAATCGAGCTCGTCGAGAAGCCCGCGATCAGCCGAGGCGGCGACCAGCAGCCCGTCGGGGCCGTGCTCCGCCTGCGCGCACAGGTCGAGCGCGAGCAGGCGCGGGTCCGCCGACCGGTCGGCGACCACGACCAGCTCGCTCGGGCCCGCGATCGAGTCGACGCCCACCCTGTCGGAAAGCATCCGCTTGGCCTCGACCACGTACCGGTTGCCGGGACCGACCACGATGTCGACCGGCGCCACCGACGCGGTCCCGAGCGCCAGTGCGGCGATCGCCTGCGCCCCGCCGACGGCGTACACCTCGTCGACGCCCGCGACCGAGCACGCCGTCAGCACCGCGTCGTGCACACTCCCGTCGGGGCCCGGCGGCGAAGCGACGACGACCCGATCGACACCCGCCACCCGGGCCGGCACGCAGCACATCAGCACCGTGGACGGGTACGCGGCACGGCCGCCGGGTGCGTACGCCCCGGCCGATCCGACGGGCGCATCGAGCTGCCGCACCCGCTGCCCCTCGGAAAGGTCGACGTCGACGGGCGAGCGCGCGCGGAGCTCGGCCTCGGCCAGCGCCCGGATGTTCCCCGCCGCGACCTGCATCGCCTCCACCACCCGCGGCTCGACCGCCTGCGGCGCGGCTGCGATCTCGCCCGGCTCGACGCGAACCGAGTCCGGCGGCTGCTCGACGCCGTCGAGGCTGCGCGTGAGCTCGCGCAGCGCCGCGTCCCCCCTGCGCGCGACCTCGGCGACGATCCCCGCGACCGCGCCCGCGACCTCCTCGGGCTGGGGGCGTGCGGCACGGATCTCGGCAGCGACGGCGCCGGCGCCGGCGCCATCCCACTCGCGCCGCTCGATCCTCATCGTGCCGTCGCCTCCCGGAGGCGCTCGACGAGCCCGTCGATCTCCGCCGGGCGCAGCTTGTGCGCGATCCGGTTCGCGACCAGCCGCGCTGTGGAGCGTGCGATCTCCTCGCGGACCTCGAGGTCGTTCTCGGCCAGGGTCCGGCCGGTGTCGACGAGGTCGACGATCCCGTCCGCGAGACCGACCAGCGGCGCCAGCTCGACCGAGCCCTTGACCTCGATCACCTCGGCCTGACGCCCGGTGCGCTCGAAGTAGCTCAACGCAGTGCGCGGGTACTTGGTCGCGATCCGCATCGCGCCGAGCCGGCGCTCCGACTGCCCGAGCCGCTCGTCGCCGCGACGGCCCGCGAGCACCATCCGGCACTCGCCGTAGCCGAGGTCGAGGAGCTCGTACACGGCGCGGTCGCGCTGCTCGGCGAGCACGTCCTTGCCCGTGATCCCAGTGTCCGCGGCGCCCGCCTCGACATAGGTGGGGACGTCGGAGGGCCGCATCGTGACCAGCGTCAGATCGCCGCCGTCGAAGACCAGCGAGCGCGAGTCGGAGCGCAGCGCCTCGACGTCGACCCCGATCGACTCCAGCACGCCGACGGTGTCGTCGAACAGGGCGCCGCTCGGCACCGCCAGCTTCAGCCGCCCGCCGGCCCGCGCCCGGGTGGGTCCCTCGACGGCGCTCACAACGCCTCCTCCTCGGCGACGCGCTCCTCCTCGGCCTGGGCGATGTGGACGCGCTCGAGGTAGAGCGCGAACCCGGCGGCGGGCAGCGGGCGCCCGAACCGGCCCATCAGCTCGTCGTAGCGGCCACCGCCGCCGAGGATGTGCCCGAGGGCGGGGTCGTACACCTCGACGATCGCGCCCGTGTAGTAGCCGAGGTCGCGCAGCAAGCCGAGGTCGAGCTGCACCCTGTCGGCGACGTCACGCTCAGCGAGCGCCTCGAACGTCGCCTGGAGCCGGCTGCTCGCCCGCTCGACCGAGTCCCCTCCCAGCTCGCGTGCCGCCTCCAGCACCTCCGGGCCGCCGCGCAGCATCGGCAGGCGCGACAACGTCTCGCGCTCTCGCGCTTCGATCCCCGGCAGCTCGCCGATCGTCTCGTCGAGCCCGACGTGGTCGTGCGCGGCGAGCCGGTCGAGCACCCGCTCGCGCGTCTCGCCCTCGATCCCCAGCTCGACGAGCAGCTGGCGGTAGAGGTCGGCGTCACCGAGCCCGATCACG
>DATAFB010000069.1:0-27141 GCA_036257695.1 Solirubrobacterales bacterium | reverse complement strand
GCCTCGGCGAGCTGGCGCTCGACGATCGCGACGCCGGCGTCGGAGGCGCTTTCGTCCTCCCGGCGACCCCGCACACGCTCGAGGGCTATTTCGCGCGGGACGCGGCACTCGATGAAGACGACGGGCGCGGCGTGCATGCCGAGGGCGTCACGGAACGCGACCCGCGCGTCGCGGCGGTGGAAGGTGGCGTCGACGATCGCGCCGCCGCCGCGGTCCAGCACCGCCCGGGCCC
Source organism: Solirubrobacterales bacterium (assembly GCA_036257695.1). Classification (GTDB taxonomy): domain Bacteria; phylum Actinomycetota; class Thermoleophilia; order Solirubrobacterales; family 70-9; genus DASPWW01. Next base: position 26,909 of record DATAFB010000069.1, on the reverse strand, counting down.
GGGCGCCCATCTCCGCGTACGCGCGACGCGTGAACTCGGGCGTGTAGTGCTCCTCGGCCGCGCGGTCGGTCGGCGACAGCCCGGCGAGCCGCTTGCGGGTCACGTCGGAGGAGACGTGCTCGAGCCCCCCGAGCTCCGCGAGCTCGCGCGCCAGCGTCGTCTTCCCGGTGCCCGCTACGCCGCAGACGACGACGGCAACGGGGCAGCGCGCCCGCCACGCAAACCGGCGGCCGAGCCGGAACAGCTCTCGCGCGCCGCGCCGTTGCGCCTCGTGCTCGGCGTCGCCGGGCTCGAGCTCCGCCGCTCGAAGGCATGCGACCTTGGCCCGCACCCACGCCCTGTAGCAGGCGTAGAACTCGACCAGCGCGTCGTCGCCCGGATCGCCGCCCTCGTCCCTGTAGCGGGCGACGAGCGTCGCGGCGGCGGCCTCGGCGCCGAGCCGCGCGAGGTCCATGACCAGGAAGGCGAGATCCGCGCCGACGTCGATCTCGCGCAGCGCGGGGTTGAACTCGACGCAGTCGTAGACGTACACCTCGCCGTCGCCGGGGACGATCACGTGCTCGGCGCGCAGGTCGCCGTGGCAGTCGCGGACCCGGCCGCCCGGGCCCCGGGCCTCCAGCTCGGGCAGGCGCGCAGCGACGAACCGGCGCGTGAACTCCCGCGCCGCCTCGAGCGCGCGGCCCTCGAGCGCGCCCCCGCAGGCGTCGGTCAGCTCGGCCACGTTATCGGTGATCGGCGCCGTCAGCGCGCGCGCCCGGCTGCGCTCCGGCGGAGCCGGCTCCGCATCGGCGTGGAACCGCGCAAGCAGATCGGCGACGGCGGTCACGTGCCCGCGCTCGAGCGTCCCGGCGGTCGCCAGCGACGCGAGGCTGCGATCCTCGTCGACCCTGCGCATCTCGACCGTGTACTCGACCGCGGCCGGGTCGTCCTCCGGCAGGAGCAGATACCGGTCGCCCGAGCGGGCGATCCCGAGCACGCCCAGGTAGATGCTGGGAGCGAGGCGCCGGTTGAGCCGGACCTCCTCGCCGCACATCTCGCGGCGCCGCTCGGCGGTCCCGTAGTCGAGGAACGGGAACCGGACCGGCTTCTTGACCTTGTACGCGAGCTCTCCCGCGAGGAACACCCACGAGGTGTGGGTCTCCCGCAGCTCCACCGTCGAAGGCCCATGCGGGTAGAAGCCCGGGTCGAGCATCGCCGCGACGAGCTCCGGCCGTGAGTCCTCGGGGCCCACGACGCGCAGCGTACGGCTACAGGAGCTTCTCCTGGCCCTTCGCGGTGCGGCGGCGGCGCGGGATCCCGGCCGCCTCGGTCAGCGCCGCCTCGACGTCGGCGAGGATCGCCCGCTCCGAGCGCGAGGCGACGATCGGCTCCGTCAGCCCTTCGACGTGAACGTAGGTCCGCCGCCCCTCACCGCGGTCCTTGGGGTCAAGGGGGACGAGCGCGAACACCCTGTCGGCACGAACGAACTTTCCGTAGCCGAGCGAGACGAGTCGTGGATCGCGCTTCGGCATCGATTACTCCAGCGAGTTCAGCCCCCGGCGCACCCGCTTCGCGCACTCTGGGTCGAACGGCGGCACCCCGGTGATCCCGGCCCGCTGCTCTGAGTCCGCGATCACCAGTCCGGACCCCTCGCTCGCCGCTTCGACCTCGTCGGTGTCGTTGAGGAGCTCGTCGACTTCGCAGAACGGGTCGCCGCCGACGGTGTACGCGGCGCCGTTGGTCCCCTCCTTGAGGTTCGCGGCCTCGATGATCTCCGAGTCCGACACCTCCTCGCTCCCGCCGCACGCGCCGACGAGCAACGCGGAGACCGCGACGACCGATACCAGCGACAACCTGCCCACACCGGGCAACCTATCCGCCGCCGCGGACCGCGGTCAACCGCGGGATCAGCCCTCACCCCAGGCGACGACCCCGGCCACGTCGAGGCTGGAGAGGACGCCGAGCGGAGCGCCCGTGCTCGGCGTCACCACCAGCACGTGCGTGACCTCGTGCTCTGCCATCAGCTGCGCGGCGCGCGCCAGCCGGTCATCCGGGGTAACCGTCGGCAGCTCGGTCCCGGCGACGTCCCCTGCAGTGCGCTCGTCGACGTCCTCGCCCACCGCCCGCAGCAGGTCGATGTCGGAGACGACGCCCCAGGGGCCGTCCTCGGCCCCCGACCGCAACAGATCGGTGACGACGACCGAATGGATGTGCTGCTGGGCCATCATCTGCGCAACGCTGCGCAGCGAGGTGTCGGCGGGGCACGAGATCACCCCGGGGCGCATCGCATCCGAGACGTTGGCGTGCTCGAAGGCCGGGGTGCGGTAGCTGCCCCGGGGCCTCGGCACGGCCCCCGGCCGGGTGGCCATCACGCCGCTCCTTCCGTTGTCGGACGGCCCTCTTTTGCGGCATCGAGCAACAACCGGCGCTCCGCTGCTGCGACCAGCCGCCGCGCGCGGTCGACGGCGTCGATGTTGACGGAGATCGCGTCGATCCCCGCGCGGACGAGAATGTCCGCGTACTCGGGATGGACCGACGGCGCCTGGCCGCAGATCGAGGTCTGCAGCCCCAGCGATCGCGCCTTCGGAATCAGCCGCTCCAAATACGCGACCACCGCCGGGTCGCGCTCGTCGAAGATGTCCGCGACGACCTCGGAGTCGCGGTCGGCCCCGAGCAGGAGCTGGGTGAGGTCGTTGGAGCCGATCGAGATCCCCGCCACCCCGAGCGCCGCGTAGCGCTCGAGGTCGAACAGGATCGACGGCACCTCGGCCATCACCCACAGCTCGAATCCTTCGCGGGACAGGACCCCGGTGTCGCGCATCGCGTCGCGGCACGCGACCAGCTCGCGCTCGGTGCGCACGAACGGGACCATGACGTGGAAGTTGGTGTGCCCCGCGTCCCACACCCGGGCGATCGCCCGCAGCTCGAGGCCGAGCAGGTCGGGCTCGCGCATGTAGCGCAACGCGCCGCGATACCCGATCATCGGGTTCGCCTCCTCGGGCTCGAACCGATCGCCGCCCTCGAGCCCGCGGAACTCGTTCGTGCGGAAGTCGATCGTCCGGTACGTGATCGGCCGCGGTGCGAACGCCGACGCGAACGAGGTCAGCGCGGTGGCCATCCGGTCGACGAACTCATCGCTGCGGCCCTGCTCCATCAACAGCCGCGGGTGCGTCCCGTCGAGCGCCTCGACGACCATCAGCTCGGCGCGCAGCAGTCCCACGCCCTCGACGTCGAGGGCCGCCGCGCGATCGATCTGCGACGGCTCGGAGAGGTTGACGAGCAGCTTCGTCCCGGTCACCGGCGCGCGCGGCGCGACGGCCTTCGCGGCCGCCGGCTCGGCCGCCGGCTGAGCGGGCGCGGCGCCCTCGCGCACCGCGCCGTGCGTCGCGTCCACGGTCACGACCTCGCCGTCGCGAAGCACCTTGGTCGCGTCGGCGGTGCCGACCACGGCCGGGATCCCGAGCTCGCGCGAAACGATCGCCGCGTGGCAGGTCATCCCGCCCGAGTCGGTGACGATCGCGGCGGCCCGCCGCATCAGCGGAACCCAGTCGGGCGCCGTCATGTGCGTGACCAGGATCTCGCCGTCGTCGAGCCCGTCGGCCTCCCCGAGCTCCCGGATCACCCTCACCGCGCCGCTCGCCGACCCCGGAGCGGCGCCAAGCCCGCTGACCAGGACCTCGCCGTCCGCCGCTGCGCCGGCGGGGCCCGCGTCCCCCATCGGCGCGCCGCCGGCCGATGTCACCGGCCGCGACTGAAGCATCCACGCGTCCCCCTCGGGGTCGAACGCCCACTCGGTGTCCTGCGGGGAGCCGTAGTGGGCCTCTATCCGCCGCCCGAGCTCGGCGACCTCGCGGACCTCGTCGTCGTCGAGGACCGGCTTGTGCGCCTCGTCGCCGGACAGCTCGCGCGTGACGGTGCCCCCGTCGGCCTGCGGCTCGATCACGAGCTCCTTTCGCCGCACCTCGCGGGCGAGGATCGCCGGCGACTCCTTGTCGACGACGTAGCGGTCCGGCGACACGGAGCCCGACACGACCGACTCGCCGAGCCCGAACGAGCCCTCGATGATCAGCCGGTCGGCGGCGCCGGACGCGGGGTCGATCGTGAACATGACCCCCGCCCGCGTGGCGAGGATCTGGCGCTGTACGACGACCGCGATGTCCATGTCGGCCTGGCCGAAGCCGCGCTTGGCGCGGTAGTAGACCGTTCGCGCCCCGAACAGCGACGACCAGCAGCGCCGGACGGCGTCGACGACGGCCTCGGGGCCGCGCACGTTGAGGAAGGTCTCGTTCATGCCCGCGAACGACGCCGACTCTGTGTCCTCGGCCGTCGCCGAGGAGCGGACAGCGACCGGGGCCTCGCGGTCGTCGCCGGCGAGCTCGCGGTAGGCGTCCGCGATCGCAGCCTCGAGCCACTCAGGGATCGGCTCGGCCTCGACCATCTCGCGGACGTCGGTCGCGGCGGCGTCGAGCTTCGCGGTGTCCTCGACGTCGAGGCCGGTCAGCCGTGCCTCGATCCGCTCCCGCAGGCCGCCCTCGTCGACGAACACCGCGTAGGAGGGCGCGCCGACGACGAACCCCGGCGGGACGGGCAGCCCCGCGGCGGTCAGCTCGCCGAGGTTGGCGCCCTTGCCGCCCGCGTACTGGACGTCGGCTCGGGACAGCTCGGAGAACGGGCGCACCGGGGCAACACGCCCCTCGCCGGTTCGGGTTGGGGTCGCCTGCGTCGGGGTCATCGAGTCTCCTCCTCGGTCGTCACCATTCGACGACAACCCTAGGCGAGTAGGCGCGCCGCGGCCATCCGCCGCTTTCACCGCACCGGATCCGTACTTTCCCGCGCAACCGCGGCGAGTTCCCCCGTTGCGGCCCGCGTGGCGCGCCCGTAGGGTCGTGGGGCGATGGAGACCGGGATACGGACAGCCGACCCCGGGGAGTCCACGTCCGAACTGGATCGGCCGGTGGTCGAGGCGGAGGGGCTGGCGCGCCGGTACTCGCGCTTCGTCCGCGACGCCGACCGTCCGCGATCGGCCGAAGCGGCGGTGACCGTGATCGACGAGTGGCAGGGTCGCGGACTCGGCACGCTCGCGCAGGTCCTGCGCACCGCCGCCTCGGGGGTGGCACGGTTCGTGGCCGACAGGACCGGAGGCGGCGCGGGCGAACAATCACGCGAGGGCTGCGAGTAGATGGCGACGACGCGGACCGAGAGCACGTCGCGGGTCCAGGGGTGGACGCTCGCCTACAACGGGTTCGACCCCGCGCGGGAGGGGCTGCGCGAGGCCCTGTGCTCGCTGGGAAACGGCCGCTTCGCCAGTCGCGGCGCGGCGCCGGAGGCGGTCGCGAACGGCGTTCACTATCCCGGCACCTACGCGGCGGGGTGCTTCAACCGGCTGACCAGCGAGGTCGCGGGTCGCGCGGTCGAGGACGAGTCGCTGGTCAACCTGCCCAACTGGCTGCCGCTGACCTTCCGGATCGAGGACGGCGAGTGGTTCGACCTCTCGGCCGTCGAGCTCATCGACTACGCCCAGGTACTCGACATGCGCCACGCCGTGCTGATGCGAATGGCCCGGTTCCGCGATCGGGAGGGCCGCGAGACAGGGCTGACCCAGCGACGATTCATGAGCATGGCCATCCCCCAGATCGCCGCGCTGGAGACCACGATCCGGTCGGTCGGATGGAGCGGCCGGCTGACTGTGCGCTCGGCGCTCGACGGCCGGGTGGTGAACGGCGGGGTCGAGCGCTATCGCGAGCTCGCCGGCCGCCACCTCGTCGTCGTCGAGACGGGCGCGCTCGACGAGGAGAAGATCGTGCTCGAGGCGGAGACGAACCAGTCCCGGATCCGGATCGCGGAGGCGGCGCGCACCCGGCTGACCGGCGACGGGAAACGATCACCAACCCAAACGCGCGTCGTCGCGGAGCCCGACTGGATCGGCCTCGAGCTCGAGACGGACATCGGGGCCGGGGAAGCGATCAACGTGGAGAAGGTGGCGGCGCTGTACACGTCGCACGAGCCCGCGATCTCCGAGCCCGGCCGCGAGGCGCGAAGGGCAGTCGCGGCGGCGGCGGGCTTCGACGAGCTGCTGGCCGAGCACGGCAGGCGCTGGGCCGAGCTGTGGGATCTGTGCTCGCTGGATATGCGGGACCACGTCACCGCAGCACCTGCAGTGCTCCGCGTTCACACCTTCCATCTGCTGCAGACCGTGTCCGAGCACACAATCGAGGTCGACGCCGGGATCCCCGCGCGCGGCCTCACCGGAGAGGCGTACCGCGGGCACATCTTCTGGGACGCGCTGTTCATCTTCCCGTTCCTCAATCTCCGCCTCCCGGAGGTGACCCGGGCACTGATGCGGTACCGGTACCGGCGGCTGAACGAGGCCCGCCGCGCCGCGCGAGAAGCCGGGTACAAAGGCGCGATGTACCCGTGGCAGAGCGGGTCGAGCGGTGAGGAGCTAACGCCGACGGTCCACCTCAACCCCCGCTCGGGGCGGTGGGTGCCGGACAACTCCCGCCGCCAGCGCCACATCAACGCAGAGGTCGCCTACAACCTGTGGCTGTACCACCAGGTGACCGAGGACGACGAGTTCCTCGCCTTCTACGGCGCCGAGATGTTCGTCGAGATCGCGCGCTTCTGGGCCAGCATCGCCACCTACAACCGCACGATCGACCGCTACGAGATCCGCGGCGTGATGGGCCCGGACGAGTACCACGACGCGTATCCCGACGGCGACCGCTCCGGGATCGACAACAACGCGTACACGAACGCGATGGCGGCCTGGGTGCTATGGCGCGCCCCGCACATGCTCGACGAGCTGCCCGGGCAGCGGCGCGAGGAGGTGACCCGGATGCTCGGCGTGCGGCGCGAGGAGCTCGAGCAGTGGGAGAACATCAGCCGCAGGATGCTGATCCCGTTCCACGATGGGATCATCTCCCAGTTCCAGGGCTACGAGGAGCTCGAGGAGCTCGACTGGGATGGCTACCGGGAGCGGTACGGGAACATCCGGCGCCTCGACCGGATCCTCGAGGCGGAGGGCGACAGCGTCAACCGCTACAAGGCCTCGAAGCAGGCCGATGTCCTGATGCTCTTCTACCTGCTGTCCGCTGACGAGCTGGGAGAGCTGTTCGACCGGCTCGGCTATCCGCTCGAGCCGGAGACGATCCCTCGCACGGCCTCCTACTACGAGGCGCGCACCTCGCACGGCTCGACGCTCAGCGCCGTGGTCCACGCGTGGGTCCTCGCCCGTTCCGATCGCGAGCGCTCGTGGGATTTGTTCGCCGAGGCGCTGGAGAGCGATGTCGCCGACGTCCAGGGCGGCACGACGCCGGAGGGCGTCCATCTCGGCGCGATGGCCGGGACCGTGGACCTGCTTCAGCGCGCGTACACCGGGCTCGAGACGCGCGAGGGCGTGCTGTGGCTGAACCCCGCGCTGCCGGCCGGACTACGGGAGCTCCGGTTCAATCTCCGCTACCGGCGACACTGGGGAATCGACGTGCGGATCACCCGGGAGCGGATCGTCGTCACCGCCCCACCGTCGGACGAGTCGCCGATCAACCTTGGGCTCGACGGCGACGTCGTCGAGCTGGCCGCGGGAGAGACCGTCGAGCGAGCGCTGTGAGCCCCAGCAGGCGTGCTCGAGTCGCTCCCAGACCTCGTCACCGACTCGTCGCGCTGGTCGCGCTCGACGCGGTGCTCCCGATCGCGCCGAGCGAGACGCTCGTCGTCGCCGGCGGCGTGCTCGCAGCCGACGGCGCCCTCTCGCTGCCGCTGCTCAGCGCCGCCGCCGCGACCGGGGCGCTGACGGGGCACACCGTCCTCTACCTGCTGGGCCGCTGGGCCCCCATCGATCCGAATGCGGCTGTTCGGTAGCGCACGCGCGCTGCGGCGGCTCGACCGCGCCGCGGCAATGCTGCGCAGGCGAACGTGGCTGCTGATCGTCTCCGACTTTCTCCCCGTCGGGCGCACGGCAGCGATGTTCGCCGCCGGCGCCCTCGACCTTCCCGCGACGCGGTTTTACTCGTTCGTCGTCCCCGGAGCGATCGTGGGGGCGAGCTTCTACGCGCTGGCGGCCACCGGGGAGAAGTACGGACTTAGTTCGGGACTAAGTGCGGTTGGCCGCGCCGCGTGCCGGGGCTAGCGTCAAGCCCAGACTGGCGAAAAGGAGACCCCCCCGATGGTGACGGCGGCGTTCAGCGTGGTAGGTGAGTCGAAGAAGGGCAAGCGACAGTAGGAGCTGGTGAAGCTCGCGCTCGAACCCGTGCAACGGCGCGGCCTGCGGTACGAGGTCGAGCCCCTCGGAACGACGATCAGCGGCGAGATCGAGGACAAGCTCGAGGGATTCCGCCACCCAGCGCTGGAGACCCATGGGGCGCTCGAGATGGGGAGCTAGCGAGATGGACACCGCATCCGCGTTGCGCACGGGGGTCGAGATCCCGATAAGGGACGCCGCGCTCGCCGGCGACCTCACCGTTCCCTCCAACCCGAGCGGGCTCGTGATCTTCGCCCACGGGAGCGGCTCGAGCCATCTCAGCGTCCGGAATCGCTTCGTGGCCGAGACCCTCAACGCCCGCGGCCTCGCCACCTTGCTGCTCGACCTTCTGACCCCGGAGGAAGAGACGGTGCGGGCGAATGTGTTCGACGTCCGGCTTCTCGCAAGCCGCCTGCTGGCGGCCACGCGGTGGGCGGATCGGACGCCGGAGGTCGGCGGGCTGCCCCGTGGATATTTCGGCGCTTCGACGGGCGCCGCGGCCGCGCTCTGGGCCGCCGCCGAGATCGGCGACGGCATCGCCGCGGTCGTATCACGGGGTGGCCGGCCCGACCTCGCCGAGGAGCGGCTCGGCGAGGTCACCGTTCCCACCCTGCTGATCGTCGGTGGCAACGACTGGACGGTGATCGACCTCAACGAGGAGGCGGCGATGTTCCTCAACTGCCCACACGAGCTCGCGATCGTGCCCGGGGCGACGCACCTGTTCGAGGAGCCCGGCGCGCTCGAGCGCGTCGCCGAGCTCGCCGGGGAGTGGCTCGAAAAGCACCTGGCCGGCTGACGGCCGCAGCGTCCCCGCTCTCGGCTACCGCGCCTCCACGCGTCCCCAGGCCTCACCCAGCAGCTGCCGGACCTCGTCGTCGGTGAGCTGGGGGAAGTCCTCGTACCAGACACCGATCGCCATGAACGGGTCGGGCTCGCTGAGGCACACGACCTCATCGGCTTCCGCGCGCAGCACCTCGCAGGTCTCGGGCGCGGCGACCGGAACGGCGACGACGATCCGGCCGGGATCGAGCTTCTTCAGCGCCGCCACGGCCGCGCGCATGGTGGCGCCCGTCGCCAGCCCGTCGTCGACGAGGATCACGGTCCGCCCGGTGACCTCCGGCGCCTCGCGGCCCTCGCGATACGCGTGATCGCGCCGCTCGAGCTCCGCTCGCTCGCGGCGCGCGACGGCCTCGATCGCGTCGGTGTCCAGCTCCAGCGCCCGCACGACGTCGTCGTTCAGCACCTCGACCTCCCCGGTGGCGACCGCTCCCATCGCCAGCTCCTCGTGGCCGGGAACCCCGAGCTTTCGAACCAGCATCAGGTCGAGCGGCGCGCCCAGCGCGTGGGCCACCTCGCTGCCGACCGGAACGCCGCCGCGCGGCAGCGCCAATACGAGCACGTCGGAGCGACCGCGGTACTCGTCCAGCTCCTCGCCGAGCCGCTTCCCGGCCTCGGCTCGGTCATGAAACCGGGGAGCCTCGAGCCACGGCAACGCGCCGGCATACGTGGTGCCCCGGAAGTCGTTCCGATTGGCGCCCGCGTCCTTCACCGCTCGGCTACTCGCCGCGCGCGAGCAGGTGCTCCTTGAGCGCTCGCATGAGATCGTCGACGGCCTGCTCGTACTCCAGCGGCGCGCCGCTCATCACGTAGTGGGGCTCCTCGAGGCCCGGTTCCTCGATCAGGCAGCTGAAGCGCCCGTCGACGGGCTCGAGCAACACGGTCAGGCGATGGGCTTTGTGCTCGTCGTTCATGAGCCGAGCCTCGCACACGGGCCGAGCCAGGTCGTCGGTAGTTCCCCGCGACCTCGATCCGGGGCGAGACCCGATGCGCGGAGCGAGCTCGGGGGAGGATCATGACCGGACGATGAGGGAGCTGCCGACGATCGATGACCCGGTCCCGGTCCTCGACCTTCCTCCGGACCAGATCGCCGAGCTGAGCGAGGAGGTCCGGGCGCTCGCTGCCGATCGGGACGCCGTGGTCCTCGCGCACAACTACCAGGTGCCCGAGGTGCAGGACGTCGCCGACTACGTCGGGGACTCACTCGGCCTGTCGCGCAAGGCCGCGGCTGCGGACGCCGCGGTGATCGCTTTCTGCGGCGTCCACTTCATGGCCGAGACGGCATCGGTGCTCAGCCCGGACAAGACGGTCCTGATTCCCGATCTGGAGGCGGGCTGCTCGCTCTCGGACTCGATCACCGCCAACGAGCTTCGCAACTGGAAGTCCAGGCATCCGGGAGCGATCACGGTGATGTACGTCAACACCTCCGCCGGGGTGAAGGCCGAGACTGACTATTGCTGCACGTCGTCGAACGCCGTCGCGGTCGTCGAGCACATCCTGCGCGAGCACGGCTCCGAGGCGAAGATCCTCTTCGGCCCCGACGTGTGGCTGGGCTCATACATTGAGCGCGTGACCGGCCATCCGATGGAGGTGTGGCCGGGCGAGTGCCATGTGCACGCAGGGATCCCGCCCGGTGAGATCGACCGGGCGCGGAGCGAGCGGCCGGACGCCGCGCTTCTGATCCACCCCGAGTGCAGGGACGGGACCCGATACCTCGACGGGTTGGCGACGGGCGACATCGAGCCCGGCCGTCTGCACATGCTCTCCACCGGGCAGATGCTCGACCATGTTCGAGCCCACCCCGACGGCGACTACATCGTCGCGACCGAGACAGGGATGCTGTACCCGATGCACCAGGCGGCTCCCAGTGCGGGACTGACGCCGGCGAACGACAAGGCCGTCTGCAAGTACATGAAGATGATCACGCTCCCCAAGCTGCGTGATTCGCTGCGCGAGATGAAGCACGAGGTCCGCGTGCCGGCGGAGATCGCCGAGCGGGCCCGTTTGCCGATCGAGCGCATGGTGGCGATCGGGTAGATCCGCGCTCCCCGCCCGGTGCGGCCCCCGCGCTGCCGCTGCCCGCGACATCCGGGAACTCCATCGCTTCGCGGGCGGCGAAGTGATGGCTCCTGATGGCGATCGGGGTGTGGATGTTCGCCAGCGGCTTCTGGCTTGCCGAGAGCTCTCAGGCGTCCTGGAACGCCCGGGGCGCCGGAGCGCTGATGTTCTTCCTCGGTTCCGTCAGCCTGGCCGCCACTCAGCGGGCGGCGCGGGTCTGACCCGGTCAGCCGCTCCCCTTCAAGTGCTCGACGTGGGCATCCGAGCTGGGGAAGAACTCGCTGACGTGGCCGTCGTCCGACCACCGAACGAGATAGGGCGGACCACCGTCCTCGCCGAGGACCTCGAGGATCTCGCCGTCGCGTTCATGCTCACCCACGTGATGGCCCTTGATCACGATCCTGTCTCCCGGTGAGACCGGATGCATCGGCTTGCCTTCCATCTCACGCGCTCCTTCGTTGGAGTCTTTCGCGAAGCATCCCAGCTGTGCCCCGGACGGACATCCGGGCAGCCTCCGGAAGAAGGTTGCGGCCAACTACGGAAACAGTCGCAAGCCCCGACGACCCCGGAGTTCTCCGCAACGAGCTGCGCAGTTTCCACGGATGCGGGCGTGAGGCGCGGGTGGGAAGGTGCCGTTGACACGGTCGATTCACGAACATGACAAGGAGCTGAGAGTGCCAAACATTCGCTGTCCCCACTGCGGCTCGAAGACCTTCTCCGTCGTCGGCTGGACCGATCTCGACCGATGTCCCCGTTGTCGAAGGCCGCTCTCCGAGCGAGACCCGCGCGACATCGAGCGCAGAATCCCGGATTACCTGTACGGGCCGGTGCAGCGACGGCGGTAGCGTCCGGGGTTTCGATCGACGCGGATTCCAGCCGTCCTCGAGCGTCAGCCGGATGCGGGTGATTCGAGCGCCATCCACCTGCTCGACCCGCATCCTCCAGCGCGTCCCGGCTGAACCGCGGATCCGGTCCCCCCACGGCAGATCGGTAGACGACGTCGCCGAGCTGCACGGCTTCGACGACGCCGAACACGCGCAGGGCAGCCGATGCGGATCGCGCAAGCTGCGCGGCGAACGACACGGCCCGCCTCGACTCGTGGGTGGCATCGAACGCCGCGCCCACGATGCGGGGCGGCTGGCACTCACCCTCTGCGTATCCGCGCGGGGCGATCGCAACCGGACACGGCGCATCCCCCAGCAGCGCTTCGCCGACGCTCCCCGCGAGGACCCGGCCCACGGCGCCGCGGTGGGCAGAGCCGACGACGAGGAGCGCCGCGTCCACGTTGCTCGCGACGTCCCGCAGCCCGCGCGCTGCGGGCACCCCGCCCGACGCACGCCGCCCGACTTGGACAACCGACTCGGGAAGCCGGGACAAAGCGTCGGCGACGAGCGGATCCGATTCGTGCGCGAGCGAGGTCGCGTACCGCTCGCGGTCCACGCTCGGGAGCACGTGCGGGAAGGCCATCGCCAGCACGACCTGCGCGCCGGTCGATCCCGCGATCGTCGCCCCGAGCGTAAGCGCGTCGTGGCACTGGTTGCTTCCGTCGTAGCCGACCACGATCCGGGTCATTCCGGCTCACCTCGACTGTCACCCATCGCGGGCGAAGGTATCGGGCGCGAGACCGGCGCGCCATCGGGGCTCCCGCTGAAACACGGTCCGTAACGACTACTGAGGGCGAGGGCGTGTTCTGCCCGATGACAGCCCGATGGGGCAGGCGTACGATCGCGGCAGGTCACCAGCTTCGAAGAAGGAGGTTCGGATGAGCACCCCAGAGCGGCCGATCGATCACACCACGCGGCACCTCGATGAGGCTGGAATCGAGTACGAGGTCGTCGAGCACGAGCAGGCCTTCAGCGCCGCCTCGGAGGCCGTCGCATCGGGGGTGCGTCCCGACAACGCCGCCAAGAGCATCCTGCTCCACGACGGCGACGGTTACAGGCTGGTCGTGATCCAGGCCTCCGATCGCCTCGAGCTCGGCAAGGTCCGCGACGTGCTCGACACAGCGAGAGCGAAGCTGAGGCTCGTCACCGAGGACGAGATGGCGTCGGACTTCTCCCAGTTCGAGCTCGGCGCGATCCCGCCCCTGGGCGAGATGCTCCCCGCCCCCGAGATCGTCGATCGCCGCGTCCTCGACCACGACCGGGTGTTGTGCAACGGCGGCGACCACACCCACTCCGTGCTGCTGGACCCGAACGACATCGTGCGTGCGTCGGACGCGCAGGTAGCGGACGTGTGCGAGGACTGAGCCGCAGTGGGCGGCACAACAATCCGCGTCGGCCGCCTTGCGGGAATTCCGATCGGAATCCATCCGCTGTGGGTCCTGATCGTCGCCCTGATCACGTGGTCGCTGGGCGCCGTGTATTACCCCGATCAGGTGGACGGCATCGCGCCGGGCGTCTCCTACGCCCTGGGCTTCGCGAGCGCGCTGCTGCTGTTCGCGAGCATCCTTCTGCACGAGCTGGGACACGCCATCGTCGCGCGCCGGCACGGGGTCGAGATCGAGGAGATCGACCTGTGGCTGCTCGGCGGGGTCGCGAAGCTGAGCGGCATGCCGCGCCACGCGACGGATGAGCTGCGCTACGCGATCGCGGGTCCGGCGGTGACAGTGGGGGTGATCGCGCTGTTCGCGATAGCCGCCGCGATCACGACGAACGCGCCCGAGGAGCTGCGGGCGGTGGTCGAGTACCAGCTCGCGGTCAACGTCCTGATCCTGCTCTTCAACCTCCTGCCGGCGTTTCCGCTCGACGGTGGCCGAGTACTGAGGGCCTTGCTGTGGCAGCGCAGCGGCGACATCGGGCGCGCCACCGCGACCGCGGCGACGATCGGCCGCAGCTTCGGCTACGGGCTAATCGGGCTCGGACTACTCGCTGTCGTCGCCGGGCTGCCGACCGGGCTGTGGTTCGCGCTGATCGGCTTCTTCCTCATCCTCGCGGCGCGCGCCGAGGAGACCCACCAGCGCGTGAAGAGCGCCCTCGGCGGCGCCGAGGCGCGCGAGTTGATGGCATTTCCCGCCGTGACGATCTCCGCCGACGCCACGGCGGAGGACGCGGCGCGCCGGTTCGCCGACCACCGCTACCGCGCGTTCCCGGTAGTCGACGGGGATCGGGTGCGCGGAGTGCTCACGATCGACCGGATGGAAGCGATCCCCGCGCCCCAGCGCACGACGATGCGCGTGCGCGACATGATCGACGACGATCGCCAGCTCTTCATCGATGAACACACGGACGTCGCCGAGCTGCTCGATCGGCCGGCGTTTCAGAGGGTGGGGCGCGCCGTCGTCCTGCCGCGGCCCGGTGGGGTTGGAATCCTGTCGCTGACGGAGGTAGAGCGCGCAGTGCGGGCGCGGGAGCGGCTGTCTGACGGGCCTACGCGCTCGGCCACGGCGGCCGGGGTGTAGGCGACTCGATCCGCACCCGGACGTCGACGACGGTCGCGCTCTCCGGCCCCGCGATGACCGGATTCAGGTCGAGCTCGGCGACCTCCCGGTGATTCTCGACCAGCGCGCCGATCCGAAGCAGCAGCCCCTCCAGTGCCTCGAGGTTCGCCTTCGGCGCCCCCCTGTAGCCGGTCAGAAGCGGGAACGTGCGCAGCGACCGGATCATCTCCCTCGCGTCCGGGTAGGAGAGCGGGGTAAGCCGCACGTTGACGTCCTTCAGCAGCTCGGCCTGGACGCCGCCGGCACCGCACGCGACCACCGGCCCGAAGACCGGATCGCCGACCACTCCGATCAGCATCTCGACCCCCTGGTGGACCATCGTTTGCACCAGGAACCCCTCCCGCTCGATATCGGCATGCGATAGCGACCGGTCCATCTCGGCGGACGCGGTGCGGGCGGCCACCGGGGACTCGAGCCCCAGCCGAACGGCACCGGCCTCGGTCTTGTGCAGCAGCTCGTCGCCGATCGCCTTCACCACCACCGTGCCCCCCAGCTCCCTGGCGATCTCCTCGACCTCCGCGGGGCTCGACGCGATCCCCCAGCCCGCCACCGGTATCCGGTAGCAGTCGAGAAGCCGGGCGGCGCGGTCGAAGCGAAGCCACCCCGGCCCCCGTCCGAGCCCTGCGGCGATCTGCGCCGCCGCCTCCTCCTGCCGCACGTCGTCGAACACGGGGACCTTGTCGCCGGGCATCCGCCTCCACTCCGAGTACAGCGCCGCCCGCCCCAGCGCGCTCGCGGCGTCCTCCGGATACTGGAAGCGCGGCACCTGTAACGCGCCACCTCCCAGGGCCAGATCGTGGTCGCCGGACATGAACACCGCCAGCACCGGCAGCTCCCGGGACAGGCCCTCGACCGCCGTGCCGATCGCTCCGGCCACGTCCTCCGCCCTGGTCAGGAGCGGGCGGACGAAGATCACGATCAGGGCGTCGATCTCGCCGCACGCGGCGAGCGTCACGATCCCGCGCCCGTACTGATCGGCGCTCGCCGTGGCGATCATGTCGACCGGGTTCGCGAGCGACGCCTCGGGGGCCAGGAATCCGGCGAGCTCCTCGCGCGTCTGGTCGGGAAGCGGCGGGACCTCGAGCCCGGCTCCCTCGCAGGCGTCGGCGCACATGATCCCCGGGCCGCCGGCATTGGTGAGCACCGCGACGCGGCGGGAGGCCGGCAACGGCTGGCTCTGGAGGACGGACGCCACGTCGAGCATCTCCCCGAGGCTGTCGGCCCGGATCACCCCGGCCTGCCGAAAGAGCGCGTCGACGGTCACGTCCGAGGCCGCGAGCAAGGCCCCGGTGTGGGAGCTCGTGGCACGCGCGCCGGCCTGCGAGCGCCCGGCCTTCACTGCCACGATCGGCTTGCGCCTTCCGAGCTGCCGCGCGATCGCCGAGAACCGGCGCGGGTTACCGAACGACTCCACGTACAGCAGCGCCACGTCGGTGCCCTCGTCCTGCTCCCAGTAGCTGAGAAGGTCGTTGCCTGAGATGTCCGCCTTGTTGCCGACCGAGGCAAACGACGACAGGCCGAGCTCTTTGCCCCCGGCCAGCTCGATCAGCGCCAACCCGAGCGCTCCGCTCTGCGACATGAACGCCACCCGCCCGCGCGGAGGCCATCCCGGCGCGAAGGTGGCATTGAGGCGGACGTCGTCGGCGGTGTTGAGGATTCCGAGACAGTTCGGCCCCACGAGGCGGATCCCGGCCGCGCGGCACACCTTGAGCAGCTCGCGCTGGCGCTCCGAGCCGTCGTCGTCCGTCTCGGCGAAGCCCGCCGATACGACCACCACCGCCCGGACCCCCTTGTCGGCGCACTCCCGGACGGTGCCGACGACGGCCGGTGCGGGAACGGCTACGACCGCCAGCTCGACCGTCCCCGGGACCTCCGCGATCGTCGCGTACGCACGCACCGACTGGACGACCTCCGTGTTCGGGTTGACCGGGTAGACCGGGCCGTTGAATCCCGCTTCGAGCATGTTGTGGAAGATCTCGCCGCCGACGGTGCCGCGTTCGCGCGAGGCGCCGATCACCGCCACCGAGCCCGGCCTGAGGAAGTGGCGCATGGCCGCCGCGGCGGCGATCTCGTCGCGGCGCTCGAACCTCTCCACCGCCTCGTCGGAGAACGAGGTCGGGAGGACGGCCCGGACCCCGCCGGGCTCGGAACGCATCTCGACCGGGAACCCGCTCTCGCGGAACACCTCGAGCATGCGGTGGTTCGCGGGCAGGACGTCCGCCTCGAAGACCTCGATGCCGGCTTCCTCGGCGACCTGCGCGAGGTGCGCGAGCAGGATCGTCCCGAGTCCGTGACCCTGCAGCTCATCCGCGATCGCGAAGGCGATCTCGGCCCGCTCGTCTTCAGCCCGGAAGTAGGCGGCGTGCCCGACGAGCGCCGGCTCGGTTCCTCTCGTCGCCACGAGGCCGAACCTGTCCCGGTAGTCGACGTCCAGCGCCAGCCTCGCGGCCGCGTTCAGGTCGGCGGCCGGCGAGAAGAAGCGGAAGCCGCGTGCCTCCTCGGACAGGGAACAGAAGAACGACAGCAGCGCATCGCGGTCGTCGGGGCGAAGGGGGCGGACGTGGAGCGTCGAGCCGTCGCGCAACGCGACGTCCGCCTCTCGGTGAGCGGGGTAGACGCCTGCCACGATCCGATCGTAGCTTTACGAGGGCGGAGTGGAACCACGCACGATCCAGGACCAGGTCGAGTGCCCGCACGCCCTCGCCGATGACGCCGTCGCCCGCGGCCTCGGCACCGACCCCGATCGCGGTCTGAGCGCCTCCTCGGACAGCGATTCGAAGAACGACTGCAACGCGCCGCGCGCCCGGCGCGTACGGCGCCTCCCCCGAGGCGGCTGGGCGACCGGCGTCCCGGGTACCGCCGCGGGCCTCGACCGGATCAGTCGGCGGATACGATGGGTCGATGCCCGACGAGGTGCACGCGCGCGTGCGCGACCTGCTCGACCACGATGCCGTGCCACAGGTGCGCCGCGAGGCCGCACGGGCGCTCGGGGTGGTCGGCGACGGCACACTCGACCGGGTCGAGCCGCTCGTCAAGGCGCTGGACGATCCCAACGACGGGGTGCGCCGGACCGCCACGCTTGCGCTGGGAAGGATCCGGGACCCGCGAAGCGCCGACGCCCTCGTGGCGATCCTGGGCAGCCATCCGGAGCTGTGGGAGGAGGCGTCGGCGGCGCTCGCGACGGCGGGTGACGCGGAGCTCCTGCCGCGGCTCGTCTCGCTGCTGGACTCCGACTCGAGCCACGTCCGTTGCGGCGCCCTGCGCGTGATCGCCGCGGTCGTCTCGAAGCCCGCCCCGCGGGAGCAGCGCGAGCCCCTGTTCGCGTACCAGGACGAGGAGGGCCACCGCCACCCGCTCTTCTAGGCGAGCGGTCGCGGCGCCTCCGGAGGCGGGTCGGCAACGACCGCCATCACCCATTCGGACTCCTCGCGCCACCAGCCCTCGATCGGCTCGCCGTCGTCCCACCGGACCTCGAGCCCGCGCCAGCCCTCACGGCGCTCCGCCACTCCAACCGCCCGGACGGCCGCGTGTCGTACGTCGAGGCGCAACCCTTCCCGGCGGGCCTTGGCCGCGGCCTCCTTGGCCGACCACATCAGGTTCGCGGCGAGGGACCGCCTCGGTGCGGCCAGGGTCCCGAGCAGCTCCCTCTCCGGCGATGCGAGCCATTCGCGAACGAAGGCCCCGCTGCGGGGCTCGAGCAGCTCGAGGTCCGAGCCGAGCGCGGCCGCGGCGGGGCCGGCCACGGCAAGGGCGCGCCCCGCGCGATGGCTGAGCGAGATCGCGACCGGCGCGGGCTCACCGTCGAGATGGGCCTCCGGCGCGCCGTCCGAGGCGGCGAGCACCTCCACTCGGGCGGACTCGACGCCCAACCACGAGGCAGCGGCCGTCTTGGCGGCGAAGCGACCGAGCCGCCAGTCGCTCCTTCGCTTCTCGATCCCGAACCTCGTGAGCGCGGCGCGCTCCCGGCGGCTCATCCAGTCGTCGTCTCGCGGGACGTCAGCCAGCGAGCGTGTCAGCCATCCGAGAGCGGTCATCGGCCCGCGCCAGGCGCTTCTCCGTGCGATGGATGCCGCACTCCACCGCCTCGATCAGGTAGGGGCGCAGCGAGCGCGCCGCGATGATCCGGCTCACGGAGCCGACCTCAACCGCGCGCTCCACGCTGTGGACGGCGTCGAACTCAGCCGCCAGCTCGCCGAGCTTCTCTGAGTGCACGCGGTCCAACAGCTCGGCTCGCTCGGAGCGCAACCGCTGACGCTCCGGCCCCTCGGCGGCCTCGATCCGGGCATCGATCTCCTTGATGCGTGGGTCATCCAGGGCGCGGCGCTTGACCTCGCCCGCGAACACGACAGCCGCGGCGGGCGCCCCGCCGATCACCGATGCGTGCGCGCCCTCGACCGCGATCACCTCCAGCTCCTCGTTGAGCGTCCGGGAGAACACGACGAACGCGCCGCCGTGGTAACGCGACACGACGCAGAAGACGATCGGGCCGTTGAAGTTCACGACCGCGCGCCCGATCTCGGCGCCGTATTCGAGCTGCCACTTCGCCATCGACTCGGGCGCGCCGTCGAAGCCGGCGAGGTTCGCGAGCACCACCACCGGCCGGTTGCCGCTGGCCGCGTTGAGCGCGCGCGCGATCTTGCGGGACGATTGCGGGAACAGCGTGCCCGACGTCCACTGCTCGGGCCCGTCGGCGGGGATCGCGCCGTGCCGCGCCAGCGGTCGCGACTCGATCCCCAGCATCGCCACCGGCCGGCCTCCCAGGTGAGCATCCCAGACCACCGCCATCTCGGCGTCGCGCCACCCGGCCCAGCGCTCCAGCGGGGCGCGGTCGCTGTCGGCGACCGCCTGCATCACGGAGCGGATGTCGAACGGCTTCTTGCGGCCCGGGTTGCGCTCGTCCGAGAAGATGTCCCCGACCCGCGCGAGGTCGGACCCGGGCGCGTGGTGAGGCGCGGCACGCACGTCACGGTCGACGGGGTCGGAGGTGGGCGCGCGGCGCGGGAAGCGCTCGCCCGGTGCGACGTACGTGTGCTCGTAGTAATCGAGCAGCACCCGGCAGGCGCTCGCGAGGTCCGGCGCCCAGTACTGAGCCTGACCGCTCGGCCCCATCACCCTCTCGAAACCTCCGATGCCGAAGTTGTCTTCCGCGGACACCCCGCCCGAGTAGTCGAGCGCCTGCTTTCCCGTCAGCACCATCGCGCTCTCCGGCGTCATCACGAGGATCCCCCTGGTATGCATCAGCATCGTCGCCTCCGCGTTCCAGTACGGCTGCGCGCCGACGTTGATGCCGGTCACGACCACGTTGAGCTCGCCACCGCGCTGCGTGAACGCGATGATCCGCCGCAGCACGGCGGCGATCCAGTCCATGTTTTCGGTCCCCGAGTCCATGGCGATCTTGGCCCCGGCGGAGAGCGCGAACCACTCCACAGGCGCCCGCAGCTCCTCCGCGAGATCGAGCGCCGCGATGATCCGCCTGCACTCACCCTCGGCGAGCGAGCCCAGCGCGCGCGTAGGGTCGCCGAACAGCGCGACCCGGAGCATTCCCTCGGGGTAGCGCTCCGTGTGGCTACGGACGAGCCCGACCACGATGCTCGCCTCGTTGAGCGCGGCCGCACGATCAACCGGCACCAGTCGGCCATCCGCGTCCAGATCGTGCTCGACGAACTCGCCCGGGGGCAGTCCCTCGTGATCGGAGTCGCCGCGGGCCGGCGCCAGCACCTTGACGAGCTCCGCGGGGTGGACGGTCCCACGCTGGCGCGCCCGGATGACGCGGCGGGCGCCGGCTTCGAGCGGCACCAGCGGTCGGTTCGGCGGATCCTCGACCTCCACCACGACGCCCCGTCCGGTGGGGCTGAAGAAGCGCAGCTCGCACGGCCGATCACGGCCGTCCTCGCGCATCCGACCGCGCAGCTCGACCATCTCTATCCCGAGGTCTCGCGTAATCCGCCCGTAGCGGGCGATCAGCGCCCGCAGATCCTCGGGCTGGAGCGCGATCGTCGGCCACGCGTACATCTGCACCCGGTTCCACAGCGGCCGGCTGCGCGGCTCGCGCTGAGCCTGCACGGCCCGCATCGCCTCGATCGACTCGGTCAACGCGCGCTCGAGCTCCGGGAGCGCGACCGGCCGCCCCGTTTCATCGCGCACCGGCGTCAGGTCGCGCACCTCGGCCAGCGCGAACAGGCGCTCGTCCTTGGGATCGGAGCGCGCCGTACCCAGATAGAGATAGACGTCCTCCGGCGACGGGCGGCGCTCGAGATCGAACTCCGCCAGCCGCCAAAGGTGCAGACGCTCCGCCATCATCGGGTGCAGACCGCGCAGCGACTCATCCTCCTCGAGGCGATCGCCGGCACCGCGCCGGAAGCTGCACACGTCGATCGCCGCCATGCCGCTCCCCAGCGCCGGATCGACTAGCGCGAGCACGACCCGCTCCACCCCGGGCGGGAGCCCGACCTCGTCGAGGACCTCCCCGATGTGGGCGGCGAGCACGGCGCGCGGCTCGGGCCGGCCCTCGTACTCGGCGTACAGGTCGGCGACCAGCCCGACGCCCTCAGGGGTCTCCCCCGCCAGGGCGGCGATCGCGTCCACGGCGGCCGGCAGCTCGGCCAGCTCGACGAAGGCGACGGCGAGGCGCTTCGGCCCGCCGTCCTCCTGGTACTCGGAGCAGATGAAGTTGGCGCCCCCCGCCGTGGCGTCGGTGAACTCCGAGAGCGACCGCATGCGGTAGTAGCGGCGGGCCATCACCTCGAGCAGCGCGCGACCGAGGCGGGGCTCGGCCGTGCGCAGCCTGCGCGACAGCGGGCTCGCCAGGGCCTGCGGGCACGCTACGAGCGCTTGCATGTGCCGTTCCCGATCGGGCCCGTCGGGCTCCGCGGCGAGGGCCTCGATGTGCTTCCCGGCGTCGTCGTAGGCGGCCTGGCGCGCCGCGGCAATCACGGGCTCGTCGTAGCGACGGTAGCGGACCTGCCGTACGAGATCGGTGATCGCCGGGTCGCGGCCCTCGGTCGCCGCGCCGAGCCGGGTGAGCGTCTCGGGGAAGTCGTCGCGCGCGCCCTCCGCGACCGGCTCCGCCCGCTCCAGCCGCCGGTCGAGTATCGCGAGCACCGCCGACCGCTGGGGCTCGAGCCGCTGCTGGGAGAGGAACACCCGGTAGCACGCTTCCTCGAGGCCGGGCGTGCGGTCCATGTCCGCGATGCCGTAGTTGGCGAGCGCGCGCCGCAGCAGCGCCGTGAACCGCTCCGGCAACCCCTCCGCCTCCGGGTCGAGCGACCGCAGGAAGGAATGGAGGTACTCCTGCGGACTCCGCTGCAATACCTGCGCCGGATCGTCCGCGTCGTGACGGGGACGGGTGAGGGCCCGCATGTCGGAGAACAGGCGCAGCAGCCGCCCCTCGCCGGCGGCGAGATCGGGCCCGCATTCGGGGTCGGTGGAGAGCTCCTGGAGCTCGGCGATCACCTCGTCGACAATCTCGCCCGGCACGTCGTAGCCGAGGAACGCCGACTCGAGAAGCCGGAGGCCTGCGGTGCAGCGCTCCGAGGGAGGCAGCGCCGCGCGGACGCGGCGATCCCGGAACTCGACCCGCTCGCCCGCCGGCCCGCTGGCCTGCCCCTCTTCGAACGGCTCGATCTCGACCAGGGAGCTCCCGGCGTCCACCTGTACGTTCGGCCCCACCATCACCTTGCTGACCCGGCCAGCGACCGGCGCGACCAGCGAGGTCTCCATCTTCATGCTCTCCAGCACCGCGACCACGTCGTCCGCCTCGACCTCGTCGCCCACCGCGACCGGGACGGAGACCACCACGCCCGGGGCGTGGCTTCGCACCGCCCCTCCCTCGTCGTGTCCGACCCGGTGCGGCACCCCGTCCACCTCGACGAGCAGGTCCGCGCCCTGACGTGCGATCGCGGTGCGGAAGCTCCGCCCCCACACGACGAGCCGCCGCTCGTGCTCACCGAGGCGCTCCACCTCGAGCTCGACCACGGAGTCGTCGACGCTCACCCGGTAGCGCTCGAGCCCCAGCTGACAGACGCGGAAGCCGTAGCTCTCCGCGCCGTGGCGCAGGTCCACCCTGCGCCCCACTTCCGAGCGGGCCTGCGGCCGTCCCCGCCGCGCGAGCGCGTAGAACCGAGCTCTATCCATCGCGGTCGCCTCGTCGCTGAGCTCGATCGCCGCCTGCAACAGCGCCGCGTCCACGCGGCGGAGATGATCCGGTTCGCGCCTTGCCGGCATCCGATCGAGCCACGTCGTGTCGACATCGCCCGACCGTACGTCGGGGTGCGACAGGAGCTCGAGCAGGAAGCCGTGATTCGTGGTCCCGCTCTCGATCACGGCGGTCGTCTCCAGCAGGGCGCGACGCAGTCGGGCGATCGCCTCGTCGCGATCCCGTCCCACGGCGATGACCTTGGCGATCATCGAATCGAACTCGGCCGGGATGCTGTCCCCCGCCACGACCCCGGAGTCCACGCGCACGCCGGGCCCGCTGGGCAGGCGCAGCAGCGCCACCTTACCCGGCGCGGGCGCGAAGTCGAGATCCGGGTCCTCGGCGTTGAGCCGCGCCTCGATCGCGTGGCCGCTCGGCGCCGGCGGCTCGCCCTCCAGGGTGCCACCGGCGGCGACGTGCAGCTGGAGCTTGACCAGATCGAGGCCGGTCACCGCCTCGGTGACCGGATGCTCCACCTGGAGCCGCGTATTGACCTCCATGAACGAGAAGCGGCGCGCCTCGGGCTCGTACAGGAACTCGACCGTGGCGGCCCCCCGGTAGCCCGCCTCGAGCATCATCCGCCTGGCCGCCTCCGCGATCTCGCGCTCCTGTCGCTCGTCGAGGGCCGGGCTTCGGGACTCCTCGATCACCTTCTGGTTGTGGCGCTGCAGGCTGCAATCGCGAACGCCGACCGCCCATGCTCCGCCGGCGCCGTCGGAGATCGTCTGCACCTCGACGTGCCGGGCGGTGGTGATCAGCCGCTCGAGCAGGACGGTGGGCTCGCCGAACGCGCCCTGCGCCTCGGTGCGGGCGCGCTCGAACGCCGCGGGGAGCTTGCTCGCATTCGCCACCCTGCGGATCCCGCGACCGCCGCCCCCGGCCGCCGCCTTGATCATCAGCGGATAGCCGATCTGCTCCGCCTTGTGAACCGCCTCCTCGAGATCGCCCACCGGCCCGCCGCTCCACGGAGCCACCGGCACGCCCGCCCGCTCCGCGAGCCGCTTGGCGCTGATCTTGTCCCCGAGCAGCCGCATGACCTCCGCATCGGGGCCGACGAACACCACGCCGAGGCGCTCGCACAGCTCCGGGAAATGGGGGCGCTCCGCAACGAAGCCCCATCCCACCCACGCCGCGTCGGCGTGCGTCTCGCGCAGCGCCCGCTCGAGCGCGTCGTAGTCGAGGTAGCCGGCCTGCCTGCTGCCGTCCGGGGCCGTGAACGTCGCGGGGCCGATGCAGTACGCCTCGTCGGCCGATCGCACGAACAGTGCGTGATGGTCGACCTCGGTGTACAGGGCGATCAGCCGAATCGGCTCCCCGCCCTCCTCGTTGAGCTCGCGGACGGCGTGGATCAGCCGCATTGCGGGCTCGCCGCGGTTCACGATCGCCAAGCGGCTGAAGGGACGCGTCATCGCCATTGCGGGGCGCGCTCCTATCCGATCGCGGCGCGGATCGGCTCGAGCGCCTGCGGGTCGGGGGCGCCGGGGAGCGCGATCGTCCGGTAGCCCTCCAGCCGGAGACGCGCCTTGCCGTCGGGACCGACCACGTCGGCGTCGACGCCGTCGTCGTCGCGCGGCCGCACCACCGCCCACAGCGGCCCATGCTCGTCGACGCCGGCGAACCACTGCACCCGGTCTACGTGCGTCGGCAGCGCCATCCGCCCGGCGGTGCCGAGCTCCCGCACGCCGGCCGTCTGGAAGCACAGTTCGACGAGCCGCGGTGGCATCTCGGTGGGCTGTCCGGGCGGCTCGTGCGCCGGCGGAAGCTCGTCGGCGAGGCGGCCGACGACCGTCCCGTTCGCGCTCCACGCCGCGTCGAGGACCTGGTACGCGGGACCGTGGAAGTACAGGCGGTACACGGCGTCCCGGTTCACCGTGCGGTCGGCCTCCGCCTCCTCCGTGTCCGCGCTGTCGACGACCGGCGGCTCGGGCACCTTGCGCGCGAGCACCGCGCGCCCGGAGAAGTGGATCGTCTCCTGCTCGCCCTGTCCAGGCAACGTGCGACGGCCGACGAGCTGGCAGTCCGCTTCGATCCTGCCATCGCCGGCATCGCGCAGAAGGGCCCGCAGCTCGAGCGCCCGCGGCTCGTCCCGGTAGAACTTGAACGGCGCCTGCAGCTCGACGTCCTCCAGCGAGATCACGTGCCAGCCCGGCAGCAGCGCGCGCGCCGCCTCCGCGAAGCCCTCCATGCCCATCACCCCGGGGAGCACCGGGGTTCCGTCGATCCGGTGGTCGTCGAGGAAAGCCTGCCGCGAAGGGTCGAGATCGGTGAGCACCGCGAGGCCGTCGCGCAGGGTCATCGCCGCGATCCGTCCGGTCATCGGCCCCTTGGCCTCGGCGGCGCCGGTCGTCGCCAGATCGGGATCGAGGCCTCCCGTGGGATGCCGCTCGTCGGCGAGGATGCCGAGCGACCCTGCGATCAGCACCTCGCCGCCGTCGCCGGCCGCCGTCAGCTCGCGCTGGACCGCCGCCATGCCGAGCTCGGGCGGCATCATCTCGATCCCTGCCGCCTCCATCGTCTTGGGGATCGAGCCGCGGGTGGCCATCCCGATTCCGGCCCACGCGGTCCAGTCGATTGCCACGCCGACGGTGTCCGGCCGCGAGCGGCGGAAGTTGGAGATGCTCTTGCACAGCAGGTCGTTGGCGGCGGAGTAGTCGGTCTGGCCGGCGTTGCCGAACCGTCCGGAGATCGAGCTGAACACCGCCGCGGTCCCGATCTCGGCGTCGCGCAGGGCATGCAGGAGCGCGAACCAGCCGTCGGCCTTGACGTCGAAGACGAGGTCGTACTCGGGCTGCGGCTTGTCGGGCAGGAAGTGGCTGAGGTCGAGGCCGGCGCAGTGGAGCAGCACGTCCACCCTGCTCCCGCGCAGCACGGCGAGCGCCTGCTCGACCGCTGCCGCGTCCGTGAGATCGACCTGATGCCAGTGAGCCTCGCCACCGGCGTTCCGAATCGCCTCGATCGCATCCAGCGCCGCTCGGGCCCGCTCGATCCTCGCCAGCTCGCGCTCGACAAGCTTCGGGGTGGGGCGCTCGCCGCGATCCCTGATGCGGTCGGCGAGCTCCCGCTTCAGCCCGTCGGCGTCGGAGGTGAAGCGCTCCAGGTCGGGATCGTCCGCATCCGGGGCCGGCACCAAGTCGAGCAGGTGGAACGTGCCCCCGTTCGCGGCCTGCGCGAGCTCGCACGTGATCGCCGACACGATGCTGCCCGCCGCGCCGGTGATCACGAAGACCGAATCCGAGCCGAGCGCTCGCTGCGGGTCGGGGACCGCCTCGCGCTCCACGAGGCCGACGCTCCACCGCAGGCCGTCGGCGTGGCCGACCTCGATCGTGCCCGGGTCGCGCGTGGTCTCCTCGACGAGCAGGTCGGCGATCGCGGCGGTCTTGCGGCTGGGCGGGAAGTCGACCGCCTTGATCACCGCCTCCGGGCGCTCGCGGGCGAGCGCCTTGGTGAAGCCGCTGACGGCGCCGCCGAGCACGGAGGTCGCACCCGCCTCGTCGTAGCCGTGGCGGCCGCCGAGCCGCGTGGCGGCGATCAGAAACGGATCACGGTCCGCCTCCTGCTCCGATAGCGCGCGCATCACGGTCACAAGCAGCTTGACCCGGGCGTGGAGCGCCTCGTGCGCCTGCTCGGGCTCGAGCTCGTCGAGGGACTCCTCGTCGAGGCCAGCCAGCCAGTACACGCCGTCGATCGGACCAGCCGCCTTCCAGTCTGTGGTCTGACGCTCGAGCTCCTCGGCGTCGGGAGACCCGGCGATCTCGAGCACCTCGACGCCGAGCTTCTCGAGCCGCTTCGCGAGCGCCGCGCCCACCCGTCCGGAGTCCCGCCGGAGGATCACCCGGCTGCCCCTGGCCAGCTCCACGCCCGTCGGCACGCAGTAGGAGAGCGGCGGTCGCACGACCGGGACGGGCACGCGACGCGGGAACGCTGCCTCGTCGTCGCCGCCGGGCGGCTGTGGCGCCGGCTCGGGCTTGGCGGCGGCGGGCTCGGGCGCCGGCTCGGCCGCGGGGACGGGCTCGGCGGCCGGCGCGGCGCCGGATCGCTCGTTGACGAACGCCACGACGTGGTTGAGCGTCGGGTAGTCGCGCAGCTTCAGGGTGTCGTCGAAGGGGATTTCGTAGGCCTCGCGGATCGTCGCGAAGACCTCGGCCTGCTTGACCGTATCGATCCCG
>DATAFB010000066.1:0-3499 GCA_036257695.1 Solirubrobacterales bacterium | reverse complement strand
TCACCATCGCCACCCACGCGGCGAGCCGCCCCAGCGACACCAGCGCGACCAGCGCCGCCACGATCAGCAGCTTGTCAGCGAGCGGGTCCATCAGCTTGCCGAACGTCGTCACCGCGTCGCGACGGCGGGCGATGTAGCCGTCGAGCTTGTCGGTGACCGCCGCGAGGGCGAACACGACCGCCGCCAGCACGTCGCCGTCCGGGGTCTCGTCGAGCAGCGCGACCACGATCACCGGCACCGCGAGGATCCGCAGCACGGTGAGCACGTTGGGGAAGTTGATCGGGAACATCGCTATCTCCAGGTGGCAGTATCGGCGAATGAAGGTCGGACCGCTCGCACCCGCACAGACGCGCGCCGCGGCCACGCTGCTCGCCGCGTCCGAGGACGGCCGCCTGCTCGGCGTGGCGATCGTCTATCCCGCAGGAGAACCTCCCCTACTACCGTCGGTTCGGGTTCGAGCTCGACGGCGAGCGCGGGCTGCCACGCGACGTCCCGCTGTGGGCGATGCTGCGCCCGGCGCCCGCCCGCTAGCGACCCTCAGCCCGCCAGCTCGCGCGCGCGGGCCAGCACTTCGTCGAACATCGCTTCGGTCAGCTTCCCGGTGAACGTGTTCTGCTGGCTGGGGTGGAAGCACCCCAGCAGCGCGTACGGCCCGACCGTCGCCTCGGCCCCGTGCCCGAAGCGCGGCCTGGGTCGCGGCGTCGCGTGGCCCGCCTCGCGCAGCGCGCGAAGCGCGCCGTCCCACGCGAACGACCCCAGCGCGACCAGGACCCGCGCCCGGTCGAGCAGCGCCAGCTCCCGCACCAGGTAGGGAAGGCAGTTGTCGCGCTCCTGGGGCGTCGGGCGGTTGCGCGGGGGCGGGCAGCGGTTGACCGCCGTCACCCACGCGTCGACGAGCCGCAGCCCGTCGCCGCGGTGGGTCGAGGTCGGCTGGTTTGCGAGCCCGGCGCGGTGGAGCGCCGCGAACAGCCAGTCGCCGGAGCGGTCGCCGGTGAACACCCGGCCGGTGCGGTTGCCGCCGTTCGCCGCAGGGGCCAGCCCGACGACCACGATCCGGGCGCCGGGATCGCCGAAACCCGACACGGGACGCGCCCAGTACCGCTCGCCTCGGTAGCGGCGCGGAGGGTCGGCGGCCACCCGCTCGCGCCACGCGACCAATCGCGGGCACAGCCGGCACCCGTGGATCTCGTCAGCCAGCCGTTCGAGCGAGTCGGCCTGCTCAGCCGGCATCTCGCCGCCGCGTCAGGATCGGAGGTCTGCGATGCGGAAGGCGAGCCGCCGTCCGGTGAGGAAGATGATCGGCCACATCAGCACCGCCGCGAGCGGGCTGACGAACGCGACCGGGATCGACAGCAGGAACACCGCGGCGACGATCAGGTTGGCGGGCTCTACGACCCTGTGCTCGAGCTCGCGCAGCTCGGGGCGCAGGAGGTCGTTGCGCAACGAGTATCCGATCTGCGCCTGGAACGTGAGGCTGACCGCCACCATCACGATCGCGTAGATGATCACCCCGGCCGAGTTGTCCCCGTAGTCGCCCAGCACCTCGCTCGTCACCGGGATCAGCGCGATCCACGCCAGGTAGAGGATGTTGAGTCCCATCAGCACGTTGTCGAATCGCTCCACGGTGGCGAAGAACCAGTGGTGCGACAGCCACAGCTTGCCCACGACCGCGAAGCTGATCGCATACGCGATCAGGTCGCCGGTCTGGTTCTCGAGCATCTCGCCCACGCTCGTGTCCGACGGAAGGTGCTGGGGGATGTCGATCGAGAGCGCCAGGAGCGTGATCGCGATCGCGAACACGCCGTCGCTGAACGCGACGATGCGGGAGAACTCGATCCCCCACTCGTCGCGGCCGCGCACAGGGCGGCGGCGCGCCAAACCGGACCGCTGCTCCGCGCTGCGCTCCATCGGACTCTGTTACGGGCGCGCGCGCCGAAACCCTGCTCGCGACGTTCCCGTTGACAGCCGGGCTATACCCCCATAGGGTATTTGGGATGGGCGACGCGCTGTCGACCGTCGGCGACGGGCTCGAGAACTCGTTCCTGATGGCGTACGAGGTCTGGTGGGCGCTGGTGCTCGGCTTTCTGATCTCGGCCATCGTTCAGGCGTGGGTACCGCGGCGGCGGGTCGAGTCGGCGCTGGCAGGGACCGGCTTCGCGCCCGTGGCCAAGGCCACCGGGCTCGGCGCCGCCTCGTCGTCGTGCTCGTACGCCGCTATCGCGATCGCCCGCTCGCTGCTCGCCAAGGGCGCGTCGGCGGTCACCGCGCTCGCGTTCCAGTTCGCGTCCACAAACCTGGTCTGGGAGCTCGGCGTGGTGCTGTGGGTCCTGATCGGGTGGCAGTTCACGCTCGCCGAGTTCGTCGGCGGCCTGCTGATGATCGCGCTGATGGCGGTCATGCTGCGCCTGTTCGTCTCCCCCCGCCTCGAGGCGCGCGCCCGCGAGCACGCCCGGGGGGCGGTCGCCGAGCGCGACGACGGCGGCGCGGACGCCAGCGACGCCGGCCTGCCCGAGCGGCTGACCTCGTCGGCGGCGTGGGCCGAGGTCGCCGACAAATTCCGCATGGACTGGGCGATGCTGTGGAAGGAGATCACGATCGGGTTCCTGCTCGCCGGCTTCATCGGCCTGCTCGGCAACGAGGTCTTCGACTTCCTGTTCATCGAGGACGCCCCGGCCGCGGTGAAGACGATCGAGAACGTCGTCGCGGGGCCGATCATCGCCGTGCTCAGCTTCGTGTGCTCGATCGGCAACGTGCCCCTTGCCGCGGTGCTGTGGTCGGGCGGGATCTCGTTCGCCGGCGTGATGGCGTTCATCTTCGCCGACCTGATCGTGCTGCCGATCGTCGCCGCGTATCGCAAGTACTACGGGTGGGCGTTCGCGATCCGGATCACGGCGCTGATGTTCGTGACGATGGTGATCGCGGCGCTGATCGTCGACGGCCTGTTCTCGGCGGTCGGGCTGATCCCCGACACGCGGCCCGCGCGGGGCGACATCTTCGGTGAGGTCGAGGTCAACTACAAGCTGTTCCTGAACGCGATCGCCGTGGTCGTCTTCGCGGTGCTGATGTGGATGACAACCCGTCGTTCACGCCTCGCCGAGCCGGCCACGGCGCGCTAACCTGGCTCGCGCCTCCTGCATCTGCGCTCCGCAGGTGACGGATGGATTCCTCGTCATGAACCCCAAGCCCGCAGACGACCTGCGCAAGCTGGCGATCATTCCCGCCTACAACGAGGAGGGGATGGTCGCGCAGGTGATCCGCGGGGTGCGAAAGCACGCCCCCGACTTCGACGTCGTCGTTGTCGACGACGGCTCCACCGACGCCACCTTCGCCGAGGCGTCGGGACAGGGCGTGGCGGTGATCCGCCATCCGTTCAACCTCGGGATCGGCGGCGCGATGCAGTCTGGGTTCAAGTACGCGCTCGCGCACGGCTACGACGTCGCGGCCCAGGTCGACGGGGACGGCCAGCACAAGACCAACTACCTGCACGACCTGCTCGCCG
>DATAFB010000063.1:0-37149 GCA_036257695.1 Solirubrobacterales bacterium | reverse complement strand
TATCCGACGACCATCGCGACGGCGGCGACGATCCGGATCCCCAGCGGGAGGCCGATGCCGAGGATCAGCGCCGCGGTGAAGAAGAGCAGGAACACCGACAGGTCGCGGTCGACCGTCGGCACGTGGACGTTGAGATGGCGTCCCTGCGACCGGCGGCGGCGGTAGGCGAGCGCCGAGAGGCCGACCAGCGCCATCGCGATCGTCGCGAGCAGGAATGGGGCGCCGACGATGGCGCCGATCGCGACGTCCTCGGACCCCTCCGCGCCACCGATCACGGCGACGATCGGGATCAGGCTCTCGGGCATCGCCGTGCCGACCGCGGCGAGCAGGCTCCCGACGGCCCCCTCGCCGATCGCCAGCCGGTGGCCCAGCCACTCGACCGCGTTCGTGAACAGCAGTGCGCCCGCGAGGATGACCGCGAAGCTCGCCGCGAGGAGAACCCAGTTACCGGCCACGTGCTCGTCTCCCGCTCGCTCGCATCAGCCTAAGACCACCCGCAAGTTCGCTCGCGAACTTGCGGGGTTGATGGTGGCTCGCTCCCGACTCCGCCGCGGCCGGGTTTGTGCCGGGCTCATGCAAAGGCGAACGCCAGCGCGAGGATCACGTACACGGCCAGCAGCTGGACGCCCTCGAACCACGTCGACTCGCCCTCGCTGGTGACGTAGTTGGCGATCAGGACCGCGATCATGACCGCGCCGAGCTCGAAGCCGTTGAACACCAGCGGCATCGGGCTGGGGCCGAGCACGAACGACACCAGCACGAGCACCGGGGCGACGAACAGCGCGATCTGGGCGCTCGAGCCGACGGCGATGTTGACCGCGAGGTCCATCTTGTCCTTGAACGCGACCAGGACCGCGACCCAGTGCTCGGCCGCGTTGCCGACAATCGCGACCACGATCACGCCGACGAAGAACTCGCTGATCCCGATCGACTCCGACGCTTCGGTGATCGAGCCGACGAGCACCTCGGACATCAGCCCCACCGCCACCCCCGCGACCGCCAGCAGGATGACCGAGCGGCGCACGCTCCACCCCTGCGTCTGCTCGGCGTCCTCGTAGTGGGGGTTGAAGAGGTCGCGGTGGGTGCGCAGCGAGAACACGAGCCCGAGCACGTAGGTGGCGATCAGCACACACGCGGTCAGCGCCGACAGCGTCTCGACCGTCGAGCCGTACTCGACCCGCACGGCGGTGACATCGGGCAGGCCCTTGCCCTCGACGAGCTCGAAGATCGCCGGCATGATCAGCGCCGCGACGGCGAGGACCAGCATCGCCGACTGCACCTGGGCGGCGGTGCGGTCGAACCGCTGGCGGTCGCGGCGCAGGCCGCCGACGAGCATCGCCGCGCCGAGGACGAGCAGGATGTTGCCGAGGATCGAGCCGACCAGCGACGCCTTGACGACCTCCTGAAGCCCGGCGCCGAGAGCGAACAGGGCGATGATCAGCTCCGGCGCGTTGCCGAACGTGACGTTCAGCAGCCCCCCGATCCCGGGGCCCGAGCGCGCCGCGAGCTCCTCCGTCGCGAGCCCCATCAGGGCCGCGGTGGGGATGATCCCCAGCGCGGCGACGACGAAGATCGCGGCCGCCGGCGCGTGCGCGAGCTCGAGCGCGACCGCGGCGGGGATGAACGGGACCAGCAGGTAAGGCCATCCCTGGGCGCTGAGCAGGAAGCGGGTCGGGGATGTGCGCTCGGGGGCCATCGGGGCTCGCAAGCCTATTCGCCCCGAATCAGTACGGCGACCTGCTACTCGCCTCGCAGTCGGCCGCTTCGCGGCCGATGCTCGGCGCCCAGACAAATACACTGGCCGTCGTGAAGTCCCGGCGCTTCGGCGACACCGACCTCACCGCCTCCGAGATCGGATTCGGGACCTGGGCCCTGGGGTCGAGCTGGTGGGGCGACGTCAGCGAGGACGACGGCGAGCGGCTGCTGAACCGCGCCCTGGAGCTCGGGATCACGTTCTTCGACACCGGCGACGCGTACGGGCGCGGAGCCAACGAGGAGCTCATCGGCCGCGTGCTCGGCCCCCGTCGCGATGAGATCCAGCTCGCGACCAAGTTCGGGTACGAGCTCGGCTCGGGGCGCCGCGATCACTCCGAGGGCGAGCGCCAGCAGCGCTGGGACGCCCCGTTCGCGCGCGAGGCGCTCGACGACAGCCTGCGGCGGCTCGGCACCGACCGCGTCGACCTGTACCAGCTCCACAACCCGCGCATGGACGCGATCGACAGCGACGAGACGTTCGCCGTGCTCGAGGAGCTGAAGGCAGAGGGCAAGCTGCGCCACTACGGCGTCGCGCTCGGCCCCGCGATCGGGTGGCGCCAGGAGGGGCTGCGGGCGATCGAGACCCGCGGCATCGCCGCGGTCCAGACCGTCTACAACCTGCTCGAGCAGGACCCCGGCCGCGACCTGATCGCGGCCGCGCAGCGGCACGGGATCGGCGTCATGGCGCGGGTGCCGACCTCGAGCGGCCTGCTGGACGACAACCTGACGCTCGACACCACCTTCCCCGACGGCGACCACCGCCGCCACCGGCCGCGCGAGTGGCTGGTCGAGGGGCTGCAGAAGATCGAGCGGATCCGCTTCCTGTGCGACAACGGCGGCGCACGGACGATGGCCCAGGCCGCGCTGCGGTTCATCCTCGACAGCGGCGTGACGACGGTGATCCCGACGATCACCTCGGACGCGGAGCTCGAGGAGTACGCCGGCGCCGCAGACGTGCCGCCGCTGAGCGACGACGAGCTCGCCCGCATCAGCGAGCTCTACGAGCGCAACTTCGACGTCGAGCCGGTTGGGGCGTAGCGCGGCGGCGAGCGTCGCTCTCCGCCTGTCTGCGCGATCATTGCCCGGGTGGCTACCGGGGCCGAAGAGGAAGCACGCGCCCGCGCGCTGTACCTGGAGATCGACTATCCGGGCTCGATCAAGGCGCACGAGCGCGCCCTCGCCGGCTACCGCGAGGAGGGCGACGCGCTCGGCGCCGCCCGCGCCGCCCGCGTGCTCGCGTGGCTGCACCTCAACCTGTACGGCGACCTGGCGCTGGCGGGCGGATGGCTGTCGCGCGCCGAGCGGCTGCTCGAGCAGGCGGGCGAGGACACTGTCGAGCGCGGCTGGGCCGAGGTCGTGCACGCGATCCTCGAGCCGTACGGCGAGATCCGCGAGCGGCGGCTGGCGGCCGCGCTCGAGCTCGGCAGGCGCTTCGGAGACGCCGACCTCGAGTTCGCGGCGCTGAGCCGGATCGCCGAGGACAGGATCGCCGCGGGCCGCATCGACGAGGGGATGCGGCTGCTCGACGAGTCGCTGACCGCGGTGTGCAGCGGCGAGGTCGAGGACATCGAGGTCGTCGAGAGCGTGTTCTGCGGGATGTTCGTGGCCTGCGAGCAGCTCCAGGACGTCGCCCGCGCGGACCGGTGGCTGCGGGCCGCCGACGAGCTCGTCCAGCGCCGCAGTCGCACCGCGGTCGGTGCGTTCTGCCGCGCGCACTACGGCGGCATCCTGACCGCGGCCGGGCGCTGGGAGGAGGCCGAGACCGAGTTCGACGAGGCGGCGCGCATGTTCGAGCGCGGCTACGAGGGAAGCCGGGCGATGGTCCTCGCGCGGCTCGCCGACCTGCGCGTGCGCCAGGGCAGGCTCGAGGAGGCGGAGGTGCTGCTCGAGGGGATCGACCAGCGCCTCGACGCAGCCAGGCCGCTCGCGGCGCTGCACCTGGCGCGCGGCAGCACCGCCCTGGCACGCGAGGCGATCGATCGCGGTCTCGCCGATCCACGGACTCACGCCGGGGCCGCCGGCCCGCTGCTCGCCCTGCTCGTCGACGTGTGCCTGGCGGACGGTGACGTGGCCGGCGCCGGCGACGCCGCGCAGCGCCTGTCGCGGCACGCCGAGACCCACCCGAGTCCCTATCTGGAGGCGTGCGCGGCGCTCGCCGAGGGGAAGCTGTGCCTCGCCACGGGGTCCGGAGACGCCAAGGCGTGTCTGCGCGACGCGCTGTCGGCGTTCTCGCGCGCGGAGATGCCGGTCGAGCTCGCGCGAGCCCGCCTCGAGCTCGCGCGGGCCGCAGCCACCAAGCAGCCGGAGGTCGCGGTGGCGGAGGCGAAGGCGGCGCTCGAGGCGTTCGACCGCCGCCGCGCGAGCCGCGACGCGGACGCCGCGGCGGCGCTCCTTCGCTCGCTCGGCTCGCCCGGCCGCAGCGCTCCGAAGCGGCGCCAGCCGCTCACCAAGCGCGAGTCGGAGGTCCTCGAGCTGCTCGGCCACGGCCTCTCCAACCCCGAGATCGCGGAGCGGCTTGTGATCAGCACGAAGACCGCCGAGCACCATGTCGGGCACATCCTGTCGAAGCTCGACCTGCGAAACCGCGCCGAGGCGGCCGCCTACGCCATGCGCGCGTTGGGAGGCAAACCGGGGACGCAATAGGGGAGCTCCCCGATGTACCGGAGGGCATCCGGTGCCAGGCTCGCCTTCCGCGCAAACGAACGGAAGGTGGAGACGGATGACGGACGTTGACGCAGGTGGGCTCGAGCGACTCGGCTTCGGCGGCGAGATCGTCGCGCCCGGCGATGCACCCTACGACGAGCTGCGAAAGGCGTTCAACGGGATGTTCTACCGGCGCCCCGCGCTGATCGCGCGCTGCGACGGCGCCGCCGATGTCGCCACGGCGCTGCGCTTCGCGCGCGAGGCCGGGCTACCGGTGTCGGTCTACGGCGGCGGCCACAACGTCACCGGGAAAGCCGTCTGCGACGACGGGGTGATGATCGACCTGCGTCCGATGAAGGGGATCGAGATCGACGCCAAGGCGCGGACCTGCCGCGCCGGCGCCGGGCTCACCTGGGGCGAGTTCGACGCCGCGACCCAGGGGCACGGCCTGGCGGTGACCGGGGGGCGGCATCCGACCACCGGCATCGGCGGGCTGACGCTGGGCGCGGGGTCGGGGTGGATCGAGCGCAAGTGCGGCTACACCGTCGACAACCTGCTCTCAGTCGAGATCGTGACCGCGGACGGAGCCGTCCTGACCGCGTCCGAGGACGAGAACCCACAGCTCTTCTGGGGCACGCGGGGAGGCGGCGGCAACTTCGGGGTCGTGACCGAGTTCGAGCTTCGGCTGCACCCGATCGGCCCCACCCTCCTCGGCGGGATGCTGCTGTATCCGGCGCCGATGGCGGCTGGGGTGCTGGCCAACCTCCGCGACGCGATGGCCGATGCCCCGGACGAGGTCGGCGCGGCGGTCGCGCTGCTGACCGCGCCACCCGAGGAGCCCGCCCCGGAGCCGGTCCGGGGGCAGCCGGTCGCGGGGGTGATCGTGTGCTACGCGGGGCCCGTGGAGGAAGGCGAGGAGGCGCTGCGGCCGCTGCGCGAGTTCGGCCCGCCGGCGCTCGACATGGTGCGGCCGATGCCCTACGTCGAGCTGCAGCGGCTGATCGAGGACGGGTACCCGCACGGGATGCGCAACTACTGGACCGGCGACTTCCTCGCGGGCCTCCCCGACGAGGCAATCCAGGTTCTGTGCCGCTATCACCTCTCCAAACCGTCCCCCCTCACCCAGATCCTCATGCTCCCGGGCGGAGGGGCGCCGTCCCGGGTGCCGGACGACGCAATGGCGCTCGGCTCGCGGGGGGCGCCGTTCAACTACCACATCACCTCGCTGTGGCCCGACCCCGCCGACGACGAGGCGAACATCGCGTGGACGCGCGAGCTCGCCGCGGAGATGAAGCCGTTCGCGACCGGCCACGCCTACCTCAACTTCCTCAGCGACGAGGGCGAGGAGCGGGTGATCGCGGCGTTCAGGCCGGAGGCCTATGCGCGATTGACGGCGCTCAAGGACCGCTACGACCCAGACAACGTGTTCCGCTCGAACCAGAACATCAAGCCGAGCGGGGCCATCGCGGCCGACGCGGTCGCAGCGCCTACTGGGTCAGGCAGTCGTTGACCTGCTGCTCGGACGTGGCGTTCTGAAGGCACTTGGCGATCGCGTTGCCGCCTCCGCCGCCGCCGCCGCCGCCTCCGCCGAGACCGCCACCGCCCAGTCCGCCGCCGAGGCTGCCGCCGCCGAGCTGGCCGCTGAGGGCACCCTCGAGGATCCCCGGCGGGAGGCCGAGCGCGCGCTCGAGGCCGCTGAACGGCTGGACGTCGCTCGGCGCCTCGATCGTCTGCTCCTGGTTGACGTCGCTGAGCGTGATCGAGAACTCGACGTCGACGCTGTCGACACCGGAGTCGTCGTCCTCGGGCGGGCTCAGCGCCAGGTTGAGGTCGAGCTTGCGCAGGATGCGATCGTCCTTGCCCGAGTACACGTCGATGCCGGCGTCGTCGACAGCGTCCGCGACCATGGCGACCTCGTCGCGGTCGAGCTCCCCTTCACCGGCCTGCTCGGACAGGTTCTGGACGTCCTCGAGGATCGCCGGCACGTCGGCATCGCCGTGGATGTGGATCGTCTCCGTTCCCTCGACGTCCTCGTCGCCCTCGTTCTCGAGGTTGGTGAGCCACCCCGAGGGGTCGAGGCCGAGCTGCTCGAAGACCGCGCCCGCGTCCTCGCTGTCGCCCTGCTGCTGCGCCTGGCTCTGCGCCTGCTCGGATGCCTTCTTGATCTGGTCGAAGAACGCCGCCGGGACCTCGTAGGTGTTGTCCTGGTAGCCCACGAACGCCTGGTCGGAGGTCGCGATCAGGCCGCCCTCGAAGTCGAACCCCAGGCCCTGGCCCTCGCCGCTCGCGCTCACAGCGAGGTCGAACTGCGGGAACTCGCCCTCCTGCTGCTCGTCGCCCTGGAACGGGCCGCCGATCGAGGCGTCGATGCTGCCGCCCTCGTCGCCCTCGGCCGACGCCGACAGCGACAGGTCGAGCACGCCGCTGCTCACGGTCTCGTCGTTGGAGAAGGTCTCGTCGAGGACCTGCTGCGGGTCCTCGTCCCCCCCGCCCCCGCCGCACCCGGCGACGACGGCGGCGCCGAGCAGCGCGCAGGCGGCGAGTGAAAGCAGTCGAATACGGCTCACGAGATCGGTCCTCCCAGGCTGGCGTGTGGGGCAGCGGCGCAGATTAGATGATCGAACCCCAATCCGCGTGTTGCCATCCGGCTGCGCGGGGATTGGGGATCGGTCATCTAGCAAGGCCGCCACCACGGCTCTCGGCACGCCGCTCTATCATCGCTCGGCGATGCCCGATCCAGCGCGAGACAGCGACGCTCAAGGCATTCCGGGCATCGGGGACGGGACCGAGACCCAGTGCGTGGAGTGGTGCCCGATCTGCCGCACGGCGGATGTCCTGCGCGCGTCGACGACCCAGGAGGTGCGCGACCAGTGGCAGGAGATGCAGCGCGAGGCGCTGCTGACCGTGGGGGCGCTTATCGACCACTACATGAAGCACCTCGAGGACGAGCGCGTCGGCCGCGAGGCGGCGGACGAGGAGCCAGGCGTGCGCCGCGAGCCGCGCGCCGAGCCGCGGCCCGCGACCCCGGTCGAGGAGATCCCGCCCGTCGAGTGAGCGCGGGCGCGGTGAGGGACCGCCGACCATGAACTGCCCCAACTGCGGCGCCGAGAACCCGGAGCGGGCGAAGTTCTGCATGTCGTGCGGGAGCGCGCTGGCGCCGCGCTGCCCCAGCTGCGGCGCCGAGAACCCGCCCGGGGCGCGGTTCTGCATCGAGTGCGGGACCGACCTCGAGACGGGCGCCCAGCTGCCCGCCGCGGAGCCCCCGGCGGCCGCCGCGCCGCCCGAGGAGCGGCGCAAGGCGACGGTGCTGTTCGCCGACCTGTCCGGGTACACGGCGGTCGCCGAGCGCATGGACCCCGAGGACGTCAAGTCGCTGGTCGACCGCGCCCTGCGGCGGCTCGGCGAGGAGGTCCTCCGCCACGGCGGCAACGTCGACAAGTACATCGGCGACAACGTGATGGCGGTGTTCGGCGCCCCCGTGGCGCACGAGGACGACCCCGAGCGCGCGGTGCGGGCGGGCCTGGCGATGATCGCCGCAATGGACGAGATCAACGAGCTGATCGCGGGCCCCGCCGGGGTGAGCTTCGCGCTGCGGGTGGGGATCAACTCGGGCGAGGTGCTGGCCGGCGAGGTCGGCGACCGCTACACGGTGATCGGCGACCCGGTCAACGTCGCCGCGC
The DNA here is from genome assembly GCA_036257695.1 of Solirubrobacterales bacterium. Taxonomy (GTDB): domain Bacteria; phylum Actinomycetota; class Thermoleophilia; order Solirubrobacterales; family 70-9; genus DASPWW01. The sequence goes on along the minus strand of DATAFB010000063.1, from coordinate 29,071 downwards.
GGCTCCAGGCCGCATCGAGGCCCGGCAGCGTCACCGTCGGCGAGGGGACGTTCCGCCTCACCAGGAGCGCGATCACCTACGACGAGGTCGGGACGCTCGACCTCAAGGGGAAGTCGGAGCCCGTCCCCGCGTGGGAGGCGGCGAGCGTGCTCGACCCGGAGGCGGCGCGACGCGTGACCCGGACGGAGACCCCGCTCGTCGGGCGCGAGGACGAGTCGGCGATCCTCGAGTCGCTGTTCGAGCGCGTTGTGCGTGAGAGCCGCCCGCACCTCGTCACCGTCATCGGCCAGGCCGGGGTCGGCAAGTCGCGACTGCTGCGCGAGCTCACCGCGGTGATCTCAGGCCGGCCGCTGTGCCCGGCGGTGCGCGAGGGACACTGCCCCGCGTACGGCGCTGGGGTCGCGTACTGGGCGCTCGCCGAAGTGCTGCGGTCCCAGTTCGAGATCGTCGACACCGACGGCCCCGACGTCGCGTGGGAGAAGCTGCGGCGCGGGATCGAGGAGCTGGTCTCCGACGCCGAGACCGACGAGCCGCCGGAGCGGCTCGCGGCGATCCTCGCGCGGCCGCTCGGGATCGAGCCGGGCGAGCACGTCACCTCGACCTCGTCGTTCGAGGTCGAGGACCCGCAGCAGATGCGCGACCGGCTGTTATCGGCGGCGCGGTCGGTGATCGAGGCGGTGAGCCGCGACCGGCCGCTGCTGCTCGCGTTCGAGGACATCCACTGGGCGGACGAGGGGATGCTCGACCTGATCGAGTACGTGGCGCGGTGGGTGCGCGGCCCGGTGCTGATCGTGTGCCTGGCGCGCGACGAGCTCCTCGACCGGCGCTCGGGGTGGGGCGGCGGGCGTCGCAACGCGACCACGATCTCGCTCGAGCCGCTCGGCGACGAGGAGACCCGCGAGCTCGTCGGCGCGCTGCTGCCGCGCGCGGGCGACGGGGGCAACGGCCTCACGGACATCGCGCCCCAGGTCGCCGAGCGCTCCGGCGGCAATCCCCTGTTCGCGGAGGAGATGATCAACCGCATCCGCGAGGAGGGCGCGGCGGCCGCCGACACGCTCCCCGACAGCGTCCATTCCGTGCTGGCGGCGCGGCTCGACTCACTGGAGCCGATCGAGCGGCACCTGCTCCAGCACGCCTCGGTCGTCGGCCAGACCTTCTGGCAGGGCGCCCTCGCCGGGCCCGCGAACGAGGAGGGCGCCGACCTCGCGGACGCCCTCGGCGCGCTTCAGGAGAAGGAGCTGATCGTGACCAGCGCCGGCAGCCGGCTCGCGGGCGAGCACGAGTACGCGTTCAAGCACGCGCTGATCCGCGACGTCGCCTACTCGACGCTGCCGAAGTCGGTCCGCGTGCGCAAGCACGCCGAGGTCGGCGGCTTCATCGAGGACCGCGCCGGCGAACGGCTCGACGCGGTCGTGGCGCTGGTTGCGGGGCACTACGCACGCGCCGCCACGCTCGCGGCGGAGACCGATCTGCCGACCGACGACCGCGAGCAGATCGAGTCCGCCGCGCTGCGCTCGCTCGAGGCCGCGGGCGAGCGGGCCGCGTCGCTGTACTCGAACCAGGAGGCCCTGGGACATTTCTCCGCCGCGTACGACCTGGCGCGGGACGGGGAGCCCGCGGCGCGGGCGCGGATCGGCGAGAAGCTCGGCGACGTCTCGCTGCGGCTCGGCCGCGTCGACTCGGCGGTCGAGGTGTGGGAGGAGTGCCTGGAGTACCACCGCGGCGAGGAGGACCTGGCCCGGGTTGGCGACCTGCACCGCAAGATCGGCGCCGGGCTGTGGCACAAGGGACAGCGCGAGACCTCGATCGACCACTACCAGCGCGGCATCGACCTGCTCAAGGACGGCCCCCCCAGCCTCGAGCTCGTGCGGCTGTACGAGGAGGCGGCGTCGCTGTACATGCACACCGGCGACAACATGCTCGCGATCTACGCCTCGGAGAAGGCGCTGCGGCTCGCCGAGCGACTCGGCGAGGCGGCGGCGGCGAGCCGCGCCCACGGGATCTTCGGCCGCGTGTTCGGCCGCATCGGCGACACCGAGAAGGCGCGCGAGAATCTCGAGCGCTCGGTCGAGCTGGCGCGCGGCACTGACCCCGGCGAGGCGGTCCGCGCCCTGTTCACGCTCGGCTACCACCTCGAGATCTCCGAGGCCGACTACGACGAGGCGGCGTCGGCGTATGCCGAGGCGCTCGGGCTCGCCGAACAGGTCGGCGCCCTCCCCTCCCAGGTCGAGCTGCACGCCGCGCTGGCGCAGCTCGCCGCGTACCGCGCGGACTGGGAGGAGGTGGAGCGCTCGACCGAGGCCAGCGCGGCGCTCGCCGAGCGCGAGGGGCTGCTTGGGAACCTGTGCTTCCCGTACGTGATGCGCGGCGTGCTGAGGTGGCGCGAGGGCCGCTGGGACGACGCGGCGGCGGCGTGCCGCCGCGCGCACGAGCTCGCCGAGCAGGTCGGCCGCTCCGAGGTCGCGTTCGCGGCCCTGTACTGGCTCGGGGCGACGCTGCGCGACCGCGGCGACCACGCCGAGGCCGAGACGACGTTCGCCCGCGCGCTTGACGTGTGCGAGCGGGCGGGGCTGATCGCGCAGTCGATCGAGTCGATCTCGGCCCGCGCGGTGACGCTGGCGCTCGGCGGGCGGCCCGACGCGGCGCGTGAGGCCGCCGAGGAGGCAGAGCGCCTGTCGCAGCGCATCCACTACCCGGTCGGCGAGGCGCACACCGCCGAGGCCCGCGGCGCCACCGACCAGGATCCGGCCTCGGGGGCGAAGGCGCTCGCCGAGGCGCGCGAGGCCTGGTCCCGGCTCGGGCTCCCGGTCGCCGCCGCGCGCTGCGCGCTGCTTCGCGGAGGGCGCCTCCAGGACACGGACCCCGAGGCGGCGGCGGAGGCGCTCGACGCAGCGGCGACGGAGTTCGAGCAGCTCGGCGTCGCGCACTTCGCCGCGCGCGCCCGCGACGCCCAACGCGGATAGGCCGCCGTGCCCGCGCTGGCCTCAGGCCAGCGCGTTCGCCGCAACCGTCGCGGCGAGCATCCCGATTGCGACGAGCGCTGCCGTCGCGAGCAGCGCGACACGCCGCGCCGGGAGGAAAAGGCTGGCGACGCTGGTGGCGAGCGCGGTCAGCGCCGCGCTGCTCCACGCGAGCGAGTACGGCCACGTCTCCGGCGGGATCTGGCCGCTGCGCTCGAGCGTCGATGCGAACCACGCGAGCCCGACGATCAGCGCCCCCGCGGCGAGCCACGAGATCACGATTGCGAGCGCGATGCAGACGGCGCGGGTGTCGATCCTGACGTCGGGGCCCGGCGCCGGCCGCGGCGGGGCGGGCGGAGCCAACACCCGCTCGCGCGCGAGCTCGAGTGTAGGCGAGACGGCTTCCATGGCCGTGTATTCGCGGCCCTCCGGCGATCCCCTCCGCGCGCAGGCGCTGGCTCGGCAGGTCCAGCTTCGGTGAAGGGCCTGTCGAGATAGCGCCATAATCGCGCCGTGGCTGGATCAGGGGAAAGCGCGGCCGGGGGCGGGCGGACCTTGCACGAGCGCCACTACACGGTCGACGACGCCAACGCGCTGCTGCCGAGCGTCGAGGGGCTGCTTCGCCGACTGCGCGAGGCGAAGGACGAGCTCACCGACGCGGAGGCTCATGAGCTGCTGTCCGACGCGGCGCCGACGAACGGCGGCGGCGAGCTGGGCCGCCAGGTCGGCGAGGCCTTCCTCAAGGTCCGCGGCATGCTCGGCACGCTCGAGGAGGCGGGGATCGTGGTCCGCGACATCGACCGCGGGCTGATCGACTTCCCGGCGATCCGCAACGGGCGCGAGGTGTACCTGTGCTGGGAGCTGGGCGAGGGGCCGATCGAGCACTGGCACGAGATCGAGGCCGGCTACGGCGGTCGCCAGCCGCTCGACTTCGACTGACCCGCCGGGCCACCGGGGTTGACCGCCTTCATCGCCTCGCTCACGGCGCACGAGCGGCTCGCAGTCGCCGGCGCCGCGGTCGTCGCCGCCAGCCTCGCGCTGCCGTGGTACGGCGTCGCGCTCGGCGGCGGCCTCGTCAAGACCGCGCTCGGGACGTTCGGCCTGATCGAGGCGGCGATCCTGCTCACCGTCGGCGCCGCCATCGCGCTCGTCGTCGCGTGCTCGCGCGGCTTCGCGCTGCCGCGGCCGCTGCACGAGGGAAGCCTGCTCGCCGCGGCCGGGATGTGGACGGCGGCCCTGATCGCCTACCGGATGCTCGACCGGCCCGACTTCGGGCTCGCCGGCGTCGGCGCAACGGGGCTCCGCTACGGGATCTTCATCGCGCTGCTCGGCGCCGGGCTGATGGTCGTCGGCGGGCTGCGCAAGCGCCGCGAGGAGCTCGCCGCGCGGCCACGGTATCGAAGCCGACCACGTAGACCCGGCTAGCAACGCTCCCGGAGCTCGTCGATCGCCGCGTCGATCCCGGCCTCGACCTCGTCCAGGCCGCGCAGGGCGTCGGGGTCGGTACACAGCCCGAAGTGCATGCTCCCGGAGCACGACAGCGCCGAGACGCGCAGCGCGTGGCGGTCCGCGGGCTCGGCGACCGAGCACAGCTCCCGCACCCGGCGGCCCAGCACGTAAATGGGGTCGCGCGGGCCGGGGACGTTGGAGACCGAGAGACTGAACTCGCGCGGCCCCGAGGTGGCGCGGACGATCTCGCGCCCGACCGGTCCCAGCCTCGAGACGGCGTGGAAGAACGTGTACAGGGCCTCCGCGTCGTGGGTCTGCTTGCGAACCGTCGTCTCGGCGTTGATCAGCTCGACACGCCGCAAGGGGTCCGGCTCGTGCACCGGGAGGTCCACGAACAGGAACGAGTCCCTGTTGCCGAGCGCGTCGGCGCGCTCGTCGCGGTGGTGCATGCTGACCGGGACCTGGGCCCGCAGCTGCTCGCCCTCGCCATCGCCTCCGAGCCACTGGCGGATCGCGCCGCTGACCGCCGCGAGCACGACGTCGTTGATCGTCACGTGGGAGCCGATCCGCTCCCGGGCGGCGTTCTCGATCCGCTTCAGCTCGTCGAGCGAGCGGGTCGCCCACGCGAGCTCACGCCGGCCGCCGATGTGCTTGTCCATCGGCGAGCCGGACCCGAGCGGGGTCAGCTCGCGGACGAGCGCCGCCGGCACCCGCGCCGCCGACCGCGCGGCGGGAGCCCACCGCGACGGCGTCGCGACGGCCCGCGCGGTGCTCGGGATCAGGCCGCCGAGCTCGCGCCCGCGATCTGCCACCGCCGAGCGGAGCAGCGAGAGGCGCGACGGCTCAGGCTCGGGGCGCCACCGGTCGGGCTCGGGCGGCGACGGCTGCGGGGAGGTCTCCCACAGGATCTGGTTCCCGAGCCGCACCGCGGTCACTCCGTCGGCCATGCAGTGGTGGATCCGCCACACGATCGCGCTTCCGCCGTCCTCGAGCGGGCCGACGAGGTCCATCCGCCACAGCGGCCTCGTGTGGTCGAGCCTCTGCGCCATCAGCTCGGCGGCGATCTCTCGCAGCCGCTCGCCGTCGACGGGGCCGTCCGTTTCGTACAGCTGGACGTGCTCGGCGATGTCGAAGTCGGGGTAGTCGACCCACACGGGAGTGGCGACGCGCAGCGGCACGAACGCGACCCTCTGCCTGGCCCGGCGCACGGCGCCCAGCCTCGCTGCGACGTGGCGCCGGAGCTCCTCGAGCTCGATCGCGCCCGAGCTCGGGTCCGGATCGACGATCGCGACCTTGCACGTGTGCCCAACGATTGAGGCCGCCTCGAGCCCCAGGATCCGGCCGTCGTCCCCGCTCAACCGCTCCGTGCCCACGCGCGCAGGGTAGAGGCCCGCGGACGGTTGTACTAGTCATAGACTCGGCCGATGCCGCCGGCGGCCGCGATCGACGTCGACCGATTGCGAGTCGTCCGCGGCGGCAAGGAAGTCCTCCCCGGCATCTCGCTCGAGGTCGAGGCCGGGTCGATCACCGGCCTGCTGGGCCCGAGCGGCGCCGGCAAGACGACCCTGATCCGGGCGATCGTCGGCGTCCAGATCGTCGCCGGGGGCGAGGTGCGCGTGCTCGGCGAGCCCGCGGGGTCGCCGTCGCTGCGCGACCGGGTCGGCTACGTGACCCAGAAGCCGTCGGTGTATGCCGACCTGACGGTGAAGGAGAACCTCGAGTTCTTCGCCCGCGTGCTCGACGCTCCCCGCGAGCGGGTCGACGAGCTGATCGCGACGGTCAAGCTCAGCGGCCAGGTGGGGCAGGTGGGGCAGAGCCTGTCCGGGGGCCAGTTCTCGCGCGTGTCGCTCGCCACCGCCCTGCTCGCGGAGCCCGAGCTGCTGGTGCTCGACGAGCCGACCACCGGGCTCGACCCGGTGCTTCGCGACGAGCTGTGGACGACGTTCCGCGGCCTCGCCGACCGGGGCGTGACGCTGCTCGTCTCCAGCCACGTGATGGACGAGGCATCGCACTGCGACAGCCTGCTGCTGCTGCGCGACGGGGAGCTGCTCGCGTCGGAGACGCCCGACGGGCTGCTGCGCCGCACCGGCGCCGCGGACCTCGACACCGCGTTCCTGCGCCTGATCGAGAGCGGTGAGAGCGCGCGCGAAGGGCAGCGGCCCGCGTGAGCGCGAGGGGCACTTTCGCCGTCGGGGTGCGGGTGATGCTGCAGCTGCGGCGCGATCCGCGCACGCTGGCGCTGATGGTCGTCGTCCCGTGCGTGCTGCTGGCGCTCGTCAAGGGCGCCTTCGACGGGCAGCCGGGGACGTTCGATCGCGTCGGCGGCCCGCTGGTCGGGATCTTCCCGCTGATCCTGATGTTCCTGATCACGTCGATCACGATGCTGCGGGAGCGGACGACGGGGACGCTCGAGCGCCTGATGACGATGCCGCTGTCGAAGCTCGACCTGCTGGCCGGGTACGGGCTCGCGTTCGCGGTCGTCGCCGCGGTTCAGGGGACGATCGTCGGGGCGTTCGCGTTCCTCGTCCTCGACCTCGACACCGCCGGCTCCCCGGTGCTCGTGATCGTGCTCGCGGTCGCCAACGCGCTGCTCGGGATGTCGCTCGGCCTGTTCACGAGCGCGTTCGCCCGGACCGAGTTCCAGGCGGTCCAGTTCATGCCCGCGTTCATCCTCCCCCAGTTCCTGATCTGCGGGCTGCTGGTCCCGCGCCACGACATGGTCGGGCTGCTCGAGGCGATCTCGTCGGTGGCGCCGATGACGTACGCGTACGACGCGCTGAGCCGCGTCACCTCCGAGGGCTCGCTCGGCGGCGAGGGGCTCGCCGACCTCGGAGTGACCCTCGGCGCGACGCTGCTCGCGCTCGTGCTCGGCGCGACGACGCTGCGGCGAAGGACGGCGTAGCGATCGCGGAGTCGCCGGACTTCGCCGCGTGGCGCCTCGTCGAGGCGCACGAGGGGTTCGAGGTGGTGTTCCTCGGCGGCGGCCCCGACGGGTACCGCGTGCACGGGCACTCGACGGGGGTCGAGGAGGGCGAGCCGTGGGCGTTCTCCTATGCTCTCGAGCTCGACGGCGGCTGGGTGACCCGATCGGCGCGCGTCCGGGGGCGGACGGCGTCGGGTGAGCGCGAGACGGTGCTGGAGGGAGACGGGGCCGGCGGGTGGCTGGTGGATGGCGGGCAAGCGCCGGCGATCGCCCGGTGCCTGGACGTCGACCTCGAGGGGTCGGCGTTCACGAACGCGCTGCCCGTGCACCGGCTCGCGCTTGAAATCGGCGACCGCGCCGACGCCCCCGCGGCGTACGTGCGGGCCGGCGATCTCAGCGTCGAGCGGCTCGACCAGACCTACGCCCGGCTCGACGACGACGGCGATCGTCGGCGGTACGACTACTCGTCCCCGCGCTTCGACTACGAGGGCGAGCTGGTCTACGACCGGTTCGGCCTCGTGCTCGTCTATCCGGGGATCGCCGAGCGGGCCGCGTAGCGGCCCTACCCGCGGCGGGTCGCGAACCCCTCCGCCTCGATCGCCTCGGTGATCTGCGTCGAGTGCTCCCCGCCCTTGGTCTGCAGGACCAGCCGGACGGCGGTCTCCCCGACGTGGATGTCGACGCCCTCGCGGATGTGGACGACGTCGATCACGTTCGCGCCCTGCTCGGCAACGATCCGCAGCAGGCCGGCGAGCGCGCCCGGGCGGTCGGGGATCACCGTCGCCAGCGCCAAGCGACGCTCGGCGGCCGTCTCTCCGAGCCTGATGCAGTCGACGAGCCTCGATACGTCGACGTTCCCCCCGGAGAGGATCGCGCACGTCTGGCCGCCGGAGGCGGGCTCGACCTTGCCGGCGAGCAACGCCGCCACAGACACCGCTCCCGCCCCCTCGACGACGAGCTTCGCCCGCTCCAGAAGCAGCACCATCGCCTGCGCGACGTCGTCATCGCTCACCGCCACGACCTCGTCGACCCAGCGCTCGACGAGCGGCAGCGTCAGCTCACCCGGCCGCTTGATGGCGATCCCGTCGCAGATCGTGTTCGCCGAGCGCGCGCCGATCGGCCGGTGGCGCTCGAGCGAGGCGAGGTACGGCGCGCACACCTCGGACTGCACGCCGACGACCCGCACGTCCGGCAGCAGCCACTTGACCGCGATCGCGACCCCGGCCGCCAGCCCGCCGCCGCCCAGCGGAACGATCACGAGCCGCGTCCGCGGCGCCTGTCGCGCGATCTCCAGGCCGACGGTTCCCGCCCCGGCGACGACAGCTGGGTCGTCGAAGGGGTGGATCAGGGTCTTGCCCTCCTCGTCCGCGAAGTGGCGCGCCGCTTCGCTCGCCTCGTCGTAGGAGCCCTCGATCAGGCGCACGTTGCCGCCGTAGGTGCGCACCGCCCCCGCCTTCGCGAGCGGAGCCCCGACGGGAATGAAGAGATCGGCCTCGGCGCCGTGACGACGGGCCGCGACAGCGACCGCCTGGGCGTGATTGCCGGCGCTGGCGGCGACCACCCCAGCGTCGAGCTCGGCGCGGCTCAGCAGCGACAGCTTGTGGCCGGCACCGCGCAGCTTGAACGAGCCCGTGCGCTGGAGGCTCTCTGCCTTCAGCGTCACCTCGGCGTCCATGCGCCGCGAGATCTCACCCGTGCTCAGGATCGGCGTCTCGCGGACGAAGCCCGAGATGCGCCGTTCGGCGCGCTCCACGTCGCGCGCGGTGACCGGCTCCTCGCGGGTGACGGAGGAACGGGCCATCGCTCGCGGTCGCTATCCGGTCGTGCTCTCGGCGACCGGCGCCGGCTCTCCGGTCCGCCACGAGTACGCGTACGAGGGGTCGTCGAGCTCGCGAGCCAGCGGCGTCAGCCTCAGGGGGCGGAAGGTGTCCCACATCACCGCCAGCTCCTCCGTTCGCCGCGCGCCGAGCGACTTCTCGACCAGCCCCGGCTGCGGCCCATGCGGCAGCCCGGAGGGGTGAACCGTTATCGAGCCGACCTCGATTCCCTTCCGGCTCCCGAACTCTCCGGAGACGTAGTAGATGATCTCCTCCGAGTGCACGTTGGAGTGATGGTAGGGCAGCGGCACCGCCATCGGGTCGTAGTCGAGCTCGCGGGGACAGAACGAGCAGATGACGAAGTTCGGCCCCTGGAACGTCTGGTGGGTGGGCGGGGGCAGATGGAAGCGGCCGGTGCGCGGCTCGAAGTCTCCGATGTTGAACGTGTACGGGTACACGTACCCGTCCCATCCGACGACATCGAGCGGGTGGTAGTCGAGCGTGTAGTGCTGGAGGCCGCCGCGAACGCGAACGACCAGCTCGTGCTCGCCGCCCTCGCGGTGCGTCACCAGCTCCTGCGGGGGATGGAAGTCGCGCTGCGAGTACGGCGCGTGCTCGAGCAGCTGCCCGTAGCGGTTGCGGTACCGCTTCGGCGTCTCGATCTCGCCCGGGGTGTGGAACACGAGCCACAGCTGCGGGGTCGAGTCGAGCGAGAACCGGTACGTGGTGCCGCGCGGGAGGTAGATGTAGTCGTGCTCCGCGAACGGAAGGACCCCGAACACGCTCTCCACGATCCCGCTCCCCGAGTGGACGAAGACGAGCTCGTCGCCGTCCCCGTTGCGGTAGTAGGCGTCGGTCTCGGCCTCCGGCCTGCAGATCGCGGCCTCGAGGTCGCCGTTCCACATCAGCGTCCGCCGGCCCGAGATCGGGTCTCCCTGCGGCTCGATCCCGCCGGTCTCGAGGTGGCGGTGGACGTGCGCGTCGGGCACCCACTCGGTGTGCTCGATCGGCTCGAACTCCCCCGCCTCCGCGATCCGGCACGGGGACTCGAGGTGGTAGAGGATCGACTCGTTTCCGCTGAAGCCCTCGAACCCGAGGACCTCCTCGACGAGCAGCCTGCCGTTGTCTCGATACTGGGCGTGTCGCTTGTTCGGAATCTTCCCGAGAGTGTGGTAGCGCATCGTCTTCCTCCGGCTGCGTTGCTGGTGGCTAGTGGCTGGTAGCTGGAGCAACTAGCAACCAGCAACCAGCAACTTCCTCACAAGTTCCCCCTGCTTGCCTGCTCCCTCTCGATCGCTTCGAAGAGTGCTTTGAAATTGCCTTCGCCGAACCCGCGCGCCCCGTGCCGCTCGATCACCTCGAGGAACAGCGTCGGCCGATCCCCGATCGGCTTCGTGAAGATCTGCAGCAGGTACCCCTCGTCGTCCTGGTCGGCGAGGATCCCGAGCTCGCGCAGGTCCCCGAGATCCTCCTCGATCTCGTCGACGCGGTCCGGTAGCTCCTCGTAGTAGCTCCCCGGGGTCATCAGGAACCGGACCCCGCGCTGGCGCAGCGCGCGTACCGTGCGGACGATGTCGGTGGTCGCGAGCGCGACGTGCTGGACCCCGGGCCCGCCGTAAAACTCGAGGTACTCCTCGATCTGCGACTTGCGCTTGCCCTCGGCGGGCTCGTTGATCGGGAACTTGATCCGGCCCTTGCCGTCGGCCATCACCTTCGACATCAGCGCCGAGTACTCGGTGTGGATGTCGCGGTCCGAGAAGTGGATCATCTCGGTGAACCCGAATACCCGCTCGTAGTACGAAACCCACTCGTCGAGCCGGCCCAGCTCGACGTTGCCGACGACGTGGTCGATCCCGGCGAGCAGCCCGTCGTCCGCCGCCCCGTCGTCGGCACTCGTGTACCCGGGGAGGAACGGGCCGGGGTACTCCTCGCGCGCGACAAACGTGTGCACGGTCTCCCCGTAGGTGCCGATCGTCGCCATCTGCACCGTCCCGTGCTCGTCCGAGGCCTCATGCGGCTCCACGAGGCCCCTGGCCCCCCGGCGGACCGCGACCCGGTACGCCTCCTCGGCGTCGGGCACCGCGAGTGCCACCACCTTGACCCCGTCCCCGTGCTCGGCCACGTGCCGCGTCAGCTCGGTGGCGCCGTGGAGCGCGGCGGTGAGCACGAACCTGATCCGCCCCGCCTCGACGACGTGCGACGAGCGGTCTCGGACGCCGGTCTCGAGTCCGGCGTAGGCGGTGTGGCGGAACCCGAGCGCGTGTGTGAACCAGTACGCCGCCTGGGCGGCGTTGCCGACGTACATCTCGATGTGGTCGATGCCGAGCAGCGGCATCTCGTCGCCGGCGGTGGCCCGGGATTCGGGGATCGTGCGGGTCTCCAACTCTTCCTCCTCGCGGTCGCGGCTTGTGTGCGTGCGGCTCGGTGTTTATGATTCCCACGTTCAGGGGATCGTTCAAGGGCAATTCGTTGCGTAGTAGCGCCCGGAGGGCCGGTTTGGACGCGATAGACCAGAGAATCGTTGCGCTGATGAGGGAGGATGCGCGGCGATCGTTCAGCGACATCGGCTCCCGCGTGTCGCTGTCGGCCCCGGCGGTCAAACGCCGCGTCGACCGGCTGGAGCGCGACGGCGTGATCAAGGGCTACACCGCGACCGTCGACCACGCCGCGTTCGGGTGGAACGCGCACGCGTTCGTGGAGCTGTTCTGCGAGGGGCGGATGTCGGGGACCGAGGTCCGCGACGCGGTGATGGCGCACCCCGAGGTCGAGGCCGCGTACACGGTCGCCGGGGCGCCGAGCGCGATCGTCCACGTGCGCGCGGAGGACAACAAGCACCTCGAGCAGGCGCTCGAGCGCATCCGCGAGACCGACGGCGTGCTCCGCACCCAGACCCAGGTCGTCCTCTCGACGCTGATCGAGCGCCCGGTGGCGGAGACCAACGGCGAAGCCGACGGCAAACCCGCTCGAACCGGAGGCGGGAGCGAGCGAGCGTCATGACCGGTGATTCGAGTCGCGAGCGAGCGGGAGCGGAGGATTCGAGCGGAACTTGATAGACCACGTCAACAACCTCAAGCTGCAGCACCTGGTCGAGCTGTCGAAGCTCGGCGACGGGTGCGTGGAGCTCGAGGCGGGGATCGAGCGCTGGCTCGCCGAGCACGACGTCGTCTTCGACGGTCACACGATCCCGTTCGTGCTGATGCCGCACTTCGTCTCCCCGGGCCAGGTGCGGCGCGTGCGGCGCGCGGTCGAGACCCTGTGCCGGGTGCTCGATCGCTTCTGCGACGCCTACCCGGACGACCCCCGGCTGCGCGAGGAGCTCGACCTGCCGCCGGCCGAGGCGGCGCTGGTCGAGCTCGACCCCGGCTACCCCCGCCCGCTGCGGATCTGCCGCCTCGACGCCTTCCTGTCGGGGTACGAGGTCAGGTTCCTCGAGTTCAACGCCGACTCCCCGGCGGGGATCGGGTACACCGACGTCCTCCACGAGGGGCTGCGGCGGGCGATCGCGCTGCCGCGCGTCGACGCCGAGTTCGAGACCGCGTACTCGCCGATGCTGCCGGTCCTGATCGAGACGCTGCTCGACGCGTACGCGGACGCGCGGCGCACCCGCCCCGCGCTCCCCGAGCGGCCGCGCGTGGCGCTCGTCGACCGCCCCGGCAGCCCCTCGGTGCCCGAGTTCCGGATCGTCTGCCGCGCGGCCGGCGACGCCGGGATCGAGGCCGTCCACGCGACCACCGACGACCTCGCCTACGACGGCTCGACGTTGCGGGTCGGCGGCGAGCCGGTCCACCTCGTCTACAGGCGGGCGCTGATCGACGAGCTCGCCGAGGGCGACCTCACGGCCGCGCTCCGCGACGGGACCGTATGTGTCGTAAACCCGCCGCGCGCCAGGGTCGCGAACAACAAGAAGCTGTTCGCGCTGCTCGACGACCCCCGCTTCGCGCACCTGGTCGAGCCGCGCGAGGCGGAGGTGATCGCGGCGACGATCCCGTGGACCCGGGTCCTGCGGCCGGGCCGGGTCACGTACGGGGAGTGGGTCGTCGACCTGCTCGAGTTCGTGTCCGACAACCGCGCGCGGCTGGTGCTCAAGCCCGCGTCCGAGTACGGGGGGCACGACGTGTGGCTGGGGATCGAGACCGAGCAGGCGGAGTGGGACCGCACGATCGCCGACCACGCCGAGCGCGGCGACTTCGTCGTCCAGGAGTACGTCCCGGTGCCGGAGGAGATGTTCCCGACGGTCGAGGACGGCCACGTCCAGATGCGGCTGAAGCGGTTCAACATCAACCCGTTCGGGATCGGCGGCCGCTACGCGGGGATGATCACCCGGATCTCAGACCGGGCCGTGATCAACGTCTCCGCCGGCGGCGGGCTGCTGCCGAGCGTCGTCGGAAGGCACAAGCAGCCGCTGATGGCCGAGGGCGCGGAGGAGCGAGAGGAGGTCGAGCGTGCTTGACGCGACCGAGCTCCGCCGCGGCTGGGACGTGGACGAGAACGCGACCCGGTTCTCGAACTACTTCCACGTGCTGCGAGAGCTCGTCCAGATGTCGAACGGGTGGCTGCCGCTGGCGGCGGACTTCAACGTCAAGTACATGCTCGGCGACCACCTGCACGACGACGCGCGCTCGATCTCGAAGGTGAGGCGGCGGCTGTACGAGCTTCGCCACCCGAGCGACTACCCGGGGTCGCCCGGGGACGAGGTTGCCGGCCTCCTCGACCGGATCGAGGCGGCCGCGTCCGTCGACGAGTACGTCGCGATCGCGTACGGCGAGGCGAAGCCGCTGCTGGTCGAGGCGTTTCGGATCCACCTCGATCGCCTCGACCCCGTCTCCGACGAGCCGTCGCTTCGACTGTTGACCCAGCTGCTTGCCAGACAGGAGCGACACCTCGCCGAGATGGGCGCCGGCGAGGGCGAGCAGACCCTCGGCGACCTCGGCCGGTTTGAGATCCGGTTGAAGGCGAAGCCGCGGCCGCTGCGCGTCCTGCCGCCGCTGGAGGAGCCGGCCCGCGACGGGTTCGTCGAGGTCACCGAGGACGGAGATCCGTTCCTGCGCCAGGAGCTGTACGTCAACGACCCCGAGCTCAACCACGTCCCGATCGAGCCCGAGGAGCAGCGCCACTTCTTCCACGGGCTGATGGACGCCGAGCTGACCGCCGCCGAGCTGATGGCGCGCAACTCGCACGAGCATCCGGAGATGCCGTGGGACTTCCACGTCGACATGGCGCGCCAGACGTGGGACGAGATGCGGCACGCGCGCGTCCACCAGCTGCTGATGCCGACCGAGCTCGGGTGCCGGTGGGGCGACTACCCCGTCACCTTCTCCTACTTCCGCTCGATCTACGCCCACGACCTGCTCGGGCGGCTGGCGCTGTTCAACAGCACCAGCGAGCAGCGGGCGATGTGGCGCCACTCGCGCCGGCGCGAGGCGCTGCTAGAGCGTGGCCAGGAGAAGGTCGCGATGGTGTTCGACTACCTGCTCGCAGACGAGGTCCCGCACGTCCACAACGGTGTCCGCTGGGGAGCGCACCTGATGGGCGGCGACGAGGCGGCGTACCGCACGAAGGTGCGCGAGTTGCGCGAGGGCCTCGACGAGACCGGCGCGCCCCGGGCTCAGGCCGTCGACGAGCCGGGGCTCGGCGTCGGCGACTCCACGACCTCGCGCCGGTAGGCCATCCACTCGCGAATCGCGATCTGGATCGACGCGGCGGCGGGAATCGCGAGCAGCGCGCCGATGATCCCGAACAGCGTCCCGCCGAACAGCACCGCGACGAGGACGACGAACGGCTCCACGGCGACCGCCCGGCGCTGGATCTGGGGCTGGATCACGTAGTTCTCGACCTGCTGGTAGGCGATCGAGTAGATCACCCAGATGATCAGCGCGACGGGGAAGTTGACGAACAGCGTCACGATCGCGACCAGCACCGCGGCGAGGGTCGCGCCGACAAGCGGGATCAGGTCGAAGAAGAACACGAGCAGCGCCAGCGGCGCAGCGAACGGGACGCCGAGGATCGTCAGCACGACGAACGCCGTGATTCCCGCGATCGTCGCCTGCAGCAGCGCGCCGCCGACGTAGTTGCCGACCGCCGTGCCGATGTGGTCGAGCGCGCGCTCCATGCGCTGCCTCTGCTCGGGATCGCGGGTCTCGAGGAACCGATCGACCCACCGGCGACCTCCCGAGACCATGAAGATGCTGAGGATGAAGATCGTCAGCCCGGCGAAGACCGAGTTCACGAACCCGACGCCGATGTCCTGCAGGGTCCCGGCCGCGTCGGGGATCTTCTCCGGCAGCTTCCCAGCCTCCTCCTCGATCTTGCCGGTGATGTTGTAGTCCTCGTTCAGGTTGCGGAGCGTGTCGTTCTCGTCGACGAAGTTGGTCACGTCCTGCGCGTACTCGGGCGCGTTCGCGGCCAGGTCCTCGGCCTGGCCTACGAAGCTCGGGACGAGAAGTGCGCCGATGCCGATCGGGATCAGGACCAGCGTCACGTACACGACCGCTATCGCGAACCCGCGACGCATGTGCTGCGACAGCAGGTTGACCGGCCCCGAGACGGCGATCGCGATGAACGCGGCGATCACGAGCCAGCTCAGCGGCTTGCGCAGCTGGTACATCACGTACAGGATCAGCACGACGGCGACCACGACCAGCACGGAACGCAGGACGAGGCGCGTGGTTGATTCCGCGGGCATCCGTGGACCTCTTCGCGCCCTATTCGGCGCGCCTGTGCGCTTTCCTCGCGCCTAGCCGACGACCGGCGTCTCCAGGCGGCCGAGACGCTCCGCGTGCAGAGCAACGACGTCCCCCGGCTCGACGAAGCGCTCGCCGCGGCCGTCGCCGAGGTCCTGCGGGCCGAGCTCGAGCAGGCAGCCGCCGGCGAGCGTGCCCGAGCCGAGCACGTCCCCGGCGCGCAGCCGGGTGTCGCGGGCTGCGTGGGCGACGATCTCGGGCCACCCGAAGTGCTGCTCGGCCGCGCTCGTGCGGGTGACCTCGACCCCGTTGATCGACACCGACGCGGAGACGTGGAGCCGCCCGTCCTCGTACGGGAGCTCGTCTGGGGTGACGAGCCACGGGCCGAGGCTGGTCGCGAAGTCCTTCGCCTTGTGCGGGCCGAGCCGGACCGTCATCTCACCCGCCTGGATGTCGCGTGCCGACCAGTCGTTCATCAGCGTGAAGCCGGCGATCTCGCCGCCGGCCCCGATCACGGCCGCGATCTCGAGCTCGAAGTCGAGCATCGCGGTCGCCTCGGGCCGGCGCACCGGCTCGCCGGGGCCGTGGATCGAGGCCGGGTTCGAGAAGTAGAAGGCCGGCGCCTGGTACCAGTGCTCGGGAACCTCCGCGTCGCGGAGCCGAAAGCCGACCGCGACGTGGCGCTCGAAGGCGAAGAAGTCGCGCACGCTGGGCGGCTCGGGGACCGGCGCGAGCGTCGTCACCTCGGTCAGCCCGAGCTCCTCCCCGGCCGGCTCCCGCCCCTCCCCCGCAAGCCACGCGATCATCGACGGCGCCGCCTGCCTCCGCACCGTCTCGCCCTCGAGCCGGCCGACGAAGGCCTCGCCGCCGTCGCGGAACGTCCCCAGTCTCACGGGAGCAGACTAGTGTCCGCCCGATGAACGGGGACTACGACGAGCTGCTCGCCCGGCTCGGCGAGATCAGCGACCTCGGCCGCGCCCGGGCGCTGCTCGCGTGGGACGAGCGGACGCACATGCCGCCGGGGGGTGGCGAGGCGCGCGCGGAGCAGCTCGCGACGCTGACGCGGGCGCGCCACGAGCGGCTGTCCTCGGATGAGCTCGGGTCGCTGCTCGACCGCCTCCGCCCCGAGACCGAGGCGATGCCCTACGACTCGGACGAGGCGAGCATGGTGCGCGCTGCGACGCGTGAGTGGGACAAGGCGCGTCGCGTGCCGGCCGACCTGCGGGCCGAGATCGCGCGCGCGGCGTCGCTCGCCGAGCGGGCGTGGGTCGAGGCCAAGGGCGGGTCCGACTTCGCCCTCTTCCTGCCGAGCCTGGAGCGCAATGTCGAGCTCAAGCGCCGCTACCTCGAGTGCTTCGACGACGCCGACCACCCCTACGACCCGCTGCTCGACGACTTCGAGCCGCTGACGACGACGGCCGACGTGCGCCCGGTGCTCGACGAGCTCCGCGAGGGCCTGCGGCCGCTGGTCGCCGCGATCGCCGAGCGCGCCGACCGTGTCGACTCATCGTGCCTGCACGGCGCGTTCCCGATCGACATCCAGCAGCGGCTGGTGCAGGGGCTCGTCGCCGACCTCCCGCTCGACGCCGACGCGTGGCGGCTCGACACCACCGTGCACCCGTTCGCGACCGCGATCGCGACGACCGACATCCGGCTGACGACGCGCTACGACGAGACCTACGTCGGCGCGGCCCTGTGGGGGGCGCTGCACGAGGCCGGCCACGGCATCTACGAGAACGGGTTCGACCCCGCGCTGCGGCGCTCGCTGCTGTGCCGGCCGCCGTCGCTCGGGTTGCACGAGTCGCAGAGCCGCACGTGGGAGAACTGGGTCGGCCGCAGCCGGCCGTACCTGCGCCACATCCATCCCCGCTTGCGCAGCGAGTTCCCGCAGGCGTTCGCGTCCGTCGACGCCGAGCAGCTGTACCGGGCCGCGAACCGGGTCGCGCCGTCGCTGATCCGGATCGAGGCCGACGAGCTGACCTACAACCTCCACATCGCGCTGCGGTTCGAGCTCGAGCTGGAGATCTTCGAGGACCGCCTCGTGCTCGCCGACCTCCCCGAGGCGTGGAACGCGCGGATGAAGGTCTACCTCGGCGTCGAGGTGCCGGACGATGCCCGCGGCGTGCTCCAGGACGTGCACTGGGCGGCGGGTTCGTTCGGCTACTTCCCCACCTACTCGCTCGGCAACGTGATCGCCGGCCAGATCTGGGCGCTCGCGGCCGAGGCGCTGCCCGACCTCGACGAGCAGATCGGCCGCGGCGAGCTCGAGCCGCTGCGCGACTGGCTCCGCGAGCGGCTGTACCGGCACGGCGGCAAGTTCACCCCCGCGGAGACGATCGAGCGGGTGTGCGGCGGACCGCTGTCGGTGGAGCCGTACCTGGCCCAGATGCGGCGCAAGATGGGCGAGATCTACGGGCTCGAGGCGTAACGGGGTCGCGGGCGCGGCTACTTGACGAAGCTGTCGAGCGCGACCTCGAAGCGCTCGATCTCGGGCTCCCCCTTGGCGTTTCCGGTCTCCGCCGCCCGCTGGCGCGTCGCCTGCATCGCCTCCTCGCTCGCCTGCATGTGCTCCTGCGTCGCCCAGTAGCTCGTCGCCACGACCTTGCCGCTCTTGCGGTCGAGCAGCAGCGTGAACCCGCGGAAGCCGTCGATCGACTTGAACGTCGGCAGGTCCTCCTCCTCGAGCTGCGCCACCGCCTCGTCGAGGCGGTCCGGATCGAGCTCGAGTGTCGTGGCGCTGGCGTGCATCGTGCCCCCTTTCGCGCTGCGCGCCGATCCTAGAGGGGACGCTCGCGCGCGACAAGTCGAGGGCGGCCGCGTCTTGCAGCCGCCGGGGCCGGGGCGAACTCCGCCGACTGCTCCCTCAGGTACGCCATGGGCGACCTCAGGGAGCACTCGGCACTGTGGGCGACCGTCGCGCGTCAGCACGGAGTGATCAACCACGCACAGTTGGTCGAGGGCGGAATCAGCGCGTCAGGGATCAAGCACCGGGTCGTGACCGGCCGGCTGCACCCGCTCGCGCAGGGCGTCTACGCCGTGGGACGACCGCAGCTGATGCAACGGGGGCGGTGGATGGCCGCCGTGATGAGCTGCGGGCCGCATGCCGTGCTGAGCCACGGCAGCGCCGCCGCGCTGTGGGAGATCGGCAGCGAGCGGTCGGGCCGAATCGAGGTCTCAGTGCTGGCGGGTACACAGCGCCGACGCGCCGGAGTGGTGGTGCACCGCCGGTTCGCGCTCGCCGACCACGAGGTCAGGGTCCACGATGGCATCCCCCTCACTGCCCCAATCCGGACCCTCGTCGACATCGCGTGCCGTCTCGGCAGTCGCAAGCTGGAAAGGGCAATAGGGGAAGCAGATGCGCGTGGCCTGTGCGATCCAGAGGAGTTGCGCTCAGCACTCGACGCCATGCGCGGGCAGCGAGGGGTCGGCGTCCTGCGGCGCGTGCTCGACCGGCACACGTTCGTCCTCACCGACTCCGAGCTCGAGCGCCGCTTCGTGCCGATCGCGCGCCGCGCCGGGCTGCCGAGGCCAAAGACCCAGGCCGTCGTCAACGGCTTCCGGGTCGACTTCTTCTGGCCGCAGCTCGGGCTCGTCGTCGAGACCGACGGCCTCCGTTACCACCGCACGCCCGCCCAGCAGGCGGCCGACCGCGTCCGGGACCAGGCGCATATCGCCGCCGGGCTGATGCCGTTGCGTTTCACCCACGCGCAGGTGTCGTACGAAACAGCGCACGTGGAGGCCACATTGCGCGCAACCGCGCTTCGGCTCCGACCGTCCACTGCTCCCTGAGGTACGCCATCGCCTACCTCAGGGAGCACTCGGCGGCTAGGTGATGCCGAGGCGGCGGGCCTGATCGAAGGCGCGGTCGCGGATCTCGTCGAGGCCGTCGAGGTGGCCGCCGCGCATGAGGACGCGGCCGGCGACGACGGTCGTGTCCACCACGCTCGCTCCAGACGCCGCGTAGACGAGTCCCGCGATCAGGTCGCCGTGGCTGAGCTCCGGGGCGGTGGTGCTGAGCAGCAGGAAGTCCGCGGGCTCCCCGACCGCCAGCTTCCCGGAGGCGCCTACGAGCGCCGATTGAGCTCCCGTCGCGATTTCCCACACCTGCCCGGCCGGCGCCACGGTGGGGTCGCCGGCGGCGTGCTTCTGGATCAGCGCCAGGAACTTCATCTGCTCGAACATGTCGAGCGAGTTGTTGGTGCCGGCGCCGTCGGTCCCCAGTCCGATGCTCACCCCGCGCGAGCGTGCCGCGGGATAGGGGAACACGCCCCCTACCGCCAGCTTCAGGTTCGCGACCGGATTCGTGACCACGGTCGCGCCGCGCTCCGCGATCAGGTCGAGCTCGGAGTCGTCGAGCCACACCCCGTGGGCCAGCATCGTGCGTGGGGCGAGCATCCCGCACCGGTCTAGGTAGGCCGCCGGTCGCACCCCGTGCGCCGCGACGCAGTCGCTCACCTCGTGCTCGGTCTCCGACAGGTGGATGTGAATCGGAATCTCGTTCGCCGCTCCACGCTCGGCGATCGAACGCAGCGAAGGCTCGCTCACCGTGTAGATGGCGTGCGGAGCAAGCGCCGGCGAGACCTTGTCGCCCGCGCCGGCGAGCTCCGCCAGCCCCTCCTCGATATCCGACTTCAGCTTGTCCACCTTGCGGTCGTCCCCCGGATCGCCGCCGTCGATCAGCGGCGCGCCGATCACCGCCCGCAGCCCGGAGTCGGAGGCAGCGCGCGCCGTCGCCCCCGGCTTCCAGTACATGTCCCAGAACCCCACGGTCCCCGAGCGGATCATCTCCGCGCACGCCAGCCGCGCGCCCCAGTAGACGTCGTCGTCGGTGAGCTCGGCCTCGACGGGCCAGATCTTCTTCTGCAGCCACTCCATCAGCGGCATGTCGTCGCCGTAGCCGCGGAACAGGGTCATCGCCGCGTGGGTGTGCGCGTTCCACAGCCCCGGAAGCAGGACGCGGCCTGCGGCGTCGATCACCTCGTCTCCCTCCCGCGGCCGCGCCTCGGGGCCGAGCTCGGCGATGCGGCCGTCCTCGGCGCGCAGCCCGACCTCGTGTCCATCGAGCGTCGCGCCGGTGACGGTGAGACTCATGTGCCCGGCATCCTAAGCCCGCCTACGATGAGTTCCGGGGCGCGCGGCGGTCCTGTAGTGAAGAGGCCGAATCAGCAAGGAGGTACCGCGTGTTGCTCGAGGGAAAGAACGCCGTCATCTACGGAGGGGGCGGATCGATCGGCGGTGCGGTTGCGCGCGCCTTCGGGC
The DNA here is from genome assembly GCA_036257695.1 of Solirubrobacterales bacterium. Taxonomy (GTDB): domain Bacteria; phylum Actinomycetota; class Thermoleophilia; order Solirubrobacterales; family 70-9; genus DASPWW01. The sequence goes on along the minus strand of DATAFB010000063.1, from coordinate 7,983 downwards.
GCGAGGGGGCGCGGGTGTTCCTTGCGGGACGCACGCCGCAGACCCTCGACGCCATCGCCGACGAGATCCGGTTGGCCGGCGCAGCGGCCGAGACCGCCGAGGTCGACGCACTCGACGAGCGCGCGGTCGACGAGCACGCCGACACCATCGCGGTCGAGGGCGGCATCGACATCTCCTTCAACCTGATTGCCCACCCGTACACCCACCAGGTGCCGTTCCAGGAGATGGAGGCGGACGACTTCTTGGCGCCCGTGGAGGTCGCCGTGCGCACGACCTTCCTCACGGCCCGCGCTGCCGCCCGTCAGATGATCCCCAAGCGCTCGGGGGCAATCCTTGCTTTCGGCGGATCGGGTGACCGCAGCGGCCCGATTCGCGACTACTACCTCGGCGGCACCCAGGTCGCATTCGACGCGATCGAGACGATGCGACGTCAGTTCTCCGTCGAGCTGGGCCCGCATGGTGTTCGCTTCGTGACCCTCGAGAGCGGCGGGGTCCCGGAGACGCTCCCCGAGGGCATGGACGAGCGCGAGAAGATCGCCGAGATGATCGAGGGGCAATCACTCCTCGGACGCGCCGCGACACTCGAGGAGATCGGGAACGTCGCTGCGTTCGTCGCCTCGGACCGCGCCCGGTCGATGACCGCAGCGACCGTCAACGTCAGCGCCGGCAGCTTGATCGACTAGCGCGCGGCCAAGAAGCCCGCGACCCGATCGACGACCTCCGGCCGGTCGAGCCACAGCCAGTGGCCAGCGTCCTCGTACACCTCGAGCTCGGCCTCGCCCCCGAGTGCCTCGGCGTAGGCGGGGCCGAACTCCGCTCCGATGTAAGGGTCCTCAGTCGACCACACGACCAGCGCGGGGCAGCGGATCCGATCCAGGCCACCGCCCGCACGCGCCATCTCGGCCTCCGGCATCGAGCGGTATAGGCGCAGGATCGCCCGCCTGGTCGCGCGGTCGAAGTCGGACCACGCCCGGTCGAGGAACTCATCCGGCAGGCCGCGGACGTTCGACGCGCGCATGCTGCGCTTGAAGAGGACGCCAGTCGTCGTCGCCATGAACATCTCGCCGAGCACCGGCGTGCGCCATATGCGCGCAAACCGGTGCCAGCGGTACCGGGGCAGTAGCGGCGCGTGGTTGGCGATCACCAGCCGGTCGATCCGGTCGGGCACGCGCTGGGCGAAGACGAGCCCGACGATCCCACCAATGTCGTGGACGACAAGTGAGAAGCGGTCGAGGCCCGACTCGTCGACGAACCGCTCCAGGTAGTCGGCGTAGCCCGGAAGCGAGTACGCGAACTCCTGCGGCTTGGCACTGCGTCCGAAGCCCGGCAGATCGGGGGCGATGCCCGCCGTGCGCTCGAGGAACGGTCGCCAGATCCACGATCCGACCGGGTTCCCGTGCAGGTAGAGGATCGGGCCGGGCGCGTGCGCCGCGCCGGGCGCGGCCTCGAGGCAGTGGGTTCGGAGACCCGCGACGTTCCGCTCCCGCCCGTCGACGGTCAACGCCTGCCCCATCCGCGCGATGATGCCAACTAGGTCGGCGTTTCGATTGCCTCACATCGGGGCATATTGGGTGTGCCTCGCTGGGGTGGAAACCACGACCATGGGAGGAATCGTGATCATTCTCGGTCTTGTGCTGGCGATTGTCGGAGCGCTGATTGACGTAGCGATCCTGGTGACGATCGGCGTCATTCTGATCATCGTCGGAGTGATCTTCTGGATCCTCGGCGCGCTCGACCGCCCCGTGATGGGACGCCGCTACTACTACTGACGATGCGCCTCGCCGACGCGGGGGCGTCCGGCTCGTGCCGGGCGCCCTCGGAGCGGGCGAGCACGATCAGCCGCCGCGAACATCACCGCGAGCGCGACGACCATCAACCGGCTTCGACCAGGCGCGGCACGACGGCCTCGAGCGCCGGGATCAGCCGGCGGCGGTTCTCGTCCGCGCCGGCGCGGATGTCGGCGGGGCTGAGCGGCTCCTCGGCGACGCCGTTGGCGAGGTTGTCGACGACGCAGATCGCCGCGTAGGGCAGCTCGAGCTCCCCCGCGACGACGCACTCGGAGCCGAGCGTCATCCCGACGACGTCGGCGTGGGTGGCGATCAGCCGGATCTCGGCCGCGGTCTCGAGCCGTGGGCCGATCGTCTGCCAGTAGACGCCGCCGTCGCCGAGCGGGATCTCGGTCGCCGCGGACCACGCATCGACGACCATGCCCCGCCACTCCGAGTCGATCCCCGGCACGCGGTGGCCGCGCTGATCGTCGAACGTCGACAGCCCGAGGTGCAGGGCGATGAAGTCCTCGGGTGCGAGCATCGTCCCGACGCCGAGCTCGGGCCGCAGGCCGCCGACGGAGCAGATCGCGAGCACGCGGTCGCATCCCGCCTCGGCCAGCGCGCGGAGGTTGGCCTCGTAATCGATCGCGTGTGGCTGCGTGTAGGCGCCGAGCCCGTGCCGCTGCAAGGCGACGAACGAGCCGGCGTCCGCGATCTCGACCCGGCCGGTCGGGGTGGAGACCTCGCGCCGCTCGCCGCCGGCGGGGAAGCCGGTGTCCATGATGCTGTGACCGCCGATCACCGCCAGCCGACCCATGGGTCGCGATCCTATGTCGAGTCGAGCAGGCGCCGGAAGCGGCCGACCGGCACCACCCCCACCCCGCTGTCGCGAATCCGCTCGACCAGCCCCTTGTCCGAGGTGACGACCCTGACCGTCGACGGGTCGCCTAGCCACGAGACCCTCTCGGCGATCTGGTCGTCCGCGGCGTCGCGCCCGCCCGGTGCGAACGCCACCCACAGCCGCCCGCGACGGCGTCCGCCGGGCGCAGGGCGGTCCTCGCCGGGTCGGCCGTCGAGCACGACCGTCACCTCATCGCCGGTCGCGTCGACGAACCGCTCCAGCTCGGCGACGAGGTCGCGCATCGCGCCGCCACGGTCCCGCCACCACCCGCTGGGCCGCGAGCCGATCAGGTTCATGCCGTCGACGAGCCACCGAGTCACCATCGGCGCGAAGTATCGCCCGGCCCGGCCGCGCCGCTGACCCGGCTCAGCCCCGGCGAGCTGACCAACGTTCACGCCGAGGGCAGCGTCGCGCCCCATTCGCGATCGCGCCGCGCTAGCTGCCGGCGAGCGGCGTCCCGTCGAGCGACGACCACAGCTCGGCGACCGAGTCGAACACCGCCACCGCGCCGGCCTCGCGCAGCTCCGCCTCCGAGAAGCCGCCGGTCCGCACGGCCAGCGTCTTGATCCCCGCCCGGGCGGCGGCCTCCGCGTCCCACGTCGTGTCGCCGACCATCACCGCGTCGTCGGTCCCAGCGGCGTCGAGCGCGGCGCGCACGAGGTCGGGCTCGGGCTTCGTCGCGTCGACGTCCGCCGACGTCGTCCACGCGTGGACGTGCTCGCGGACATCAAGCAGGTCGAGGTAGTGCTCGACCTCGTGCTGTTTCGCCGAGCTCGCGAGCACGACCGCGTGGCCGCGCCGCTCGAGCTCCTCGACCAGCTCGCGCGAGCCGTCGAACGGCGCCACCTCGTCGATCATCTCCATGTAGAGCTCGTCCTCGGCGGCGCGGATGTCGTCGCCGTGATCCTGCTCGACCCCGTGCCCGGCGACCGCGTCGACGAGCTTGTCGCCGCCCATTCCGATGTGGCGGTGGATCCGCCACAGCGCGGGGGTCACGTCGTGGCGGCGAAAGGCTCGGTACCAGGCGATCGCGTGGTGGTAATTGGTGTCGACGAGCGTCCCGTCGACGTCGAGGATCGCGGCGGGCATGCGCGTTCCCTACCCGCTGCGGGCGGTTCGAATGCGTCTACTCGTCGCCAGCGGGCTCGGCGGCCTCCGGCGCTTCAGCCTCCGCCTCGGCGGGCTCGGGCTCGGCCGGCTCGGCGGCCTCCGCCTCGGCGGCCTCCGGCGCTTCAGCCTCCTCCGCGGCGGGCTTGACGTCGACCGCGCGCGGCCCCTTCTCGCCCTCCTCGGCGTTGAACGAGACCCGCTGCCCCTCGTCGAGGGAACGGTGGCCCTCGCCGACGATGCCGCTGAAGTGGACGAACACGTCCCGGCTGCCGTCCTCCGGGGTGATGAATCCGTACCCCTTCTCGGCGCTGAACCACTTCACGGTTCCAATCGGCATCTTCCTCGACCTCCAGTCGATGTTGGCGGGCGCGAACCTACCATCTAGCGGCCGCCCGGAGCCTCTCGGCGAGGCTCGGGTAGGGCGGCCGCCTCGGCCGCGGTGATCGACAGCACCACGCCGCGCTCGTGGATCCGGTCGACGTGATCGGCGTCGACGTAGCGGCGATCGAGGCCGAGCGGCGCCCTCCCGATCACGAGCCCGTCGAAGACATCCGCCTGGGTGTCGGCGACCACCTCCTCGACCTTGCCGATCCGCTCGCCGTCGCTCGACACCACGGCCGCCCCCTCCTCGAGCGTGAGGTAGGAGGCCGGCGGTCCGAGGTCGTCCGGTGTCGGGCTCACCCCAAGCGAGACTAGTCGAGATCGAGCGGCAGCAGCGGCGACTCGACGTCGGTGGAAATCCCCCTCCGAGCCGCCAGCCGCGCCAGCACGAGCGCCGTGTCGGCGATCGCGACGCCGGTCAGGTGCTCGTCGCGCGCTTCGAACTCGTCGACGATCGCGGCCACCGCGCGCCCGTAGCGCGGCTCGTCTCCGGCGGCCACCGCTTCGATCGCCTCCGCCGTGTCAGCGAACGGGTCGCCGTCCTCGCGCAGCTCGGTCACGGTGCGGCGCGCGAGCTCGTCGTCACCGTCGACGAGCGCCGCCAGCGCCAGCGCGTAGCGACTCGCCGGCGAGTCGGCCTCGCCGCCGAGCTGGTCGCGCACGTAGCGCGCTTCGGGCTCGCCGCCGCCCACCAGCACGGCCGCCTTCAGCATCCCGATCAGGCGCCCGAAGCTGCGCGGTCCGGCCTCCTCCCACGAGCGCCGGTACAGCCGCGCCGCGCGCTCGAGCGGCTCTTGCGCCCGCCGCGGCTCGCCGGCCAGCAGCAGCCGGTACGCCTCGGCGTCGCTCGCCACGGCCTCGCGCAGCAGCCGCTGCTTCTCCGGCTCGGGGCGGCTCATCACGCCGAAGCTAGCTCAGAACGGGTAGTTCTTGAGCAGGCGGGTATCAGGCGTGTGGAGGTGAACGACGAATGGCGACGCAGAGACAGCGCCAGGCCGCCCGCCGCAACGTCAAGCGGGCGCAGGCCGGAGCGAAGCGCAAGCAGACGCTCAAGAACTTGCCACGCAGCACCCGCACGGCGCTCGGCAAGGAGGGCACCAAGGTGCGCCGCGGCGAGGCGAAGAGCCGCCAGGAGCTCTACCGCGAGGCCCAGCGGCGCGGGATCGAGGGCCGCTCGAAGATGGGCAAGGCGGAGCTGCGGCGGGCGCTCAGTCGGTCGAGGTAGCGACAGCCGGGGTCATTGAGCCCAGGTTGATCCGCGGGTGGTAGGGTGGCCGCGGTCGGGGTTTTGGGTGACCCTAAGTTCAACCGGGCCCATCCGAGTAGTGGGCCGGCGAGGAAGGAGCCGCGTGGAAGCATCTCAGGGCCGAGTCAGCGCCCGGCCCCCCAGGATCTCCGCCGCGGAGGCGATCCAGCCGGTCGCGCACGAGACTCGCGACCGGATCATCACCGGGCTGATCACGCTGGTCCCGTTCGTGCTGCTCGGCCTGGCGGCGTGGCAGGTGTGGAACGAGGCCCTGCACTGGCACGACCTGGCGGTGTTCGCGATCGTCTACGTGCTGACCGGGCTCGGGATCACGGTCGGCTTCCACCGCCTCTTCACGCACCGCAGCTTCAAGACCAGCCGGACGGTGAAGGCCATTCTCGCGGCGCTCGGGTCGGCCGCGATCGAGGGCCCGATCATCTCCTGGGTCGCCGACCACCGCAAGCACCACGCGTGCTCGGACGCCGAGGGCGATCCCCACAGCCCCCACCACGGGCACGGCGGCGGCTTCCGGGGGCGGATGAAGGGCCTCTTCCACGCCCACATGGGGTGGCTGTTCATCCACACCGAGCGCGGGTCGAAGAAGCGCTTCGCCCAGGACCTCCAGCGCGATCCCGTGATCAGGTTCATCGACCAGACATTCCTGCTCTGGGCGGCGCTAGGCCTCGCGGTCCCGTTTGGGCTCGGGGTCGCGCTCGGCGGCACGGTGATCGCGGGGCTGACGGGGCTGCTGTGGGGCGGCGCGGTGCGGATGTTCGTCCTCCACCACGTCACCTACAGCATCAACTCGCTTTGCCACACCTTCGGCCGCCAGCCGTTCCAGACGAAGGACGAGTCGCGCAACCTCGCGTGGCTGGCGCCGTTCACGTTCGGAGAGGCGTGGCACAACAACCACCACGCCTTCCCCAGCTCGGCCGGGCACGGGCTGCGCCGGTGGCAGGTCGACCCGTCGGGGTGGCTGATCTCGGGTCTCGAGAAGACCGGGCTGGTGTGGGACGTCGTCCGGATCGACCCCGAGCAGCAGAAGACGAAGCTCGCCCGCTAGCCGGGGCGCTCGACGGCGCGGGTTTTGCATCCCTACGATCGGGGAAGCCGCACGGCACCCGACCGGAAGGAGAAGCCATGCTGGCGCTCACCCCCACCGCAGCAGACGTGGTCGAGTCGATCGTCTCGCAGCAGGAGCTCCCCGACACCGCCGGCCTTCGCATCACGAGCCAGGAGGGCGACGCTGCCTCCGACGGCGCCGAGTCGCAGCGCGACCTCCGGCTCTCGGTCGTCGAGCAGCCCGAGGCCGGAGATTCGCTGGTCGAGGGAAGCCACGTCTACGTCGAGCCCGGCGAGACCGCCGAGCTGCTCGAGGACAAGGTCCTCGACGCCGAGGTCGAGGGCAACGAGGTCCGATTCAGCATCGCCCAGCAGGCCGAGCCGGACGCCGGCTGACGGCAGCGGATCGCTGCTAGCGTCCCGCGCGCGGTGACGCTGACGTACTCGAGCCTGATGGACCGCGCGTGGCCCATGATCCAGGCGGGCATGGATACCCACGTGCGGATCTACCGGGCGACCGGTGGGCGGGTGGGCCACCGCATGCCTGGCCTGCTCCCGATCCTGCTCGTCGACCACGTCGGGGCGAGGAGCGGCAAGCGCCGGACCCACGCTCTCGGCTACCTCGCCGACGGCGACGACTTCGTCGTCGTCGCCTCGAAGGGCGGCAGCCCGCGCAACCCCGGCTGGTACCACAACCTCCGCGCCCATCCCGACACCACGATCCAGGTCGGCTCGCGGCGCTTCGATGTCCATGCCCGCGTCGCGACGCCGGACGAGCGCGCGCGGCTGTGGCCGAAGGTCGTCGAGGCGTACGGGGGCTACGCGGACTATCAGCGCAACACCGAGCGGGAGATCCCGCTCGTCATCTTCTCCCCGCGCGTGTAGCCGCACGGACGCACCCCGCTACGCTGGCCCGCCGTGGCCCGCAGGCTTTTGACCGCACTCGCGGCCGTGCTCGTCCTCGGCGCCGCGGCGGCGGGCGCCTATGCGCTGATCGACGACGGCGACCAGGGAGTCGTGCCCGACCGCCTCCAGCGGGCGGCGGGGCGCGCGAAGGACGCGTTGCCCTCGCCGGGCGGCGGCCCGCCCGCCGCCCAGTGTCCCGCCGGGCTGGCCGGGTGTCTGGAGGTGTCGGGCACGATCGTCTACGTCGAGCGCGTCGACCCCGACGGCGACGGCGACGCCCACTTCGTGCTCGCCGACACCGCCGGCGTCACGGGCACCGGGATCACGGTCGTCGACGTGGGGCCCGACCTGCGTCCGCAGCCGCTGCCCGGGATCGGCGACCACCTCAGTGCCGCCGGCCCGTTGGAGACGGGCTCGTACGGCCAGCGCCAGGTTGCCGCAGTCGCGCTCGGCGGCTAGCGCCGCCCTGGGGCGACGAGCCTAGTACCCGTCCGGGTGGCGGGCGACGAAGCCCGCCGACGACCGCATCTCGGCGCTCCAGCTCGGCCCGCTGCCTCCGACCGTGCCGCTGGTGTCGAACCGCAGCCCCGAAATCACGGCGTACGCGT
>DATAFB010000052.1:0-3869 GCA_036257695.1 Solirubrobacterales bacterium | reverse complement strand
TGGTTGTCAGGCAGGCCCAGGTTGCACTCGTTGAGGATCCGCATGCGGCCGAACTGCTTGACGAGGTCGATGATCTCGATCGCGTCGTGGCCGCCGTGGTCGCGCTTCTCGCCGGTGTGCCACTTGTACGGATTGGGGTCCGCGGGATCGACGCCCGGGATGACGTAGTCGCGTCCGGCCCTTCCGAGCACTTCGCTGTCCGTCCGCGCTGGGCCCGGCGCAGCCTCGACGGGGCCGTCGGCGCCCTCGTCGGCCGCCATCCCCTCCTGCGTCGTCTCTGTTCTCTCCTCGGGTTCGGGCAAGGTTCTGTCTCCTAATCTAGCCGCCGATAGGCGCTCTCGGGTTCGCTCCCCAAAAGACGAGGGTTCCCATCATCCCGATGATGTGAACGAGGACGATGTTGAGGACCATCGACTTCGCGGTCGCCGTTCCGACCCCGACCGGGCCGCCCGACGCCGTGTAGCCGTAGTAGCACCCGACCAGCACGATCGCGGTCGCCATCACCATCCCCTTCACGAGGCTGAATAAGAGGTCGGGTGGGTTCTGGAACATCCAGAAGACCAGGAAGTAGCCGCCCGCGGAGGTGTCGCCGATCTGCTCCACGACCGCGATGTAGCTGGCCAGGTACATGACGCCGATCGCGGCCAAATACATGAACGGGAACACGATCCACGCCGCGAGCAGGCGCGTGGCGGCGAGGAACGTGACCGGAGGCACGCCCATCACCTCGAGCGCGTCGATCTCGTCCGAGATCCGCATCGCGCCGAGCTCGGCGACGATCCCGGTCCCGACCTTCGCCGACAGCATGTAGCCGAACGCGTACGGCGCGATCTCCCGCAGGTCGCACCACGCCGAGAACACCCCCGCATACGAGGGCGCGCCCTGGGCGCGCAGCAGGTAGGCGCCCTCGATCCCGCACGACAGGCCGAGCACGAACACCAGCCCCCAGATCACCATCGTCGAGCCGAGGATCAGGATCCCGGCCTGGCGCAGCGCCTCGCCGAAGAACTGCAGCACCCGACCCGAGTAGACGAGCCCCATGACCCGGGCCGAGAAGCGGGCGATGTCGCCCAGCGACGCGAGCCAGTCCCGCGGTAGCGCGAGCCAACCAGGCATCAGGGCACCCGGGACCCGCCGAAAGCGGACGCGAAGCGGAGCATTTCGGCGGAGTTGTTCATCAGCGGATCACCTGCAGCTCGGGATGGGTCGCGAGCAGCGTTTGCGTGAACACGTAGTTGAACGCGAACACGCCCATGAAGCTGATCACGACCGCCTCGTTGACGGCCCTCCCCACTCCCTCGGCGCCTCCGGACGCATTCATCCCCTTGTAGGACGACACGATCGCGATGATCGCCCCGAACAGCGTCGTCTTGAGCACCGAGCCCCATAAGTCGGTCGTCGACGCGTTGGTCAGCAGGGTGGCGAAGAACCCGGCCAGCGGCTGGCCGTAGAGCAGCTCGGCGCAGATCCCGCCGAAGATCCCGAACATCAGCGCGTAGATGTCGAGCAGCCCGGTGATCAGCATCAGGGCCAGGAACCGGGGCACGACGAGGTTCTTGATCGGGTCGACGCCGAGCACCTGGAGCGCGTCGAGCTCCTCGCGGATCTTGCGCGCGCCGAGGTCGGCGGTGATCGCGGTCCCGGCGACCCCCGCGACGACCACGGCGGTCACGAACGGGGCAAACTCGCGGATCGACGCGAGGACGAAGAAGCCGCCGAGCCGGTCCAGGGCGCCGAACAGCGACAGGAAGTTCGCCGCCTGGAGCCCGGGGGCGCCGAACCCGAACGCGACGGTCGAGATCAGCATCGGGAACCACGTCAGCTGGAGCGCGAACAGGAACTGGCCGATGAACTCGCCGCCGTACGGGTACGGCGGCCGCACCGTGGCCACCAGCGTCTTGCCGGTCAGGACCATCATGTTCCCGACCTGCTCGAACAGGGACTTGGCGGGCAGGAATGCCCTGTCGGCGAAACCTCTGACCATGTCTCCTCCGCCCGGGAGACCCGGGCGGGATGAAGGGTATTTCATCGCCCCGGCGGGCGCCAGCGACAACCGCGCGCGGTGCCTGCAGGGACGGTGGTGCGTAGCTTGGTATGTTCCCCGCGCCTTGGGGGCGAAAGGCACAACCACCCGAAGGCGGCGTTGGAGGAGGGTCGGAGCGAGGATCGCGACGGGGCTCGGAGTCCTCACCCTCGCCGCATGCGGCGGTGGTGGGGAGCGCCAGGACGCCGACGAACCCGAGGGCGAGTTTCCCGTCGACGTCATGACGGCGAAGTTCCCCAACCGCCAGCGCCTCGCCGAGACGACCGACCTGCGGCTCGGGGTCCGCAACAGCGGCGACGAGGCGATCCCCGACCTCGCCGTGACGATCTTCGTCGACGACGGAGCGTCGGGGTCGTTCAACATCCGCCTCGACCAGCCGGGGCTGGCGAACCCGAACCGGCCGGTGTGGGTGCTCGAGGACACGTACCCGCGGCTCGTTGGCGCGTCCCGCCCTCCCGGCAGCTCGCCCGGCGTCGTCGCGCAGACGAACACGTTCGCGTTCGGGCCGCTCGACCCCGGCGACGAGCGCGAGATGGTGTGGCGCGTCACCCCGGTCCGCGGCGGCACCTACACGGTCAACTACGAGATCGCCGCGGGGCTGCAGGGCAACGCGACGGCGGTGACGGCGGGCGGCAGCGAGCCGCGCGGCAAGTTCGTCGTCACGATCTCCACCAAGCCTCCGAAGGCGAGGGTCAACGACGCAGGGAAGGTCGAGATCGAGCAGTAGGCGGGCGGTCATGGCGGGACTGGCGGTCGCCACGATCGTCGCCGCTCCCGCGTTCGGCGGCTGCGGCGACGACGAGGGGGAGACCACCACCGAGGCGACCACGACCTCGACCGCGCCCGCCTCCCGCGATGGGGCGCCGCCCGTCGGCGACGGGCGCGGAGGGGTGCGGCTGAGTCGGGTCGGCAGCTTCGAGCAGCCGCTGTACGTCGCCCAGCCGCCCGGAGAGGACGCCGACCTGTACGTCGTCGAGAAGCAGGGCCGGGTGGTCGTGCTCGACGACGGCTCCCCCCGGCCGCAGCCGTTCCTCGACCTCTCCGGCGAGGTGTCGACGCGCAGCGAGCAGGGCCTGCTGTCGATCGCCTTCGCGCCGGACTACGAGCGCTCGGGCCGGTTCTACGTCGACTTCACGGACACCGCGGGCGACACGAGGATCCAGGAGTTCCGCCGCGACGAGAGCGATCCCCGTCGCGCCGATCCCTCGACCCGGCGCGAGCTGCTGCGGATCGAGCACCCGTTCGAAAACCACAACGGCGGCCTGCTGCTGTTCGGCCTCGACGACCTGTTGTACGTCGGCACCGGCGACGGGGGGTCCGCCGGCGACCCGATGCGCAACGGCCAGGACCTCTCGACGCTGCTGGGCAAGATCCTGCGGATCGACCCGACGCCGGCGGGGCAAGACCCCTACCGCGTTCCGAGCTCGAACCCGTTCGCGGACGACGACGACGCTCGCGGCGAGATCTACTCGTACGGGCTCCGCAACCCATGGCGGTTCTCGTTCGACCGCGACACGGAGGCGCTGTCGATCGGCGACGTGGGGCAGGACTCGCTCGAGGAGATCGACATAGTCGGGCGGGGCGAGGGCCGGGGGGCGAACTTCGGCTGGTCCGCGTTCGAGGGCGACAAGCCGTTCAACGAGGACCAGGAGGCGCCGGACGCGATCCCTCCGGTGCTCACGTATCCGCTCGACGACGCGTGCGCGGTCACCGGCGGCTACGTCGTCCGCGACCCGCGCCTGCGATCGCTGTACGGCCGCTACCTGTACGGCGACTTCTGCGTCGGCGAGCTGCGCAGCTTCACCGCCGACCCGCGGCCGCAGCC
>DATAFB010000067.1:0-5153 GCA_036257695.1 Solirubrobacterales bacterium | reverse complement strand
GACGACGTCGGCCGCGGTCAGCTCGGGCACGTACCGGCGCAGCTCGGCGACGAACGAGCGGCGGCTGATCCCGCGGCCGAGCTCGGCCAGCCCACTGCGCCAGTGGCGGCGTACCAGCCGCCACGTCCCCGGCCACCCCAGCGTCTGCGCGAGGTCGCGCGGGCGGACGCGCCCGAGGCGGTAGGCGTCCCGGGCGCCGACGATCAGCGCCGACGGCCCGAGGTGGACCTCACCGGCGAGATCGCGGGTCAGGTGCATGCCGAGGAATGGCAGCTCCGGGTTGGGCACCGGGTAGATGCTCGCTCGCACCAGCCCGCTCCGCTCGGGGCGCAGGCGCAGATACGCGCCCCGGAAGGGGACGATCCGCGGGTCCGAGGCGGCGCCCGCGGCGACCGCCAGGCGGTCCGACCATGCGCCCGCGCACGTCACCGCGGCCCGGGCGCTGGTCCGGCCGCGTGCGTGCTCCACCGTGACCCGGTCGCCGGCGGTCGAGATCGAGCGCACGCCGCAGGCGGTGGCGACGAGCCCGCCCGCCGCTGTGAGGTCGGCGGCGAGCGCGGCGGCGACATCGCGAAAGTCGACGACCCCGGTCGCGGGCGAGTGAAGCGCCGCGATCCCCGCCGCGTGGGGCTCGATCTCGCGCAGGTCGCCCGCGTCGATCCGCCGCAGGCCCGGGACTCCGTTTGCGCGCCCACGGCGCTCGAGCTCGTCGAGCCCGGCGAGCTCGGACTCGCGCGTCGCGACGATGACCTTGCCGGCGCGCTCGAACCGGATCCCGTGCCGGCCGCAGTACTCGTACAGCTCGGCGGCGCCGCGCACGCACAGCTCGGCCTTCAGCGACCCCGGCCGGTAGTAGATCCCGGCGTGGACGACGCCGCTGGAGTGTCCCGTCTGGTGAGCGGCGATCCGCGGCTCGCGCTCGAGCACGGCGACGCTCGCCCCCTGGTGGCGCAGCGCCAGCTCCCTCGCTGTGGCGAGCCCCACGATCCCGGCGCCGACGACGACGACGTCGCACTCGCGCGGCGGCTCGGCGCCGTCGCGGCCCCGCGTCATAGGCTTCGCCCGGGGCCGACCTGCAGCCGACCCCCGCCGAGATGGAGCTCGATCCCCATCACCTGATCCCGATCGCCGGCGTCGGCTCGGCGTACGAGGACGAGATCGTCGACTCGGGGAACCAGCCGCTGCTGTTCATGCTGATCGCGTTCGGGGTCACGTTCGGCATCACCAGGTTCATCACCCACTCGATCCGCGCGCAGCGGTTCTCGTGGCTCGGCGACGTCGAGGCCGGCGACACGCACATCCATCATCTCGTCTGGGGGATCATCCTGATCCTGGTGGCGGGAGTCGTCGGCATCGTCCTCCAGCCGCCGCTCGAGGTGACCGCGATCCTGTTCGGGATCGGCGCCGCCCTCACGCTCGACGAGTTCGCCTTGTGGCTGCACCTCGACGACGTCTACTGGTCCGAGCAGGGCCGCCAGTCGGTCGACGCCGTGATCGTGTTCGGGATCGTCACCGGCTTCATGCTGCTGGGCGCGTTCCCGATCGTAATCGGGACCGAGAGCGGGTTCATCGGCGAGCTCGAGTACGTCGCCTTGCAGATCCCGGGATGGATCCTCGTCGTGATCTGCTTCCTGAAGGGGAAGCTGCTGTGGGGCGTGTTCGGGTTCTACGCCTGGCCAGTGGCGCTGATCGGCGCGTCGCGGCTAGCGAAGCCAGACTCGTGGTGGGCCCGGCGGCGCTACGGCGACGACAAGCGAGAGCGCTCGAAGCGGCGCTACGGCGCCGAGGCGACGATCCACAGGCCGGCGGAGGCGTAGGATCGCTCGATCGCCCTGCCGCTCAAACCCCCACTGAAGCCGCAGCTCGCGCTGTCTCGCAAGCAGCTTCCCGAGGGCGAGGAGTGGGCGTACGAGCCCAAGTACGACGGCTTCCGGGCGATCGCGTTCGTCGACGGCGATGACGTCTTCCTCCAGTCGCGCAACGGCCGCCCGCTGCGGCGCTACTTCCCCGAGCTCGAGCTGCCGAAGGGGCGCTACGTGCTCGACGGCGAGCTGGTGATCCTCGACGCCGACGGCCGTGAGCAGTTCGACGCGCTCCAGAACCGCCTCCATCCCGCCGAGTCGCGGGTGCGAATGCTCGCCGAGCAGACCCCGGCCCTGTTCCGCGCCTTCGACCTGCTCGCGCGCGACCGCGCCAAGCTGCTGTCGAAGCCGTTCGGGCAGCGCCGCGCCGCCCTGGAAAAACTGATCGGGGTGGGCAAGGGATCGGTCGAGCTGACCCCGCTGACCGAGTCCGCGGACGAGGCCCAGCCGTGGCTTCAGGGCGGCGAGGGCGTGATCGCGAAGCAGCTCGAGGCCGTCTACCGGCCGGGGGAGCGCAAGGGGATGGTCAAGGTCAAGCGCATGCGGACGCTCGACTGCGTCGTCGTCGGGTGGCGCCCGGGCAAGGAGAAGGGGACCGTCGGCTCGCTGATCCTCGGCCTGTACGACGACGGCGAGCTGCGAGTCGTCGGCCACACGTCGGGGTTCAAGGCGAAGGAGAAGCGTGAGCTCCGCAAGCAGCTCGAGCCGTACGAGACGGGGGAGCGCGGCTCGGCCGACGCCAGCCGGTGGGCGTCCGGCCGGGAGCTCGAGTGGGTGACGCTGAGGCCCGAGCTCGTCGTCGAGGTCAGCTTCGACCACGTCAGCGCCGGGCGTATCCGCCACGGGGCGAAGATCGAGCGCTGGCGAGACGACAAGGACCCCAAGGAGTGCTCGTTCGCGCAGCTGAAGTAGTCGTGCGCACTAGTTTCCCTCGAGCCGCTCCGCGAGCCGGTTCATGCCGCGCTCGCGGGCCGCGCGCGCGGCGCCGGAGTTGTCGAGCCCGCGGTCCGGCGGCCGCTCGACCCCGGCGTCGCGCAGGGTCGCGATCTCTCGGTAGGCAAGCAGCTCGTCGCGGGAGTCGATCAGGGTGGTGCGGAGCTTCGGCTTCGTGATCCCGATCGCGGCTTCGAGCACGTCCTCGAGCGAGCCGTGCTGGCGCAGCAGGTCGGCCGCGGTCTTCTCGCCCACCCCCTTTGCGCCGGGGATCCCGTCCGAGGGGTCGCCGCGCAGGGCGATGAAGTCGGGGACCAGCGCCGGCGGGATGCCGTAGCGCTGCTCGACCTCGGCCGGCCCGACCTCCTCCGCGCCGCGCGACCCGGTGCGCACGTACAGGACGTGGACGCGGTCTGTGGCGCACTGGAACATGTCGCGGTCGCCGGTCAGGATCAGCGCGCGGCCGCCGGCCGCCTCCTCGACCCGGGCGAAGCTCCCGAGCAGGTCGTCGGCCTCGAGCGTCTCGCTGACCGCGACCTCCCACCCGAAGGCAGAGAAGAACGCGCCGGCGTCGGCGAACTGGGGCGCGAGCTCGTCCGGCACCTCGGGCCGGTCGGCGTGGTAGCCGGCGAACAGCTCGACCCGGTAGTCGGCGGCGTCGGGGCCGAAGCACAGCACGACAGCGCGCGGCGAGTGCAGCTCGACCTCGCGCAGGACCAGGTTGGCGGTCCCGAGCAGAGCGTTGACCGGAGCGCCGTCGGCTCCCGTGATCGTCTTCGGCAGCGCGTGGAAAGCGCGGAACAGCATCGAGGGCGCGTCGACGGTGAGCAGCGGCGCGGTCAACCGCCTGAGCGTATTGGTTGAATTCCCGGTGATGAAGCAGGGCGCGGGAGGTAGCGATCGCACAAGGGTGCTTCTGATCGACGCCTACTACGGGATCAAGCCGTCCAGCGGCCCGGTGTACACCGACCTACAGCGCGAGGGCGAGCGCACGAAGGTCAACGAGACGATCAAGGAGCAGTTCGGCAAGAGCGCGGTGAAGCGGGTTCAGCAATCCAGCAGCGGGTCGCGGACGGCGAGAAGGAGGGCGAGCGCGGGACGTACCTGTGCCACATCGTGTGCGAGCTGGGCGCGATTGACCTCACCGAGACGCTGAGCAACGTGCGCAAGTTCCTCGACACCCACCCCGACGAGTTCCTGGTCATCGTGATCGAGGACTACATCGACCCGGAGGACGTCGATGCGGCGTTCAAGGACAGCGGCCTCGTGCGCTACGCGTACATCCACGAGCGCGACACGCCGTTCCCCGCCCTGCGCGAGCTGATCGAGTCGGACCGCCGGGTGCTGGTGATGGCGGAGAAGGACAACGGCGGCGGTTCGATCCCGTGGTATCACGACGGCTTCGAGCTCATGCAGGAGACCCCGTACACCTTCCACTCCGCGGACGAGCTCGCCGCCGCCGCGAGCTGCAAGCCGAACCGCGGCGGGGTCGGCGGGCCGCTGTTCCAGTTCAACCACTGGGTCGAGAAGCTGCCGCGCTCGCCCAGCCTCGGGGCGCAGGTGAACGACCCCGAGTTCCTCCTGCGCCGGGCCCGGGAGTGCAGGCATCGCCGCGACCTGATCCCGAATCTGATCGCGGTCGACTTCTATAACGAGGGCGACGTGTTCGAGGCGGCGCGCAGGCTCAACCGCCTGCCTGCGAACGCGGAGCCCGAGGTGCGCGAGACCGGCTGACGTGGACGATCCGACGACGATGACCTACGAGCGCGACGGGCGCGTCGCGCGGATCACCCTCGACCGCCCCGAGCGCGGCAACGGGATCACGCTCGAGATGCCGCGCGAGCTCGCCGCGTGCGTCGAGCGGGCGAACCTCGACCCGGAGGTGCACGCGATCGCGCTGGCGGGCAACGGCTCCGGCTTCTGCGGCGGCTACGACCTGGTCGCCTCGGCTGAAGCACTGGGTCGTCCCTGCGGGGACCCGGCCGCTGCGGAGGCGACAGCCGAGCAGGAGGCCGGCAGTGTTTTGGATCCCGCGGTCCAGGCTGCCAACCACGATCCGGAGGCGGTCTGGGACCCCGTCGTCGACTTCCAGATGATGAGCCGCAACGTGCGCGGGTTCATGAGCCTGTTCGCCTCCGACAAGCCGGTGCTGTGCAAGGTGCACGGCTACTGCGTCGCCGGCGGGACCGACATGGCGCTGTGCTCGGACCTGCTCGTGATCGCCGACGACGCCAAGATCGGTTACCCGCCGGCGCGGGTGTGGGGGGTGCCGACGACCGCCGTGTGGGCGCACCGGGTCGGTCCCGAGAAGGCGAAGCGGCTGCTGTTCACGGGCGACTGCCTGTCGGGCGCCGAGGC
>DATAFB010000049.1:0-17771 GCA_036257695.1 Solirubrobacterales bacterium | reverse complement strand
CGCGCCGCCGAGGGCCTCGGCCAGCTCCTCCGCGAGCTTGAAGTTCTCGGCCTCGCCGAGACCGCGGCCTCCGCCGACGAGCAGCTCGGCGTCCTCGATGTTGACGTCCTCGCCGCGCGACTCGCCGCGCGTGACCATCTTTGCCTTCGCCGACCACTCGGACAGCTCGACGTCGACGTCGGCGACCTCGGCCGAGCCACCGTCGCGCTCGGTCGCGTCAAAGGCGTTGAGCCGGCCGATGATGATCCCCGGCTCGCCGACGTATCCGACGTCGACGATCGCAGAGTCCTGTAGCACCGGCCGCACGGCGACCAGCTTGCCGTCGGAGACCTTGACCTCGGTCACCTCCATCGTCACGCCGGCGCCCAACCGGGCGGTGAGCCCGGCGCCGATCTCGAACCCGAGCAGGCCGCCGCCGAACAGCGCGTACGAGTAGCCCTCGTCCGCGATCAGCTTCGCCATCACGTCGACGATCGGCTGCGCGAGGCCCTCGGGCGCGCTCTTCGCGCGCCACACCTTCGACGCGCCGTACGCGCCGAGGCCCTGGCAGGCCTCGTCGTCGACGTCGCCGACGACCACCGCTGCCGCCTCGGTGCCGAGCTCTCCGGCGAGCTTCGCGGCCTCGGAGATCGCGCCGAGCGAGTTCTTGTTGAAGTTGCCCTCGTCGTCGTGAAGGGCGTAGACCAGGATGCCCGCCATCAGATCAACTTCCTTTCCTCGAGCCAGGCCACGACCTTCTCGACGGTCTCGTTCGTGTCCTCGTCCTCGATGATCTCCCCGGCCTCCTTCTGCGGCGGTGGGTTGATCTCGAGCACGGCGGTCTGCGAGCCGGCCTCGCCGACGCGATCGGCCTCGATCCCGGCGTCGGCGACCGACTTCGTGTCGAGCGGCTTCTTCTTCGCGCCCATGATCGCCTTCAGCGACGGATAGCGGGGCTCGTTGATCGCGTCGCCGACGCTGATCACGGCGGGCAGCTCGACGTCGACCGTGTCGTAGCCGTACTCGGCCTGGCGCTCGCAGCGCAGCTTGCCGTCGGTCATGTCCATCTTGATCACCTGGGTCAGCGACGGCATCTTCAGGTGGTCGGCGACGACGGCGCCGATCGTGTAGCACTCGCCGTCGTCCGACTGCTGGCCGAGCAGCACCAGGTCGGGGCTCTCGCTCTCCAGCACCTTGGCGAGCGCGTAGCCGGTGGTGCACACATCGGAGCCGGCGAGCGCGTCGTCGGTCAGGTGGACGGAGCGGTCGGCGCCGAGCGCGACCGCCTTGTGGAGCGCCCGGACGGCGCTCTCGGGGCCCATCGTCACGGCGACGATCTCCTCGACGTCCTGTTCCCCCTCCTTGATCTGCATCGCGGCTTCGAGCGCGTGCGTGTCGAAGGGGTTGAGGTTCTTCTCGCCGCCTCGGTCGAGGCGCTTCGCGTTCGGGTCGATGACCTTCTGGACCGAGGCGTCCGGGACCTCCTTGCAAAGGCAGCAGATCTTCAACTCGGGACTCCTGGCGTCATGGGTTGGGGTTCGCGACGGCGCGTGATTCTATCGTTGCCGCCTGGTTGACTGACCAGTCAATCGCGTCGAGTTATACCCGAATCGGCGGCCACCTACGCCGCACCGACCGCGCCGCGGATGAACTCGACGATCTCGTCGGTCGAGGCGCCCGGGGTGAAGATCTCGGCGACACCGAGCTTCTTCAGCTCGGGGATGTCGTCGTTGGGGATCGTGCCGCCGACTGTCAGCACGACGTCCTCCGCCCCCTGTTCCCGCAGCAGCTCGACGACGCGCGGGACGAGCGTCATGTGGGCCCCCGACAGGATCGAGAGCCCGATCGCGTCGGCGTCCTCCTGGATCACCGTCGCCGCGATCTGCTCCGGCGTCTGGTGCAGCCCGGTGTAGATCACCTCCATGCCCGCGTCGCGCAGCGCACGGGCGATGATCTTCGCCCCGCGGTCGTGCCCGTCGAGGCCAGGCTTTGCGACGACGACGCGAATCTTGCGGTCGCTCGCTCCCGCGCCGGCGGGATTCTCGGCCGTCGCTTCCATGCCGCGAAATGTAGTCGGTCGCCCGCCCGCGGCCCGCAACGTTCCCTCCGTTTGCCGCTTCGCGGGCGGGGTACCCGGTCTTTCGCATGGCCGGCGTGGCGCAAACCGGGGATCGGCGTGAGCGCGCGAACGACGGACAGTTCAGGTTGCTGGTCGTCGCCGCGCACACGCTCGCGGGGTCCGAGCTTCGCGACCAGATCGCCGAACGGGTGGCGGACCGCGATGCAACCGTCCACGTCGTCTCGCCGGCGCTCACCGACTCATCGCTGAAGCACGCGATGGGCGACGTGGACGAGGCGATCGAGGCCGCCGGCGGGCGGCTCGAGGAGTCGCTCGCGGAGATCCGGTGCGCGGGCATCGAGGCAACGGGCGCGATCGGCGACTCCGATCCGCTGTTGGCGATCGAGGACGCGCTGCAGATCTTCCCCGCCGACGAGATCCTGATCCTCACCCACGACAAGGACGGCGGCCGGTGGCTCGAGGACGATGCGTTCGAGCGCGCGCGACGCAGGTTCGAGCCGCCGATCACCCATGTTGTCGTCGAGGATGCCGGACCACGCCCCGACCACATCGCCGACGTCGAGCGCGCCGGGAGGGGCGTCGAGGCGCCGCCCGACCGCGAGGTCTCCGCGCGGTCGCGCAACCTCCCGCCGCTGTCGGCCCGCGACCTCGCCGGGATCGCGGTCGCGCTCGTCGGGACCGGGATCCTGATCGTGCTCGCGACATCGTGCGGTGGCAGCGGCCACGAAGGCTTCGACGACACCGGGTGCGCGGCCCGGATCCTGATCGCGGGCGGGGTCGCGCTGATCAATCTCGCCCACATCGTCGGACTGGTGCTGTTCCAGAGCGTGCGCTACCGGGGGCCCGGAGAGCGCCTGTTCGCACACCTGTCGCTGTGGGGAACCCCGCTCGCCGTGATCGTCAGCCTGCTCGTCGCCTGACCGACGGGTCGAGCCGTGATCCGGGGCATGAAATCGGCTCCCGGGGTCGAATTACACGGCAGTCACTACTCGGTCCGGCGCACGCGCAATGCTTGCGCCTCGGACCATCGGGACAGGAGGGAATCGTGTACGACGTCCTCTACCTCGACCAGACCAGTCAGTCACGGGTCATAGCCGCCGGGCTCGGGCGTGACTCGGCTGTGACGATCGCGCGCGCCGAGGCGCGCCGCCGGCGCGTCGGCCGGATGTTCCTCGCCGGCTCCGAGCCGTCCCAGCGGGGCGAGCTCGTGGTGATCGTCGAGACGCACCACAAGGCCGCCTGAGCGGCTACGCCTAACGACCTGAACCGACGGTCGTCGCGCCCCGTTCGGGCACGGCGCAGAACGACCCCGCCGAGAACTCCTGCGACGCGATCCCGAGCGCGCCCCGGCTCAGCATCGAGCCGAAGTCGATGCACCACTCGCAGCCCGCGACCGTCGAGGCCTTCAGCTCGGCGAGCAGCTTGAGCTTGCGGTCGAGGCGGCGCGAGCGCTCGGACGCAATCTCGAGCGCGCCGTACCCGGCCAGCAGCCCGGGGGTGTGCGACCACGCCACGGTCGCCGGCGCGAGGTCGGTTCCGTACTGCCTCCGCGAGTACCACGCCGTGAGCCGGGCGAGTGGTCCACGGCGCGAGGGTGCCTCGATTCGCGCCATGACTAGAAGATCGGCGTCTCGGTGTAGGTCCCGAAGACCTCCTGCAGGGCGGTGATCATCTCGCCCTCCGAGGCGCGGGCGCGGGCTGCCTCACAGAAGAACGGCATCAGGTTGGCCTCGCCCCGCGCGGCGCGCTTCAGCTCCGCGAGCGCGCGCTCGACTGCGTCCGCGTCGCGCCGCGACCGAGTCGCCTCCAGGCGCCCTACCTGCTTTCGCTCCAGCGCCGGGTCGATGCGCAGGATCGGCGTCTCCTCCTCGTCGCCGACGCGGTACTCGTTGACGCCGACGACGATCCGCCGGCCGTCGCGGACCTCCTCCTGGTAGCGGAACGACGCGTCGGCGATCTCTCGCTGGGGAAAGCTCTGCTTGATTGCCTCGACCATCCCCCCGAGCTCGTCGATGCGGGCGAAGTACTCGTACGCGGCGCGCTCCATCTCGTCGGTTAGCGTCTCGACGAAGTACGACCCGCCGAGCGGGTCGACCGTGTTGGGTACGCCCGACTCGTGCGCGATCACCTGCTGCGTGCGCAGCGCGAGCCGCACCGCGTCCTCGGTTGGGAGCGCGAGCGCCTCGTCGTAGGAGTTGGTGTGCAGCGACTGGGTCCCGCCGAGCACCCCCGCCAGCGCCTCGATAGTGGTCCGGACGAGGTTGACGAGAGGCTGCTGGGCCGTGAGCGACACGCCCGCAGTCTGGGTGTGGAAGCGCATCATCAGCGACCGCGGGTCCGTCGCGCCGTAGGTCTCCTTCATCTCGCGCGCCCAGATCCGCCGCGCCGCGCGATACTTGGCGATCTCCTCGAAGAAGTCGATGTGCGCGTTGAAGAAGAACGACAGCCGCGGGGCGAACTCGTCGACGTCGAGACCGCGGGCGATCGCCTCCTCGACGTAGGTGAACCCGTCCTTGAGCGTGAACGCGAGCTCCTGCTGCGCGGTCGAGCCCGCCTCGCGGATGTGGTAGCCCGAGATCGAGATCGGGTGCCAGCGCGGCATGTTGCGCGAGCACCACTCGATCATGTCGGTGACGAGGCGCATCGCCGGCTCGATCGGGAAGCACCACTCCTTCTGCGCGACGTACTCCTTGAGGATGTCGGTCTGGATCGTTCCGCCGAGGCGCTCGGGCGGGATCCCCTTCTCCTCCGCGGCGACGGCGTAGAACGCGAGCAGGATCGCGGCCGGCGCGTTGATCGTCATCGACACAGTGACCTCGTCGAGGGGGATGTCGGCGAACAGCGTCTCCATGTCGTCGACCGAGTCGATCGCGACGCCCTCGACCCCGACCTCGCCGAGACTGCGGCCCTGGTTCGAGTCCAGTCCCATCAGGGTCGGCATGTCGAACGCCGTCGACAGGCCCGTCTGGCCGTGGTCGAGCAGGTAGCGGAAGCGCTCGTTCGTCTCCTCCGAGGTTCCGTAGCCGGCGAACTGGCGCATTGTCCACAGCCGGCCGCGGTACATCGACGGGTAGATCCCGCGCGTGTACGGGTACGAGCCCGGGAAGCCGAGGTCGCGGGCCTCATCGGCTTCGGCGCGGTCCTCCTCCGTGTACAGCGGCCGGACCTCGTGCCCGGAGATCGTGTCGAACAGCGCCTCGCGCTCGGACTCCTCCGGGTAGACCTCCCGCCGCCACTCGTGCGCGCGCCGGCGCGCGCGTGGTTCCGTCGCCATTATCCGGGCGCCGAGCATCGGGCGCGAAGCGCCCGACTGCGAGGCGAGAGGCTGGTCGACGTCATGATGTTGCGAAGTCTAGACCCGGCCGCCGTCCCTACCCGACCGGCGGCGTGCGGCTCGCCCACGGCCGCTCGGCCTCGATCTGCGCCGCCAGCGACAGCAGCGTGGCCTCGTCATTCGGCCTGCCCACGAGCTGCACCGACAGCGGCAGCCCGTCTGCGGTGAAGCCCGCCGGAACGGCGGCCGCGGGCTGCCCCGTGTAGTTCCACACGCCGGTGTACGGGTACAGCCTGCTCATCCCGAGCAGGGTGCGCAGCGCTCCCCTCCCCTCCCAGCGCCCGACCTCAACCGGGGAAACGCCGATCGTCGGCATCAGGACGACGTCGTGATCGTCGAAGACGCGATTGATCCGGTCCGCGTGCTTCGGGATCGCCTCGACGGCGCGGCGCACCGAGCGGGACGCAACCAGCCCGCCGATGCGCCCGAACCCGCGGGTCCGCGGCTCCAGCCGCTCGGGGTGCGGCACCGCCTGCACGTCTTCGTGGATCCCGTGCAGGTACAGCAGCGAGAACCTGCTCCCGACCAGGCCGAACTCCGGCGCACGCTCGCCGACGCCGTGGCCGAGCGAGCGCAGCAGGTCCGCCGTCGACTCGAGCGCCCCGCGGACGGCGTCGTCGAGGACCGGCCCGACGAGCAGCCGCGGCGGGCGCATCGTGACGGCGATGCGCAGCCGTCCCGGCGCCCGGGCGGCGGCGCCGGTGAACGGCCCCTCGGGCGGCGCGGCGCTCGCGGTCACGTCGAGGAACAGCGCCGTGTCGCGTACCGTCCGGCTCAGGCACCCGTTGGCCGACAGGCCATGCCAGTGCTCGCCGAACGGCGCGAGCGCTATCCGTCCGCGCTGTGGCTTGAGCCCGAACAGGCCGCAGCAGGCGGCGGGGATCCTGATCGAGCCCGCACCGTCCGAGCCGCTCGCCGCGCCGACGAGCCCGGCGGCGACGGCGGCGGCGCTCCCTCCGCTCGACCCTCCCGGGGTCCTGGTGGGATTCCACGGGTTGCGGCTGACGCCCCAGGTCTTCGACTCGGTGAAGCCGCAGATGGCCAGCTCGGGCAGGTTGGTCTTCCCGACCAGCACGGCTCCCGCCGCGCGCAGCCGGGCTACCATCTCGGAATCGGCGTTGGCAGGGCGATCGATCGCCCCGGTGCCCAGCGCGGTCACGTCTCCCTCGACCTCCGCGAGCTCGTCCTTGATCGCGATCGGCACCCCGAGCAGCGGGGCCCGCTCGCCCTTGGAACGACGGCGATCGGCCTCGTCTGCGGCCGCCACGGCGCGGTCGGGCCACACGATCCTGAACGCGTTCAGCTCCGGGTCGATGCGTGAGACCCGCTCGAGGTAGAGGTCGACGAGCTCGCGCGACGACACTTCGGCCTCCCGGACGAGCTCCGCCTGGCGGGCGATCCCGGCGTATGCGAGCTCAAGCGCGTCCACGCGCCGGGGGAGCCTAGATCACTAGCCTGGCTCGGCTTGAGCGGAGAGCCTGGTCCAGTGACCCTGTACCGGCGCATCCTCGCCACGCTTCGGACGCACGCCGCTCCCCTGCTGGCGGGCGCCGCGATCCTGTTCGTGCCGCTGAGCTTCGTCGAGGCGCTCGGCGAGCAGGCCTTCGAGCTCGACCTCGGGGATCTCCCCGCCCTCGAGGCCACCGGAGTGGCGATTGCCGCGCTCGTCCAGATCGCCACCTCGCTCCTCGGGGAGGTCTTCTTCGCCGGGGCGGTCGCGGCACTTCTCGTCGGCGAACGCACCGGCGTCGACCGTTCACTGCGAGACGTGGCCCGGGAGCTGCCCTACCTCCGCTTGATCGCGGTCGACCTCCTGTACAGCGTCGGCGCTGCGTTCTTCCTCCTCCTGCTGATCGTCCCCGGGATCGTCTTCTTCACCTACTTCGCGCTCACGGCCCCCGTGGTCGAGATCGAGGATCGCCGGATTCGCGCCGCTTTTCGTCGCAGTCGCGAGCTCGTGCGGGGTCGCTTCTGGACGGTGCTCGCGGTCCTCGCCCCGATTTCGATCGGGATCGAGCTGCTCACCGAGACGGACCAGGCGGTCGTGAACGCGCTGTTTGGCCACTCCCTGCTCTCGGACTGGCTGGGGACCTCGATCGTCAACGTCGTCCTGACCCCGATCTACGCAGTCGCTGCCGTCGTGCTCACGATCGCGCTGATCGAGGCGCGCGGCGAGCGGCTACCCGAGTCAGCGGCGGCGGATTGACACCGTGCGCCCCCATCGCTTGCGCGCGCGCCGGCGCGCCGCCAGCAGCGTCCCGCTGCCGCCGATCGCGGCGGCGGCGAGGGTGGTGCCGGCGATTGCCAGCCGCCGGCCCAGCTTCTCGAAGCGCATGATCCGCCATCCCTCGCGCTCGGCGACGTCGCGCAGGTCGGCGTCCGGGTTGACCGCGACCGGGTTCCCTACGGCGCGCAGCATCGGCAGGTCCGAGGCGGAGTCCGAGTACGCCCACGACGACGCCAGGTCGATGTCGTGCGCGTCGGCGAACAGGCGCATCGCCTCGACCTTGCCCTCGCCGTAGATGAACGGCCCCTCGATCCGGCCGGTCAGCCTCCCGTCGTCGGTCACCGCGTAGCGGGTGCCGATCCCGCCCTCGAAGCCCAGCACGCGGGCGAGCAGCTCGACCAGCGGGTGCGAGGCGGCGCTGACGATGAACGCCGGGCGGCCCGCGTCCTGGTGCGTGTGCACCTCGTTGATCATCTGCGGGTAGATCCGCGGCAGGATCCCGGCGAGCATCTCGGGCGCCATCCGCGCGATGTCCCTCTCGGGGACGCCCGCGAGCAGCTCCTCGACCACGGCGAGCAGCGCCTCGGTGCTCTCGTCGGTCGCCCCGCGCAGCCGGAAGCGAGCGTGGTCCAGTCCCCAGCGCACGATCTGCGCGCGGGTGACCATCCCTGACCGGTACGCCGCGCGACCGAACTGCATCGCGCTCGACCCCGCCATCAGGGTGCGATCCAAGTCGAAGAATGCTGCGGGCTTCAGGAGCCGTTGACTTCGAGGACGATCGCGTCGCCCTGGCCGCCGCCGCTGCAGATCGCCGCGCACCCGAGCCCGCCGCCGCGGCGGCGCAGCTCGTGGACGAGCGCGCCGACGATGCGCGCGCCGGACGCCCCGATCGGATGCCCGAGCGCGATCGCGCCGCCGTTCACGTTCACCTTGTCCTCGTCGACGTCGAGCATCCGCACCGAGTTGATCGCGACTGAGGCGAACGCCTCGTTGATCTCCCACAGGACGACGTCCTGGGGCGACTTGCCGATCTTCTCCAGCGCCTGCTTGGCGGCCTTCGCCGGCGTGCGCGCGAGGTATGGGAAGTCGTCGGCGACGGTCCCGTACGAGAGCACCTTCGCGATCGGCGCTCGGCGCTCGCGCTCGGCCCATTCCTCGGACGCCGCGACGACGGCGCCGGCACCGTCGTTGACGCCGGGGGCGTTACCGGCGGTGTGGGAGCCGTCCGGCGCCCCGATCGGAGGCAGCTTCGCCAGCACCTCGACGGTCGTGTCGGGGCGGATCGCCTCGTCGGCCTCGACGACCCTCTCCTCTTTCTTCTGCCTCACGGTCACCCCGACGATCTCCTCCGCCATCCGGCCCTCGTCGGTGGCCTTCGCGGCGAGCCGGTGCGAGCGCTCCGCCCATCGGTCCATGTCGGGGCGGGTGAGCTCGAGCTCGTCCGCGACCTCGCTCGCCTCGGCGATCATCTCATTGCCGGTGAACGGGTTGGTGAGCCCGTCGTGCGTCATCGCGTCGATCGCCTTGACGTCGCCCATCCGGAAGCCGAAGCGGGCGTTGGGAAGCATGTAGGGAGCGCCGCTCATCGACTCCATGCCGCCCGCCACCGCGATCTCGAGATCGCCCGCGCGAACCGCCTGGTCGACGAGCCCGATCGTGCGCATGCCCGAGGCGCAGACCTTGTTCACGGTCTCCGACGGGACCTCGCGGGGGATGTCGGCCTTGATCTGCGCCTGGCGCGAGGGGATCTGCCCCTGCCCAGCCTGCAGCACCTGGCCGTAGACGACCTGCTGCACCTGGTCCGGCTCGACCTCGGCCCGCTCGAGCGCGGCGCCGATCGCCCTCCCCCCCAGCTCAGTCGCGTCGAGGGACGACAAGGCGCCGCCCATCTTGGCGAACGGCGTGCGCGCGGTTCCGAGGATGACTGTGGCGGGCATCGGTCCTCTCTGGGTCGGAGGCGGGCGGTCAATGCTAGAACACCGCCCCGTGCAGGTCGCGGTCCAAGACATCCCCCTCCACGACGCCGACGCCGACCTCGTCTGCGTGGGACTGTTCGAGGGCGAGGAGCTCCCGGATGCGCTCCGCGACGCGCCCGGCTCGGTCGACGCCAGGCCCGGGTACCGCCGACTCGCGGTCCTGCACCCGCCGCGCCCGGCGCGGGTCGCGGTCGTCGGGCTCGGCCGGCGCGACGAGTTCGACCCCGAGCGCGCCCGCGTCGCCGCGGCCGTCGCCACCCGCGAGGCGGCGAGGTGCGAGGCGCGCACGATCGCGTGGCTGCCGCCGGACGCCGGCGAGGCGGCAGCGGTCGCCGCAGCGCTAGTCGAGGGGACGATCCTCGCCGCGTACCGCTTCGACCGCTTCAAGCAGCCGTCAAGCGACGATCCGGCGCCACAAGTCGAGGCGCTGACGCTGCTCGCCCCCGACGACGTCGCCACGCCGGCCGCAGTAGCGACGACGGCGAGCGAGGCGGCGAACCGCGCGCGCGAGCTCCAGAACCTGCCGGGAAACGTGGCCACACCGTCGTACCTCGCCGAGCGCGCCGAGGAGATCGCCGCCGGTGACGAGCGCGTCTCGGTCGAAGTCCTGCGCCGCGACGAGATCGAGCGCCTCGGGATGGGCGGGCTTGCCGCCGTGTCGCGCGGGACCGACGAGGAGCCCCGCCTGATCGTCCTCCGCTACGCCGGTGGCGGCGAGGGCGGCGAGCTGCTGACGTTCGTCGGCAAGGCGGTCACGTTCGACTCGGGCGGGATCTCGATCAAGCCGTCGGCGGCGATGCACGAGATGAAGATGGACATGTCGGGCGGCGCCGCCGTGCTCGAGGCGGTCGCGGCGATCGCCGACCTCGGCTTGCGCGTCAACGTGCTCGCCGCGGTCCCGGCGACGGAGAACATGCCCAGCGGCCACGCGACCAAGCCGGGGGACATCATCACGCAGCACAACGGGCGCACGGTCGAGATCATCAACACCGACGCCGAGGGTCGCCTGATCCTCGCCGACGCACTGAGCTGGTGCGTGGAGCAGGGCGCGACCAGGATCGTCGACCTCGCGACCCTGACCGGCGCCGTCCTCACCGCTCTCGGCTCCACGTACGCAGGCCTGGTCTCCAACGACGACGCGTGGGCCGAGCGCGTGCGCGCGACGGCCGAGGCCACGGGCGAGCTCGCGTGGCGGCTCCCCCTGCACCCCGAGTACAAGGACCTCACCAAGGGCACGGTGACGGACCTGGTGAACTCGTCGGACAAGCGCAAGGCGGGGCCGATCTACGCGGCGTCGTTCCTGGAGGAGTTCGTCGACGACGTCCCGTGGGTGCACCTCGACATCGCCGGCACGGCCTGGGACGTCGGACGTGAGTACGTCGGCAAGGGCGCGACCGGATACGGCGTGCGCCTCCTGGTCGCACTGGCGCGGGCAGCCGAGCCCGGGTAGCCGACGCGGCTAATCATTTCCGCACCCCGGCCGATAGCGGGGCGATGGGCACCGCCGCATCGTAAGCTGCGGCGCCGTGGACTTCGAGCTCAGCGACGAGCAACGGCTGCTCCAGCGCACGGTGCGGGATTTCGCCCGCGAGGAGGTGGCGCCGGTGGCCGAAGAGCTCGACCGCACCAAGACGTTCCCGTACGAGCTCGTCGCCGAGCTGGGCGAGCTGGGGCTGATGGGGATCCCGTTCCCGGAGGAGTACGGCGGCGGCGGAGCCGACACGCTCTCCTACGTCCTCGCCGTCGAGGAGCTGGCGCGGGTCGACTCCTCGGTCTGCATCACGATGGCCGCCCACACCTCGCTCGGGACGATGCCGATCCACCTGTGGGGCACCGCGGAGCAGAGGGACGAGTGGCTGCCGGACCTGTGCACGGGCCGCCGACTCGCCGCCTTCGGGCTCACCGAGCCCGAGGCCGGGTCGGACGCCGGCAACACGCGAACCCGGGCGCGGGTCGAGGACGGCGAGTGGGTGATCGACGGCGCGAAGCAATTCATCACCAACGCCGGCACCGAGATCTCCGGCTGCGTGACGATCACCGCGCGCACGGGTGAGCGCGAGATCTCGAACATCATCATCCCCAACGGCGCCCCGGGCTACGAGCAGGGCGAGCCGTACCGGAAGATGGGCTGGAACGCGTCCGACACCCGGCCGCTGACCTTCGACGCCTGCCGCGTCCCCGAGTCGAACCTGCTCGGGGGCCGGGGCGAGGGGTTCCGCAACTTCCTCCACATCCTCGATGGCGGCCGGATCGGGGTGTCAGCGATGGGGGTCGGACTGGCCCAGGGCGCGCTCGACGAGGCGCTGGCGTACGCGAAGGAGCGCCGCGCGTTCGGGCAGCCGATCTCGAAGTTCCAGGCGATCCAGGCCAAGCTCGCCGACGTCTCGGCCGAGATCGAGGCGGCGCGGCTGCTGACGTACCGGGCGGCCCTACTCAAGGACCGCGGCGAGCCGTTCACGCTCGTCGCCGCGCAGGCGAAGCTGAAGACCGGCAGGCTCGCCGTCCGCGCCACCGAGGAGGCGGTCCAGATCCACGGCGGCTACGGGTACATCGAGGAGTACCCGGTGTGCCGCTTCTACCGCGACGCCAAGATCCTCACGATCGGCGAGGGCACCGACGAGGTGCAGCAGATGGTGATCGCGCGCGAGCTCGGCTGCTAGACGGGGCGCGACATCACCGACCCCGGCGGGCGGCCGGCGAGCCGCTCGGCGCGATCGGTTGCGAAGTGTTCGGCGAGCGCCGTCTCGCGCTCGAGATCGAGCGGCTCGCCGGGCTCGACCCGCGGTGCTCCGCGCAGCGTCTCGCGCGGATACGGGACCCACACCCGACCCACCGCGCCGACCGCGGTCCTCACCGGCACGAGCGACCGGCGCCCGAAGCGCCCGACCCGCACGAGCAGCCACTCGGGATCGCCGCTGTCGGCGTCCACGTAGGCCCCCTCGACCTTCCCCACTCCCCCGCCGCCGATGTCGTCGAGGCGCCAGCCGAGCCAGCCCTCGATCTCGTCGATCGCCGGACGCTCCGGAGCCGGATCAGCCATCTGCCCTCTCCAGCAGCTCGCGGGCGGCTGACGCAGGGTCGGTCTCGCGCCTGACGACGCGCTCGAGCAGCTCGGCGACCTCGGGGTCGCCCTCGGCGCGCGCCTCGAGGTCCCGCCGCAGCCGCGCGGCGGCGAGCCCCAAGACCTCGTTGCGCAGGTTGCGCGCCCGGCGCTCCTGCAGCGTCCCCTCGGCCTCGATGTGGCCGCGGTGCTCGTCGATCTTCTCGAGCAGCTCGGCGACACCCTCGCCGCGCGCCGCCTCGGTGCGCAGGACGGGGACGTCCCACGATCCGCGCGTCCCGAGCGATAGCACCGTTCGCACCTCGCGCTCCATCGTGTCGGTCAGCGGGTGGTCGGCCTTGTTGATCACGATCACGTCGGGGATCTCCATCACCCCCGCCTTCAGCGCCTGGATCGAGTCCCCCGACCCCGGCATCAGCGCCAGCACGATCGTGTCGGCGTGGTCGACGACGTCGATCTCCGCCTGCCCGACGCCGACGGTCTCGAGCAGGACGTCGTCCTTGCCCGAGGCGTCCATGACCAGCGCCGCCTGCAGCGCCGCCTCGGCGAGGCCGCCGAGCGCGCCGCGGCTCGCCATCGAGCGGATGAAGACGCCGTCGTCGAGGAAGTGCTCCGAGAGCCGGATCCGGTCGCCGAGCAGGGCGCCGCGGGTGAACGGGCTCGAGGGGTCGATCGACAGCACGCCGACCTCGCGGTCGCGCGCCCGCAGCTCTTTGGTCAGCGCCCCGATCAGCGTGCTCTTGCCGACGCCCGGCGGACCGGTCAGGCCGACGACCCGTGCCTGGCCCGTGCGCGGGAAGACCTCCCGCACCAGGTCCCACCCCGCGGGGTCGCCGTTCTCGATCAGGGTGATCGCCCGAGCGAGGGCGCGCTTGTCGCCGGCCACGAGCCGGTCGGCCAGCGACTCCGTCCCCGCGGCGGATTCGGCTTGGCTGCGCGCGTGCATCATTCAGAACACCCACCAGCCTGTCGCCTCGCACTCGCGGGCTTCGCCCGCTCTGCTCGACGCCAGCATGAGATGAGTCTACGTGCGCGGGCGGTCCCCGCCGACCGAGCGGCACTACGATCCGCGCGTGAGCGCGGAGCCGCAAGCGACCCTCCCCGAGGCGCCCGAGGCCCCTCGGGCGGCGACCGAGCCCGAGGCGCTGGCGCCGCGGCGCTCGGGGGCGCTCGGCCTGCTCCGGTTCCTGGCCCGCAACCGGATGCTGACGCTCAAGTACGCGCGGCTCGCGCTCCGCTACCTGCGACGGCGGTTGCTGACCGCGGCCGGATGGCGATGGGAGACGAACGGCCCGCTGTTCCTGGGCCGGCGGCTGCAGATCCAGATCGGCGAGCGCGGGGTGATCCGGTTCGGGCGCTTCGCGTGGATCGGCGACGGGACGAAGATCCGCTGCCACGAGGGGGAGGTCGTGATCGGCGCCAAGACCGTGCTCGGGCAGGAGTGCACGATCTCCGCCTATCGCCACGTGCGGATCGGCGAGCAGTGCGTGATCGCCGACCGCGCGATGTTCATCGACTTCGACCACGGCGTCGCCGACGTCGAGGTCCCGATCCGCCGCCAGGGGATCTACATGCGCGACGTCGACGTCGGGTCGAACGTGTGGATCGGCTACAACGCGTGCGTCCTGCGCGGTGTGCGGGTCGGCGACAACGCGGTGATCGGCGCCAACGCCGTCGTCACGCGCGACGTACCCGCCAACGCCGTCGTCGGCGGCGTGCCGGCGCGGGTGATCACGATGCGCGAGTCGCCGCGCACACTGCGCTGGCCGGAGCCGGTCGAGCCGAACTAGGGACGGCCGGCGGACTGACGCCGCGGCGACGCCGCGCGCGGTCGCCCGCCCCTGCTCTCCGAAGCGGCGATCTCCATGTGCTCGTACGAGAACGCGTGTGCGGTGAGTCTGCCCGGGGTGTCGGGGTTCGCCTTCGCGAACGCGACCATCCCCAGGCCCCCCGCCTTGCCGGCGATGTCCTTGATCGCCGACGCGTCGGCGGCCCGGGCCTCGAGCGGGCGGCGAATCCGGTCCTCGTGCGCGTTCGTCTCGGCGAGGTGTCGCTGGAACGCGGCCGCGAGCCGCTCGTCGCCAGCGATATCGGGCGCGCGCCGAAGCTGCGTCAGCGCCTGCTCCTCGATCGAGTGCGCGTCAGCGAGGTACTTGTCGAGCTGCTCGTCGATCGTCCTCGGACTCACGCTGGTCCCTCCTCGTCCTCCTCCGGCCCGCCGCCTAGCTCGGTCGGGTCCGACGCCGGGTCGTGGCTCGCGGACTCCACCAGCTTTTCCTCGGCCAGGTCGTCGTGTTCCGGTCGTTCGGCCATCCTCCGTCGTCAGGTGCCCGTTCCCGGTTGCGACCAAACTCGCGGACTTCCTCGCGCTGCTGTTTTCCCTGCCAAACGGCGGGTAGTAGCGGCGCATGAAGGTTGTCGTCACCGGGGCGACCGGAAACGTCGGGACAAGCGTCCTCGCTGCGCTCGCCGAGGAGCCGGCCGTGACCGAGATCGTCGGTGTTGCCCGCCGGCGTCCACCGGCGGCGGGAGCGAAGACGACGTGGCTCGAGCGCGACATCGTCCGCGACGATCTCGCCCACGCGTTCGCCGGCGCCGACGCGGTCGTCCATCTAGCGTGGGCGATCCAGCCGTCCCACGACGAGGCGATGCTGCACGCGATCAACGTCGCCGGCAGCGAGCGCGTCTTCGGGGCCGCGGCCGAAGCCGGGGTCGGCGCGCTCGTCTACGCGTCGTCGGTCGGCGCGTACGCGCCGGGGCCGAAGGATCGATCGGTGGACGAGTCGTGGCCGGCCACCGGCATCGAGAGCTCGTTCTACTCGCGCCACAAGGCGATCGTCGAAGGCCTGCTCGACGCGCTCGAGGACGACGTCCCGGAGCTGCGGGTCGTGCGGATGCGCCCGGCGCTGATCTTCAAGGGCGAGGCTGCGAGCGAGATCAGGAGGCTGTTCGCAGGGCCGTTCCTGCCCGGGTTTCTCCTCCGGCCCCAGCTGATCCCGGTCGTCCCCCGGATCCCGGAGTTGCGGTTCCAGGCAGTGCACTCGCTCGACGTCGGCGACGCCTACCGCCGCGCCGTGGTCACGGATGCGCGCGGCGCGTACAACCTCGCCGCGGACCCAGTCATCGACCCCGACGAGCTCGCGCGCATGCTCGACGCGAGGACGGTTCCCGTCCCCGCGCGCGCAGCGCGGGTGCTGACCGACGTGACATGGCGGCTGCATGTGCAGCCGACGCCTCCCGGGTGGCTCGACCTCGCGCTCGGCGTCCCGGTGATGGACTCCAGCCGCGCGCGACGCGAGCTCGGCTGGAGCCCCGCGCGGGCCTCGACCGAGGCGCTCGAGGAGCTGCTCGAGGGACTGCGCCGCGGGGAGGGCGCACGGACGCCGCCGCTCGATCCCGAGGCGGGCGGCCCCGGGCGGGTCGGCGAGCTTCGCACCGGCGTCGGCGAGAAGCAGTAGCTACCGCCGCTGCTCGCTCGCCTTGTAGGCGATCTGGAGGAAGTCCGACGCCGTGACGGCGGTCAAGATCGAGGCGACGAGGCGCGTCGTCCGGGGCGCGACGACGAACCCGGCGACGAGCGCCGTCGCAACCACTGCGAGAGGCAGAACGGGCACACGAGCAGCTCGCCGATCGCGTGCCGCAGGCCCGAGCCGCGCGGCGACTCCTCGACCTCGCCGGGGCCCCCAGCCTCGTGGTAGCGGGCCGGGAAGCTGCCGTCTCCTGGGCGACGGTGTCTCCGCGGCTGCCATCGGTGACGCGGGTACGGGGAGTCCGCGTTCAAACTCGTCCTCGCGGGTTTGCTCCACACGGCGGCGGGTAATCGAGATCACATGTACGGAAACTGGTTCCTGACGACTTTCTTTTGGATCGGGATAGTGATGCTGGTGATGGCCGCCGGCTTCCTCGCCTCCCCTCTCATCGCGCTCGTGATCGCGGCGATCGTCGGCGTGTTCGCGCTCGCAGCCGCGGGCCTGAAGCGCTCGAGCGAGAGCCCGACCGAGGGCGAGGGCACACCGCGGACGCGCGCTCGCGCCCACGCCCATGGCCGTCGCGGCGGCGCGCCGGTTTCGGGCGAGGGCGGGTCCTGAGCGCAGCCCGGCCTCCCGCTGCGGGCGCCATGATCTGAAGCATGGCCGCGCGCAAACTTCGCGAGTACCGCGACAAGCGCAAGTTCGATCGCACGCCCGAGCCAAGCGGCGATAGGGACGCCGGCGGCGGCGGGCGCTTCGTAGTTCACGAGCATCACGCCCGGCGCCTGCACTGGGACCTGCGGCTGGAGCGGGACGGGGTGCTGGTGTCGTGGGCGCTTCCGCGCGGGCTCCCGCCCGACCCGGGTGAGAACCGGCTCGCGGTCCACACCGAGGACCACCCGCTCGACTACATCGACTTCGAGGGCGAGATCCCGAAGGGCGAGTACGGGGCCGGCGAGGTGCGGATCTGGGACCGGGGGACGTACGAGGCCGAGAAGTTCGAGCCGGCGAAGGTGGTCGCGCGCCTGCACGGCGAGCGGGTCGACGGCCGCTACGCGCTGTTCCAGACCAAGGACCGCAACTGGATGATCCACCGCATGGATCCGGCCGACCCCGAGCGCGAGCCGATGCCCGAGCACGTCGAGCCGATGAAGGCGACCCTCGGCACCCTGCCCCGCGACGATCGCGCCTACGGGTACGAGATCAAGTGGGACGGCGCTCGGGCGATCGCGTACTGCTCCGGCGGCCGCGTGATCCTGGAGAGCCGCAACCTGCTCGACGTCACCCCCGGGTACCCGGAGCTGCGCGCGATCGGGCGCCAGCTCGGGTCGAGCGAGGCGGTGCTCGACGGCGAGATCGTCGCCATCGACGAGGACGGCCGCCCCAGCTTCCAGCTGCTGCAGCGCCGCATGCACCTGCGCTCGGACACCGAGATCCGGCGCCGCGCGAAGCAGGTCCCCGTCACCTACATGGTCTTCGACGTGCTGTACCTCGAGGGCCGCTCGACGATGGGACTTGCGTACGAACAGCGCCGCGAGCTGCTCGAGGGGCTCGAGCTCGAGGGCGCGAGCTGGCAGACCCCGGCCTACCACCGCGGGGAGGGCAAGTCGCTGCTCGAGGCGAGCCGCGAGCGCGGCCTCGAGG
>DATAFB010000065.1:0-6351 GCA_036257695.1 Solirubrobacterales bacterium | reverse complement strand
GGGGGGCGATCGTCGCCCCGTCGCGGGCGGAGGAGCTTGCGCGGGGTGAGCACGAGGGCTGGGTCCTGTCAGCACGCGATGCGCTGCGGGCGCTCCAGGGCGTCGCCCGCGAGTGGAGGCGGGCCATCGGCTGTCCCGTTGTCGGGATCACCGGCTCGACCGGCAAGACCTCGGTCAAGGACATCTGCCGCGCGCTGCTTCCGTTCCGCGTCCACGCCAGCCCCGCGAACTACAACACCGAGATCGGGTTGCCACTCGCGATCCTGTCCGCTCCCGAGTCGCCGGAGACCGAGGTGATCGTGCTCGAGATGGCGATGCGAGGGCTGGGCCAGATCGCGGAGCTGTGCGAGGTCGCGGAGCCCGACGTGGGCGCAATCACGAATGTCGGACCCGTCCATCTCGAGCTGCTGGGGACCCTCGACGCGATCGCGGAGGCGAAAGCGGAGCTCCTGCAGGGGTTGCGCGAGCGCGGGCGCGCGGTCGTGCCCGCGGACGCTGAGGCGCTCGAGCCCCACCTGAACGAGCGGCTGGTGACGATCGCCTTCGGCCCCGGGGGGGACGTGTTCGCGCTCCGCTCGCGCGTCGAGGACGACTCGACGACGGAGCTGGTCGGGACGCCGCACGGCGAGCAGGAGTTCCGCTTCCCGTTCACCGAGGCGTACAACCTCACCAACGCGCTGGCCGCGATCGCGATCGGCGTGGCGCTCGACGCGCCCCTGACCGAGATGGCGTCGCGGGCGCCGGAGATAGTCTTCTCGCGCCTTCGAGGCGAGCGGCTGGAGCTGCGCGACGGCGTGGTGATCCTGAACGACTGCTACAACGCGAACCCGATGTCGATGCGCGCCGCTCTCGAGCACCTGGCGGCACGCACGACGCCGGGACGCCGTGTCGCGGTGCTCGGCGAGATGGCCGAGCTCGGCCCCGACGGCCCCGGCTACCACCGCGAGATCGGCGCCTACGCGCGGGAGCTGGGGGTCGGGCCGATCGTCGGCGTGGGGGAGCTCGCCCAGCACTACGCGCCCGACGAGTGGGTGCCCGACGCCCGCGCCGCCGTCCCCACCGTCCACGCGCTGCTGGAGCCCGACGACGCCGTCCTGGTGAAGGGGTCGCGCTCGGTCGGCCTGGAGCTCCTCAGCGACGAGATCGCGGCGATGCGGGCGCCGCGACCGCCCAGAGAGTCGGCGTGATGGAAGCCGGCGTGATGGCCACCCCGCCGCTCCCCCCGGCGCAGATCGCCGCCGCCGCGATCGACCGCGGCGAGGTCCTGATCGCGGGGATGGCGGCGATGCTGATCTGCATCTTCCTGGGGCCGAAGTTCATCGAGTGGATCCGGGTGCGCGAGTTCGGCCAACAGATCCGCGAGGAGGGACCGCAGGAGCACCACTCGAAGGCGGGCACGCCGACGATGGGCGGCCTAATCGTGTTCCTCGCGATCGCCGTGCCCTATCTCGTGCTGTCCGACCGCGACACGCAGAGCCTGGCCGTGTTCGGCGTCGCGGTGGCCAGCGCCGCGGTCGGCTTTGCCGACGACTGGATCAAGGTCAGCAAGCGCCGCTCGCTCGGCTTGCCCGCGCGGTGGAAGCTGCTGATCCAGATCGCGCTGGCGCTGGCGTTGTGGTGGGTCGCCACCCAGGAGGTCGGCCTCGACCCGCGGATCGAGGTGCGGATCTTCGACGCCGAGGTGCACATCGGGCCGGTGCTCTACGTGCTGCTGATCTTCCTCGTGATCGCCGGCGCGAGCAACGGGGTAAACCTGACCGACGGCCTCGACGGTCTGGCGGCCGGGTCGTGCGCAATCGTGCTGCTCGCCTACACCGCGATCACGATCACGAACGGCCAGGAGGGGCTGGCGGTGCTGTCGGCGACGCTCGTCGGCGCCTCGGTCGGATTCCTGTGGTTCAACGCCTTCCCGGCGTCGGTGTTCATGGGCGACACCGGGTCGCTGGGGCTCGGCGGCGCGATCGGCGCGCTCGCCGTCATGACCCAGACCGAGCTGCTGCTGATCATCCTCGGCGGGATCTTCGTGATCGAGGCGCTGTCGGTTGCGCTCCAGGTCCTGTTCTTCAAGCTCTTCCGCCGTCGCGTGCTGCTGATGGCCCCGATCCACCACCACTTCGAGCTGCTGGCGTGGTCGGAGACGAAGATCATGCTGCGGTTCTGGATCATCGCCGCCGTGTGCGCGGGAATCGGCTACACGCTGTACCAAAGCTCGCTCAGCTAGAGAAGGTGGCCCGGGCATGGCCAGGGTTAGGGCCGAGCGGCTTCCTGCGCGGGCTCGCGCGGGCATGATCGCGGAGGCGGACGGTGTCGGGGCGCGAAACTAGCCGTGTGAGCCCAGATCCGCAGGCGCGCCCGGCGCTGCCGGGCGGTCCCTACCTGGTCGTCGGCCTCGCCCGCTCTGGGGCCGCGGTCGCGCGAGCGCTCGCCGGGCGCGGGGAGGAGGTGCTGGGAGTCGACTCCGGTCACCCCGACGAGGCGGAAGGGCTTGCCGGCGTGGGCGTCGAAGTGAAGCTGGATGCGGAAGGCGTCGAGCTTGTCGAGCGCGCGCGCTGTGTGGTCAAGAGCCCCGGGGTTCCCGGCGATGCCCCAGTGGTCGCCGCCGCCCGCGCCCGCGGTCGCCCGGTCCTCGGCGAGCTCGAGGTCGCGTGGCGGCTGGTCCCGAACCGGTTCGTCGCCGTCACCGGCACGAACGGGAAGACGACCGTGACCGAGTTGATCGGGCACATCCACCGCCGCGCAGGGCTGCCCGTCGCCGTGGCCGGGAACGTCGGCACGCCGCTCGCGTCGCTCGCCGGCGAGGTCGACCCCGAGGCGACCGTGGTCTGCGAGTGCTCGAGCTTCCAGCTCGAGGACACCGAGGCGTTCGCGCCCGAGTGCGCCGTCTTCCTCAACCTCGCGCCCGACCACCTCGACCGCCACCCGACGCTGGACGACTACCTGCGCGCGAAGCTGCGCATCTTCGCCAACCAGGGCAACGACGACGTCGCCGTTTACAACGGCGATGAGCCGGCGCTCCGCGATCGCGACCTCGGCGGGTGCGCACGGCGGGTGGCGTTCTGCGCCGGAGCACAAGCGGGACCCGGTCGCCCCCGGACGCGAAGCGGAGGACGCGACCGGTTTGATTGTTCCGTCTCGCTGGACGGGGGGGTGATCTTGTGGGGCGAGCAGCCGCTGCTCGAGGTCGAGCGGCTGCCGCTGATCGGCGGCCACAACGTCGCCAACGCGATGGCCGCCGCGGCCGCATCCCTGGCGACCGGGGTCGCCGACGACGCCGTTCGCGACGGGCTGGCGAGCTTCCCCGGCGTCCCGCACCGGCTCGAGCAGGTGGCCGAGATCGGCGGCGTCATCTTCGTCGACGACTCGAAGGCGACCAACGTCGCCGCCGCCGCCGCGGCACTGCGGTCGTTCGACGGCGACGTCCACGCGATCCTCGGCGGGTCGCTGAAGGGCGAGTCGTTCGAGGGGCTGGTCGCGCCGGTCGTCGAGCGATGCGTCGCCTGCTACCTGATCGGGGACGCCGTCGAGCGGCTCGAGCGCGACCTCGCGCCCGCGCGCGATGCGGGGGTCGAGGTGCGCCGCGCGGACGGGCTCGAGCAGGCGGTGCGAGACGCGGCCGCCGCCGCGGAGCCCGGCCACGTCGTGCTGCTGGCCCCGGCGTGCGCGAGCTTCGACGTCTACCGCGACTTCGAGGCCCGCGGAGAGCACTTCCGAGCGATCGTCGAGGGGCTCGGATGACCGCCGCGTCGATCGCCCATCGTGCGGGGGCCGTGCGCCGCCGCCGTGGCGCCGCGAAGCGCTCCCGCGCCGCCTCCCAGCCGGTCGAGTACTCGCTGCTGCTGACCACGACCCTGTGCCTGCTCGCGTTCGGCGCCGTGATGGTGTTCAGCGCCAGCTCGACGACGTCGGTGCTCGGGGAGGGCGGCGACGGGGCGGAGTACCTGAAGCGCACCGTGGTGTTCGGCGGGCTTGGCCTGGTGGCGATGCGGGTCCTGTCGGTCCGGGGGCTCGCGGCGGCGCGTGCGCTGACCCCCGCGCTGCTCGTCGCCTCGCTGATCCTGCTCGTCGTCGTGTTGGTGCCCGGGATAGGGCTTGACGCCAACGGCGCCCGGCGGTGGCTCGGCGCCGGCCCGGTCCAGGTGCAGCCGTCGGAGATCGCGAAGCTGGCGCTGATCCTGTACGGCGCGCACCTGATCGCCGTGCGGCCGCGGCTCGTCCGCGACATCCGCTCGATGGCACCGTACCTGCTCGTCGTCGCGGTCGCGTGCGGGCTGATCGTCGTCGAGCCGGACCTCGGCAGCGCGCTCGTGGCCGCGTTCGCGGTCGCGGCGTTGCTCGTCGCCGGCGGCGCCCGGATCCGCCACCTGGCGTTCGTGGCCGCCGCGCTGGCGCTGATCGCGATGGTGGCGATCGCGATCGAGCCGTACCGCCAGGACCGCCTCACCGGCTTCCTCGACCCGGGGGGCGACGCGGCCGGCGCCGGGTTCCAGGGGATCCAGGCGTCGATCGCGCTCGGCTCGGGGGGCGTGTTCGGCGTCGGGCTGGGGGAGAGCGTGCAGAAGGCCTTCTACCTCCCCGAGGCTCACACCGACATGATCGCCGCCGTGATCGGGGAGGAGCTGGGGCTGGTCGGGATGACCGTGCTCGTCGGCTTGTTCGCGCTGTTCGGGTACGCGGGGTTCCGCACCGCGCAGCGGGCGCGCGACGGCTACGGCAAGCTGCTCGCCGCCGGCCTCACGGCGCTCGTGCTCGTACAGGCGGTCGTCAACCTGTTCGCGGTCATGGGGATGGCGCCGCTCACCGGCGTGCCGCTGCCGTTCGTCTCGTACGGGAACAGCAACCTGCTGGTGATGCTCGCCGCCGTCGGCCTGATGCTCAACGTGGCCCGCGGCGGTCGCGCCCCGGCACGCGCGCGCCCCGCGTCTACGCGGCCACCCGCCCGCGCCAAGCGACGCCCGACCCGTCGACCACCGCCAAGTTCGCTCGCGAACTTGGCGCCTGGAAGACTCAGGGTGGTTGATGGAGGCAGCGCAGCGAGTAGAAGAGGACGCGCCGACGGTCGTGATCGCCGCCGGCGGGACGGCCGGGCACGTCGTGCCGGCGCTCGCGGTCGCCGACGCGCTTCGCGCTAGCGGCGCGACGGTCTCGTTCCTCGGCACTCGCGATCACGTCGAGGCGACTCTCGTCCCGGCGGCGGGCTACGAGCTCGACTTCCTCGCCGTGCGGGGGCTCGACCGCCGCAACCCGCTCAAGGCGCTCGCCGCGGCGGGGCGCGCCGCCGCCGCCGTGCGCGCCGCGCGGCGGATCCTGCGCCGCCGCGGCGCCGACGTCGTAATGGGCGGCGGGGGGTACGTCGCCGGGCCGGCGGGGCTGGCCGCGCGCTCGGCGGGAATTCCGCTCGTGCTGACCGAGGCCGACAGCCACCTCGGCCTCGCCAACCGGCTGCTCGCCCGCTCCGCGAGCCGCGTCTGCCTCGCGTTCCCGATCGCCGGACTCGACGGCGACCGCTACCTGGTCACCGGGCGGCCGGTCCCGGGGGCCGTCCTGGACGCCGACCGCTCGTCGGCCCGACGCCGGTTCGGGATCCCGGACGGAGACCGCTGCCTGCTGGTCTTCGGCGGCAGCCTCGGCGCGCGGTCAATCAATGACGCGGCGCTCGACGCGTTCGCCGACGGGGAGGCCGGCGACTTCCACGTCCTCCACATCGCGGGCACGCGCGATTATCCCGACGCGCGGCGCCGCGTGGAGGCCGCCGATCTGCCGCGCTACACGCTGCTCGAGTACGAGCCCTCGCTCGGTGACGCGCTCGCCGCGTCGGACCTCGTTCTCGCCCGCGCGGGCGGCTCCGTGTTCGAGCTCGCCGCCGCGGGACGTCCCGCGATCCTGGCGCCGTACCCGCATGCGACCGGCGGCCACCAGGAGGCCAACGCGGCGTGGATGGCCAACGCGGGGGCCGCGATCGTGATCGACGACGCCGAGCTGACCGGGCGGCGGGTCCGTGCCGAGGCGGCGGCCCTGCTCGACGACCGCGAGCGGCTGGCGGCGATGGCGGAGGCGTCGAAGTGGCTCGCGCGCCCCGACGCCGCCCGCCGGATCGCCGACGAGGTCCTCGCCGCGCGCGGCTGAGATCCTTGGAGCAGCCGTGAGCGAGACCACCTGGAAGGGGCGTAGGCTGCACTTCGTCGGAATCGGGGGCGCGGGCATGAGCGGCCTCGCCCTCGTCTGCCACCGGCTCGGCGCCCAGGTCACCGGCAGCGATCGCGCCGAGTCGTCGTACCTGCACCGCGTGCGCGCGGCGGGGCTGGAGCCGAGGATCGGCCACGACGCCGACGCCGTCCCGGACGGCGCCGAGGT
>DATAFB010000034.1:0-7121 GCA_036257695.1 Solirubrobacterales bacterium | reverse complement strand
TCCGGGAGCCGTACGTGACCGCCCGCGGGCGGCTCGACCGCCGCGAGATGGTGCTCGTTCGCCTGCGCAGCGACTCGGGGCTCGAGGGGCTCGGGGAGGCGGTGCCGCTGGCGCTGCGCGGCGGCGACGACCTGGCCAAGGTCGAGCGCCGCCTGCGGCGCGCGAGCCGCAGGCTGTCGCGCGCCGACGTCTCCGACTTCGAGGGAGAGGAGCCGCTGCGCGCCGCGATCGGCGCCTTCGTCCACGCCGCCGCCGGTCGCCGGCTCCCCGCGCCCGCCGCCGCCGCGATCGAGGGCGCGCTGCTCGACCTCGCGGGGAAGGCTGCCGGGATGCCGGTATGGCGGCTCCTGGGGGCCACCGAGGCCGCGCCCGTACGCTGCAACGCCACCCTCACCGCCGGCCGGCCGGACGAGGTCGCGGCCGCGGCGGAGCGGTGGGCGAGCCAGGGATTCGCGAGCTTCAAGCTCAAACTCGGGACCGGGGACGACCTGCGTCAGGTGGGCGCGGTCAGGGAGGCGCTCGGTCCGTCGGCGCGGATCAGGGTGGACGCGAACGGGAGCTGGAGTCGCGACGACGCGGTCGCGATCCTCGGCGAGCTCGAGCCGCTCGACGTCGAGCTCGCCGAGCAGCCGACGGTGGGGCTTCGCGACATGGCCGCCGTCGCCGCCGCGACGAGCATCCCGATCGCGGCCGACGAGAGCGTCGCCACCGGCAAGCAGGCGGCACGCGCGGCGCGGGCGGGGGCGTGCGAGCTGGCCACCGTCAAGCTCGCGAAGTCGGGCGGCGCCGGTGGCGCGGCAGGCGTCGCGAAGCACCTGCCGGTCTATCTGTCGAGCGCCCTCGACGGGCCGGTCGGCATCGCGCACGCGGCACACGTCGCGCAGGCGATCTACCGCGACAGCCACGACCCCGGGCTCGCGCACGGCCTCGCCACCCAGGCGCTGTTCGCCGACTCGATCGCGACCCGCGAGTGCGAGCTGCGGGACGGGGCCCTCCGCCTCCCGGAGGCGCCCGGGCTCGGCGTCGAGATCGACGACAGCGCGCTTGCACGGCTGAGGATCCAATAGCCGGCCGCGTACTCGTCTGTCGATTCCGCCGCGGCCGGGTAGCGTGTTGCTTCGTGGACCGCACCAACCGCAACACGGCGCTCGCCTCGGCACTGGTCGAGGAGCTGGCGCGCTGCGGCGTGCGCCACGCGGTGATCGCCCCGGGATCGCGCTCCACCCCCGTCGCGCTGGCGCTGTGGCGGCATCCCGGGATCGACGCGATCGTCCACCCCGACGAGCGCTCGTGCGGCTTCCTCGCCCTCGGCGCCGCGCACGGCGCCGGCGCCCCGGCGGTCGTCGCGTGCACTTCCGGCTCGGCGGCCGCCAACCTCCACCCCGCCGTCGTCGAGGCCGACGAGGCGGCGGTGCCGCTGATCGTCCTCACCTCCGACCGGCCGCCCGAGCTGCGCGGTATCGGCGCCGGCCAGACGATCGACCAGCTGAAGCTGTACGGATCCGCGGTGCGGTGGTTCTGCGACGTCGGGACGCACGACGCGGACGACGCCGGCCTGATCCACATGCGCTCAACCGGCTGCCGCGCGTTCGCGTCGGCGCGAGGCGAGCCGCGCCCGGGCCCCGTTCACCTCAACCTCGCATGGCGCGAGCCGCTGGGGCCCGAGCCCCGCGAGGGCGACGTCACCGCGACGACCGCGCCAGCGCTCGACGGCAGGGATCCCGCGCCGCTGACCGCGGTCGAGTCGGGCGGGGTGCGGGTGCCGACCGACGCACAGCTCGACGAGCTCGCCGCCCTGCTCGCGACCGCGCCGCGGGGGCTGATCGTGTGCGGCCGCCGCCCGCAGACCGACCTGGAGGCGATCGCTGCGCTGGCCGCGAACGCGGGCTACCCGATCCTCGCCGAGCCCACCTCGCAGCTCCGCCTCGGCGCCCACGACCGCGAGCTCGTCGTGTGGCCGTACGACGCGATCGCGCGATCGCGGCCCCCGGGGCTGGAGCCGGAGCTTGTCCTGCGCGTCGGCGACATGCCAACGTCTGCGCCGCTGCGACAGTGGCTCGGCTCGCTCGACGGCCTGCGCGAGATCGTCGTCGACCCGCTCCACGGCTGGAACGACCCCAACCGGACCGCCTCGGCGCTGCTGCGCGCCGCCCCGGGCCCGACCGCGGACGCGCTGTCCGCACGCCTCGGTCGGCGTGAGAACGCCGACTGGACCGAGGCGTGGAAGCGGGCCGCCGCGACCGCCGCGGAGGCGATCGAGGACGAGCTGGGGCGCGTCGACGGCCCGTCCGAACCCGGCGTCCACGCGGCGCTCGCGCGGCTGTACGCCGACGGCGACCTCGTGTACACGGCGTCGAGCATGCCGATCCGCGACCAGGAGGCGTTCGTTCCCTCGGGCCCGGCGCGCGTCCGGTTCCTGTGCAACCGCGGCGCCAACGGGATCGACGGGCTCGTCTCGTCGGGGATCGGCGCCGCGGTGGCGACCGGCCGGCCGACGTGGATCGTGCTCGGCGACCTGTGCCTGTACCACGACATGAACGGCCTCTCGGCGCTGCGCGCGGCGGCCACGCCGGTCAGGATCGTGGCGATCGAGAACCGCGGGGGCGGGATCTTCGAGTTCCTCCCCCAGGCCGAGCAGGTCGAGCGCGAGGAGTTCGAGGCCCTGTTCGCGGCTCCGAGCGGCATCGAGATCGAGCGCGTCGCCGCGCTGCACGGGATCGAGCACCTCCTCGTCGACGACCTCGACCAGCTCGCCGACCTCGCGCGGCACAACCGCGTCATCGCCGAGGTCCGCGTCGACCGTCGCGAGAACGTCGCGACACACCGCCGGATCGCCGACGCGGCGGCGGCCGCGCTGGAGTCCGCCACGGCCCCGTAGCCCCCCACCAAAGGAGCGACAGATGTCCACGATCACGACCTCGCGCGACGGTCGCGTGCTGACCGTCCGCGTCGACAACCCCCCGCACAACTTCATGAACCGCCACATGGTCGCCGAGCTTGACGAGCTCACGCGCGGGCTCGAGGACGATCGCTCGATCGGCGCCGTCGTGATCACCGGCGGCTCCGAGGACCGCTTCATCACCCACTACGACGTCGCCGAGATCCTCGCCGGGACCGAGGCGGTCGGGATGCAGGTGTCGAGCGCGGCAGCGAGCGCGACGCTGCAGGCCGTGCGCGGGATGTCGCGCCTGCCCGGCGGCGAGTCGGCCGTGAAGCGGACGCCGGCGGCGGGGCTGCTCGAGCTGCACGGGATCCACGATCTGTTCAACCGCATCGGACGCCTCGACAAGGTGTTCATCGCAGCGATCAACGGGCCCGCGCTGGGCGGCGGCTGTGAGTTGTCGCTCGCCTGCGACCTGCGCTACATCGCGAGCGCGGGCGGCCCGATCGGCCTCCCCGAGCTGACGCTCGGGTTCAATCCGGGCGCCGGCG
The DNA here is from genome assembly GCA_036257695.1 of Solirubrobacterales bacterium. GTDB lineage: Bacteria > Actinomycetota > Thermoleophilia > Solirubrobacterales > 70-9 > DASPWW01. The sequence continues at coordinate 3,689 of DATAFB010000034.1, read as the reverse complement.
GCACGCAGCGGCTCACGCATCTGATCGGCCCGGGCGCCGCGCTCGAGATGATCCTCGAGGCGCGCGCGCTCACCCCTGACGAGGCGCTCGAGGTCGGCCTCGTCAACCGCGTGGTGCCGCCGGGCGACCTGCTCACCGAGGCGACCGCGACCGCGGAGCGGATGGCGCGCCGGGCCCCGATTTCGGTCGCGGCCGCGAAGCGCGCCGTGCGCGAGGGCGCAACGCTCCCGTTGGCGGCCGGGCTCGCGATCGAGCGCAAGTGGTTCCTGGCGTGCGGGTCGAAGCCCGCCTCGCACCGCGCGATGCGGGCATACGTCGACCAGGTCGAGCGCGAGGGCGCTCCGTGGTCGAATCCCGAGATGCTCGAGCCGTGGCGCGAGGGCACCGTCGTCGACCTGACGACGGACTGAGGCTCAGCCGGCCAGCAGCGGCAGCAGCGCCTCGAGCTTGACCTCGGTCTCGGCCAGCTCCGCGGCGGGGTCGGACCCGGCGACGATCCCCCCGCCGGCGTAGAGGTGGGCGGTGCGGTCGCGGATCAGCGCGCTTCTGATCCCCACGCACAGCTCGCCGTCCTCGGCCGCGTCCATCCACCCGATCGGCCCCGCGTACCAGCCCCGATCCAGCCGCTCCAGCTCGGGGATCGCTGCGAGGGCGGCGTCGCGCGGCTCGCCCCCCAGCGCCGGGGTCGGATGCAGTCGCCCGGCGAGGTCGATCGCCGACCGGGGATCCGATAGCTGGGCGTGGACGGGCGTCGCGAGATGCTGGATGTTCGCCACCAGGACGAGCTCTGGCTCCGGCGCCGCCTCGACCCACACCGCGTGGGCGCGCAGCGCTCGCTCGATCCGGCGGACGACGATCTCGTGCTCGTGGCGATCCTTTTCGCTGCGCACCAGCTGCTCGCCGAGGTGGTCGTCAACCGCGGGGTCAGCGCTGCGGCGGGTCGATCCGGCGACCGCTGCGGTCGCCGCCACCGCGCCACTTCTCCGGACCAGCAGCTCGGGGCTGGCGCCGAGGAACGCGGCCTCGGGAGTCCCAACGCAGAAGCAGAAGCAGGTCGGGAACAGCTCCCGCAGGGCGCCGTACACCGCCGCCGGGTCGTGCGCCGCCGGCGCCTCGACTACGACCTCGCGGGCCAGCACGACCTTCTCCAGCTCACCGCCGGAGATCAGCTCCGTCGCCCGCTCGACCGCGCGCTCGAAGTCGTGCGGGGGCCGTGCGCTGCGTATCGAGGCCTCGCCCGCCGGGTGCGGGTCGAGCAGCGGCAGCGGCTCTTCCCGCAGCGACCCCACCCGGGAGCGCAGCCGCGCCCCGAGGGCCTGCGGCGAGTCGTCGGGTGCGACGACCTCGGCCAGGGTCAGGTAGCAGCTGCCCTCCACCCTGCACAGGGCGAGCTCGGGCAGCACCGCTAGCGCCGGCGGGAGCGAGGACCATTGCGGGGCCCGCCCCCCGTCGGGCGCGAACGCGAAGCCTCCGGTCCACACCGGCCCGGCGCCGGCGGGAAGCCCCGGCGGCTCGGCGGCGACGCGATCGCGGGCGAGCTCGGCGCAGGCTCGCTCGACGTCGCCGAACCGCGCCTCGCCGCGCGACACCGCGTCCCAGGCGGTCCCGATCCCCGCCAGCGCGAACCCGTCGCGCTCGGGCTGCTCCCAGCAGAACCAGCGATCGGAGGCGAGCCGGGAGGCGAAGCCGAGAGCCGCGGGGTCGAGGTCGGCGACCTCGACCGTGGCGCTGACCAGCGTGCGCCGGTCGCGCTCGAGCGCCTGCACGATGCCGTCCTGGATCGCCTCGAGGGCTTCGGTCGCCGCGCGGACCGCAGGGCTGGCGGTCACGCCTCCGGGCGTGAGCGGCTGATCGCGACCTCGCCGGTGCGTGCCATCTCGACGAGCCCGTGCGGCCGCACCATGCGCTCGAAGGCGTCGATCTTGCCCGTGTCGCCGGTCACCTCGATCGTCAGCGTACGCCGCGAGACGTCGATCACGTCGGCGCGGAAGATCTCGGCGAACTGCATGATCTCGCCGCGGCTCTCGACCGTCGCCTGGACCTTGAATACCGCCATCTCGCGGGCGATCGTCTGCTCCGGCTCCATGTCGCGGATCTTGATCACATTGACGAGCTTGTGGAGCTGCTTCGTCACCTGGTCGATCGGATGAAGCGCTCCGTCGACGGTCATCGTGATCCGCGACACGTCGGGGTCCTCTGTCGGCCCGACCGCGAGCGTGTCGATGTTGAACCCGCGGCGGCTGAACAGGCCCGCGATCCGGGCCAGCACGCCCGGCTTGTTCTCGACCAGCAGGGACAGGATGTGCTTGCGACCCGTGAGCCCACTCGTCGCCTCGAGGTCCTCGAGCTTAATCAGGTCCGGCGTCCCGGCTTCCATCGTCGCCCCTCCTCTACCCGACCATGTCCCGCGCGGCGGCGCCGGCGGGGATCATCGGGAAGCAGTTCTCCTCCTTGGTCACGTGGACGTCGACGAGCACCGGCCCGTCGGTCTCGAGCGCCGTGTTCATCGCGTCCTCGACCTCGCCCTTGTCGGTGCACCGCATCCCGGTGCAGCCGAAGGCCTCGGCAAGCATCACCCAGTCGGGGCTGTTGCCCATCTCCACGGCCGAGTAGCGCCGGTCCCAGAACAGCTCCTGCCACTGGCGGACCATCCCGAAGTGGCCGTTGTTCATCAGGAACACCTTGACCGGGATGTCGTGCCGCTTCGCCGTCGCGAGCTCCTGGCACACCATGATCAGGCTGCCGTCGCCGGCGAGGCAGACGACGTCGTCGTCGGGGCGCGCGACCTTGGCGCCGATCGCCGCCGGCAGCCCGAAGCCCATCGTCCCCAGGCCGCCGGAGTTGATCCACCGCCGCGGCTCGGGGAAGTCGTAGTACTGCGCACACCACATCTGGTGCTGGCCGACGTCGGATGTGATGACCGCGTCGCCGCCGGTCACCTTGAACATCGCCTCGATCATCCGCTGCGGCTTGATCTCGGAGTCCTCGGAGTCCTCGTAGCGGAGCGGGTACTGCTCCTCCCACTCGGCGATCCGCTTCCACCACTCCTCGAGCCGCGAGCCGTCCGGCCGCAGGGCGCGGTACTCGTCGGTCAGCTTCGGCAGCACGTCCTTGGCGTCGCCGACGATCGGGATGTGCGCGGGGACGTTCTTCGAGATCTCCGCCGGGTCGACGTCGATGTGGATGAACTTCGCCCGCGGCGCGAACTCCGACAGCTTGCCGGTGATGCGGTCGTCGAAGCGGGACCCGACGGCGACGATCAGGTCAGCCTCGTCCATCGCGTAGTTGGCGGCTCGGGTCCCATGCATCCCCAGCATCCCCAGCCACTGCTCGTCGGGGGCCGGGAACGCCCCGAGGCCCATCACCGTCAGCGTGACGGGAAAGCGATCGACGCGAGCGAACTCGCGGAACTCCTCCGACGCGTTCGCGTTCACGATCCCGCCGCCGCCGTAGATCACCGGTCGCCGCGCGTTGGCGAGCGCCTTCGCGGCCAGCCGAATCTGCTTGATGTTCCCCTCGGTCGAGGGCTTATAACCAGGCAGGTCCGGGATCCCGGTGCGCGGCTCGTACTCGATGTCGGCGCGCGACAGGTCCTGGGGCACGTCAATCAGGACCGGGCCCGGGCGGCCCGTCGACGCGATGTAGAAAGCGTTGTGGACGTACTCGGGTATCTGGCGCGGGTCGGTGAC
>DATAFB010000018.1:0-10810 GCA_036257695.1 Solirubrobacterales bacterium | reverse complement strand
GCGCTCACGCTCACCGTGATCACGGTGGTCGTGGTGATGTTCGAGACGCTCGCCTGGCTGATGAGCTAGCGCGCCAGGCGAGCGCCATCGTCGCCCCTCAGCCGCTGCCCTCCGAGAGGTCCTCGAGCGCGTCGTTCACTGCTGCGCGCTGACCGGCCTCGGCACCAAGCCTCTCGGCCTGGATGCTGAGGTAGACCTCCTTGCGGAATACCGGCACGTCTCGCGGGGCGGAGATCCCGATCCGAACCTTGTCCCCCGAAACCGCGAGGACCGAGATCTCGACGTCATCCCCGATCATGATGCTCTGGTTTGTCTTCCTCGTCAGGACCAGCATCCGTGGTGGTACCCCCTAGTCGAGGTTTGCGACGGCGCACGACCCGCCCTCTTGGCGTTCCGTACGGCCACTGTGCCGTCAGCGTATCCGACCTGACACCACTTGGCTAGCTCGAACCGCCCGCTCCGCTAGGCTCGACGCATGGCGAGGAAATCACTTCGCTCACAGCTGAACCAGGTTCGCGCCTGGGTGCGCGAGGGCCGTACCGACGCCTGGATCGCCCACCAGCTCGACATCCCGGCGGCCGAGCTGCGCGACTTCCGCCGCCGCCACGACCTGACGGCGGACGGCGGCGAGGACGTCGACGCCGACCTCCGCGACGAGATCGAGGCCGAGATCGAGGCCTCGGCGGTGGAGGAAGCGGACGAGGAGCCGGAAGCGGAGCCTGCCAGCGACCCCGCGGCGTCCGGACGCGAAGCGGAGGACGACGCGGGCCGGGATGCTCCGCGGAGGCGCCGCCGGCGTCGCAGGCGCCGCGGCGGGGGGCGCAAAGCGGCCGCGCTGCAGGCGACCTTCGACCACGGCGACAACGACGGCTTCGGGCTGTGGCTGGATCCCGCGATTCAGGACGATCAGGTGTACTCCGAGCACTGGGCCGGCCACCGCGCGGTCGAGGTCGAGGTCGAGCCCGACCGGATCGTCATCACGCGGGCGGACTAGCCGCCAGCTTCTCGCGCGGCCACTCCTCCTCCGGGACGCCGGCGAGGTCGTCCCGAACCGACTCCAGCTCCCGCAGGTCGCCCGCGCTCACGCCCTCGTCCCGCGTCAGGCGCTTCGCGATCTGATCGCGGGTGGCGATCGTCTGGGTCGAGAACAGGTACTCGGCGATCGCGGCGTCGTGCTCGCTGTCCCCGCTCGCGAACGCGCCCCCCTCCTCGGCTGCGCGGCGCAGTGCCCGCGCCACCCGCTCGGGGCCGTCGTCCGCACCCACGATCGAGCCGACCTCCTGCAGCGGTAGCCGCTCGACGAGCGCCAGCCGCAGCGTCTCGCGGTCGCCGGGCTCGAGCGCCCTCAGCGCCCGCTCGGGGTCGAACTTCCCCGGGCCGCGCCCGATCGCGGTGCGCGCCATGTGGATCAGCGGCCGGCGGTGATAGCGCGGGATCACCCCGGTCAGGAGCGACAGCGCCGCCCACGCCGCCAGCAGCGCCACTCCGAGCGCGATCTGGGCGACGATCCCCGAGGGGTCGATCGCGTAGTAGCCGACCGCGCACGCGGCGGCCAGGATCGTCGCCAGGGCCAGCGACCGGTACGGCATCACGATCGGCTCCTTGCCGGTCTGCGAGAGGTAGAAGATGTACGCGCCCGGCGCCGCGAAGGCGAGCATCATCGCGGCCGGCGCGCCCTCGAGGCCCAGCCACGGGATCAGGGTGAGGCACCCGATGACGAACAGGATGCCGGCTGCGACCGCCGAGAACACAAAGATCGCCCGCTTGCGCCTGTACTTGGCGGCCTTGTTGAGCATCCGGAAGACGACCGGGGCGATCATCGCCGCCGACATCAGCGGAATCAGCGGCGCGGCGTCGGCGTAAGCGGGCGGCGCCAGGCTGACGAGCGGGTCCGCGAACAGCGTGACCGCGAGCAGCGACGCGAGCGTGACGAGCAGGAAGTAGCCGAGCTGCTGGCCGCGGGTGACGTCGGAGCCGTACTCCTCCTCCATCGACGCGTACGCCATCGTGCGCTTGAGCGGCTTCAGCGCGCGGCGAAAGCCGTGGGGCAGCAGCGAGACCACGATCCCGACCCGCTGCGCGAGGGAGAACAGCCCCAGGTCGGCGTGCGAGACGTACCGCGACAGGAAGAAGACATGGGCCGAGTTGATCGTCCAGAACGACGCGTGGACCGGGATCCGCGGTGACCCGAGGCGCATGATCGTAATCGCCTCGCGCGGTGCGAAGGACAGCTCGAGGCTCCCCCGTAGCGCGGCGACGCTGAGCACCGTCGACGCCGCGGTCCCGATCGCCGTCCCGGCGATCGCCCCCTCGACGCCGCCGCCGGTCGCGACCAGGGGCACGACGACGGCGAGGACCAGCAGCGGCTGTGCCGACTCGAGAACCACGAACGCGATCGGGCGGCGCTCCATCCACACGACCCGCGAGGCGAGCCGGTAGATCGCCCCGAGACCGCCCGCGATCGCCGCCCACAGCACCAGCTCACGCTCCGCCCCGCCGCCGAGCAGCAGGTCGGCGACCTGGGGGGCGAGCAGCACCACGATCCCGGTCCCGACCAGCGACAGCAGCGTCGTCAGCACGATCCCGGTGCCGAGGCTGCGCTGGCTCGCCTCGGACAGCTCGCTGTCGTCGTCCTCGTCGTCGTCGTCCTCGTCGTCGTCGGCGCCGAACACCCGCCTGATCGTGCCCTGCTTGGAGCCGAGGTTGAAGATCAGGGTCAGCAGCCCGGCGAGGAACAGCAGCAGCGCCAGCTGGCCGAACTCGGCCGGGCCGAGCAGGTGGGCGAGCACGATCGTGCTCGCGAACGCGATCAGGTTGGTGACGATCAGCCCGCCGGCGAAGATCGACGAGTAGCGGACGACCCGGGCACCGAGGACGGCTCCGCTCCCGCCCGGCCTCGTCTCGTTCGGGCGGCGGTCGCTCAAACCGACCAGTGCTCGAAGCTGCGTCCCGTGAACTGGCGCAGCCGGTCGGCGTCCTCGCGAAGCACGGTGATCACCTCCGGGCTAAGTGCGTCGCGGACGTCGGCCGCCTCCGGAACCTCGATCGGGCGGCGCATGAACATCAGCCGCTGTGCGAACCAGAACCCGCGCGGCAGCTTGCCGCCGAATGCGCGCAGGCCGAACCGCTCGAGCCGGCGGCCGAGCTTCGTCGAGCGGTGCTTGCGGCCGGTGCGGTGCCGCTCGCGGGTGAACCCCGGGTGCTCGAAGTCGGGGTCGACTCCCGCGAACGCGAAGATCTCGCGCAGTGTCTCCAGGCGGCGCTGGCGCAGGTCGGCCTGGTCGACGATCAGGATCTGCTCCGCGGGGAAGCGGTTGAGGAACTGCGTCAGCTGCATGAAGTACTGGCTGCGCAGCACGTAGGTGGTGTTGGGGTGCATCACGGTCGCCACCATGTCGCCCTTCTCGCGCCGCTTGGCGTAGTTGTGCACCCAGTGCGCCGCGATCCGCTCGACGGGGTCGCGGACGAGGTAGACCAGGCGCGCCTCGGGCAGCACCGAGCGCATCCGCTCGGGGACGCCGGCGTGATGCGGGTACGCGGTGTAGTTGGGGGACGCCTCGCCGCGGACGTCCGCGCCGGGGTCGAAGTGGCGCGCGTACCACTCGACGCCGCGACCCCAGTTGCGCTCCTTGATGAAGAAGTTGAGCTCCTTCGGAGTCGACATCGAGACCTGCGGATGCAGCCCGAGGTAGTAGTGGAGCCCGCTCGTGCCGCACTTCTGGGCCCCGATCACGACAAGGTTCGGTAGGGAAGAAGCGCTGGCGAACGGCTCGGAATCATTGCCCGCAAAATGCTCTTCATCGAAGCCCGCCAAATCCTCCGCCGCGCGTCCGGTTCGGCGGGGTCTGGGGCGGGATTGGGTTTCAGGCTCCATGGGGGCCTCCACGCCGGCCGAGGTTACAAGAGCGCTATGCGTGATCCGGCAGCGCGGGGATCCACCGTGCGAGGTCGCCGCGCACCGGCCCGATCGCCTCGAAACGACGCGGAGAGCGGCCCGCGAGCGCCTCGCCGAGGCGGCGGCGGACGAGCGCGTCGTAGTCGAGTCCGGGCAGGTGCTCCGCGACCTCCTCGCGCGGCGGCAAGTACTCGAGCACGACGCCGGCGCCGCGCAGCAGGCCGAAATCGGGCGAGTCGGTCATCACCAGGACGCGCGCGGGGTCGAGCCCGCCGGCGAGCAGCTCTCGCAGGCCGGCCCGCAGCTCGTCCTCCGACGCGTCCAGCGCCACGCACACGAGCTCGACCGCTGCCGAACGCCGGCGCTCGGCGGGGTGGCGCAGCAGGGCGCTGGCCCGGGCGCGGGACTTCGTCGCCCACATCGCCGCGCGGCCGGGCCCCGGGCCAGGAAGCCCGGACAGCAGCCCGTCGCTGCCCTGCGCGAGCCCCGACAGCAGCCGCGCCGCGGCGACGGCGCCGTTCCACTCCCCTAGCTCCCGCGCGCGGTCGGAGAGCCGCGCGCGCAGGCTGGTGTCGAGCATCTCGTCGAGCCGCGCCTCGATCCGCTCCGAGCCGGGCCCGTCGCAGGCCAGCGCCAGGCCAGCGCGGTCGGCGTACCGCGCCCGCGCCGCCTGGTCGTCGAGCTCGCGCGGCATCGGCACGAACAGCGTCGGGACCGCGAACCGGATCAGCTCGTGGAAGGCGTTGTAGCCGGCGGCGCTGATTGCGAAGTCGAACGCGCGGTAGTAGCGGCTCACCGGGTAGGTGTCGCGCAGCAGCTGGACCGTGTCCGGGACGTCGAGCCGCGACGAGATGCTCGACTCCAGCGCCGCGACCTGAACCCCCGGCTCGCCCCCGAGCCGCGCCAGGCAGCGCCGCACGGCGCCGTCGACTTGCGGTCCCTGGCCGAGCGCGACGAGCACGTTGAGGCGCCCCGGCTCGAGCCCGAGCGCGCGCTCGGCCTCCTCCCGCGGCAGCACCTCGAACTCGTCGCAGAGCACGATCGGGTCGACGCGCACCGCCTCGTCGCGCCGCGCGACGGTCAGCCCCGCGTCGTCGTCGGCGGCCAGCTCGCCGGGCTCGAGCACGAGGTCGAACGCGGCGGCGAGGGCGAGGATCGGCCGCCCGCGTCGCGCGCGCCACAGCGGCCGCCGGGACCACACCTTGGTCAGCCCGGGGACCGCGGCCATCGCCTCGAGCGCCGCCGGGTAGGGGTGGGCGCCGTCGAACACGAGTACCGCGGGACGGGCGTCGGCGAGGACGCCCGCGAGCCGCGCACGCAGGCGCCGGCCCCACTCGAGGTGGGATCCGGCGCCCGGGGTGTCGTAGGAGCCCAGGTACTCGACCAGGAACCCCTGCTCGCGGACAACCGGCGCCGCGGCCGACAGGGTCAGGAACAGCGGCTCGACGCCGGGCGCGAGCCGCCGCGCGACCGCCATGCTGCGGGTCAGGTGCCCCAACCCCGTCCCGTTACTGGTCATGAAGAGCACCCGGGCCGCCCGGGCGCTCGCCGATTCATTCAATTCTTTTCGTAGGCGGCGATCAGCTGCGGGGCGCAATGGACGCCCTCGTCGCGCAGCGCGTCGAGCGTGCGCTCGTACTTGCGACGCAGCCGCAGCCGCTGCCACCTCGACATCCCGTTGCCCGACACGGGCCGCTCGCTGTCCGGCGGGCCGAGCCAGCGGTCGAGGAACTCGCGCATCGGAGGCTCGTCGTCGATCCCGAGGAACTCGCGCAGCGCGGCATACGGGGGCTCGCGGTCGCCGCTCAGCATCTCGTCGAGCACCAGCACGTGGAGCCGCTGCGGCCCGAGCGAGTAGCTGACGCCGTCCTCCTCGCCGCGAACGGCGCCGTCGACGGCGCGCAGCCGCTCCGCCCACCAGTCGATCCCGGCCACCGGGTCCCCAGGGCCCCAGTCGGTGTCGGCGAGGCGGAACGCGGCGATACGCCCGTCGCGAACCACGTGCACGAACCGCGCCTCGTCGAACAGCCGCGCCAGCACCGGAGCGCTGTGGAGGTTGCGGGCGCTCGTCTCGACCAGTCCCGGCTTGCCATCCGCGGCCGCCAGCGGGCCGAGGAGGTCGTAGAAGAGGCTCCGGGACGCGCCGAGGGGGTCGTGGAGGTAGGACGCCGAGAAGCGCTCGACCGCGGCATCGAAACGGTCCGCGGGGACGACCTGGTCGAGCCGCCCACGGCCCGATCCCTCGCCGCCGCCGCCCCACCAGATCTCGCGCAGCTTGAGCAGGAACCGCTTCAGGCTCACGCGGCCCTCGACCAGGTCGCCGATCCCGTCGGTGTCGCAGTGCAAGCGGGCGTCGATCGGCACGACCGCGTACCGCGACCCGCTGCCGAGCAGCTGGGCGACCATCTGCGCGCCGCGGCGGGCTCGCCCGGGGCCGCCGAAGAAGACGAGGTCGCGCGACTCGGACGTCTCCGAGGCCGGCTCCGCAGACGCCGTCTCCCCTGCGACCTCGACGTCGGCGCGGGACGATTCGGGCGTCGCGGCCGCGTCGCGGGTCGGCGCCGCGCGCTCGAGCGTGTGGCGAAGCAGCGGTGCACAGTGCACACCGTCGCGCTCGAGCCGCTCGAGCGCGTCGACATAGCGGCGCATGTAGGTCTCCTGTTCGTCCTCGGACAGACCCTTCCGCCACCGCTCGCGGTGGGCGCGCTCGGGGCTCATCTTGGTCTCGAAGTAGGCGCGCATCTCGAGTTCGTCCTCGAACCCGACGCCGTCGAGGAGTTCGCGGTAGGTGCGCTCGCGATCCCCGTACACGAGCTCGTCGAGGCTGACCACCGTCAGCCGCTCCGGCGGGATCTCCTTGACCGCCTCGTCGATCCGCCGTAGCCGCCCCTCCCACCACTCGACCCCCTGCTCGGGGTTGCGCGGGTAGACGACGCCGCGTCCCTTGGCTACCCGCGAGGAGGCGGCATCGCGGCCGTCGCGGACGGTGTGGACGAACCTCGCGTCGGGGAAGACCTGCAGCAGCGCGGGGCCCTCGGCGACGGTGTCGCAGCTCATCTCGATCAGGCCCGGCTTCCCCGCCTCGGCCGCGACCGGTCCCAGCAGGTCCCAGAACAGACCCCGGCACGCGGCCGCGGGATCGTCCTCGTACGCCGACTCGAACGCGGATATCGCCGCCTCGAAGCGCTTGCGCGGCACGTTGCGGTGCAGCCCCCGCACGCGGCGGCGGTGTACGCTGCGCCACCAGCCCGGCACGCGCCGCCACCACGTCGAGCGCAGCGTGGCGACGAACTCGTCGCGGGTCACGGTCCCGGCCAGCAGGTCCGGGAACCCGCCCGGGTCGCAATGGAACCGGACCTCGTTGCTGACGTTCTCGAAGCCCGAGTTTCGCCCCAGCAGCTTCGCGAGGACGTGCGTGCCGCTGCGGCCGGTGCCGCCTACGAAGATGGTCTGCATCGCCGAGGAAGGATAGGCGCCGCGCTCGCGTGGTCGTCGGGCTGCAGAGGGTGCGCGCGGCGCAGCTATCGCCTCGGTCCCGTGTTGTAATCACGACGGATGGGGGACGGACTTCCAAGCAGTGCCGGCAGGGTCGGGCGCCGCACGGCGGCGCTCGCGCTCGGCGTGTGCGCGCTCGTGACGGGCGCCGCGGTCGCCGTCGATCGCGCCGCGGCGCAGAACGGCGGCGACCAAGTGCTCGTCGCCACGACCGGAAACGCCTCGGAGCTGCGCGAGTCGATCCCGATCACCCGCACCGAGGGCAAGAAGCCGCGCGTCGTGATGTCCCTGGGCCCAGATGCGCTCCCCAGCCTCGGCGCGGGCGATCGGCTGAAGGCGAGCGCGGAGCTCGAGGTCAGCACCGACTGCTACGAACCGAGCCCGGACTGCGTCGGCAAACCGTACACGTACAACCCGATCATCAACGCGCGGATCGTGCTCGCCAACGCGCCGTCCGTGGCCGGCGGCGAGGGCGCGATGGAGCTGGGAGCGCAGCGCGCCAAGTGCAGGCAGAAGCCGCCCGACCGCGTCCACCACTGCATGTTCGTGTTCACCGACGCCACGCTCGACCTCGCGAGCCGCGCCGCGCTCCCGTGCGCGGCCGCCGGGTGCCATCTGAACCTCGCAGTTGACGCCTTCAGCGCCAAGAAGCAGAAGGGCAGGAAGGGAAGGCGCAACAAGCTGCTGATCGGCGAAAACGAGCCGGACGGCAGCGTCGGGCACGACAAGGGCCGGCTGAACGCGATTCGCTTCTCGCCGGGCGACCAGCCCGCGGTCCAGCCGGTCGTCACCCCGACGCCGTTGATCACCCAGAAGTCGATCGCGAAGAGCCACCGCGAGGTCGTCTACTCACAGGAGCTCACCGGGCTCGAGGAGGGCGACCAGATCGCGGCCAACGGGTTGCTGCACGCGAGCATCGCCCATCTCGACTACGTCGTGCAGATGGGATCGCGCCTGATCATCGCCGGCAACCCCACGGCTACCGGCCCGAGCAAGCAGGGGAAGAAGTACACGGACCCGCCGGGCGAGATCACCGAGTCGAACGGATTCAACTGCACTCAGCGCAACCCGGAATGCACCACGAGCAAAGTCGGAGTGATCACGGTCACCAGGGACGCCGAGACGGGATCGGGTGAGCCGGTCCCCCTGTACGCGAACTTCGTCTTCAAGACCGCGAAGCCGGGGGCGACGGCCCCGGCGGGCGACAGGGTCCAGATCCTCCCCGGGGGTGCGCTGGCGATCACGCGCTATCCGGCGAGCATGAAGGGCTAGCTAGCCGGCGCCGGGCCGGCACGCCGCCCCCGTACAGTCGTCGAGGGCCCGGAGGAGTTCGGCGAGCCGTTCTCGGACCCGGGAGTAGCGTCGATCGTCGGCGACGTTGTGGAGCTGGTTCGGGTCGTGCCGGAGGTCGTACAGCTCGACCGCCCCGTGCTTGCGCTCGGCATACACAAGGCGCTGGGTACGGACCGCGGTGAACTCGTTTCCGGTCAGCATCTCGAGCAGAACGGTCCGCGCGGAGCCTGCCGAAGGATCGCGGGCCACCGGCACCAGCGAGGTGCCGTCCAGCTCGTGCGGAGGCCGAACCTCCGCCACGTCGAGGATCGTCGGCGCCAGATCGACGTTCCCGACCGGCTGCGAGCGTGTGACCCCGGCGGGAAAGCCGGGCCCCCGGATCACAAGCGGAACGCGAACTGCCTCCTCGTAGGGGGCCTCCTTGCCATGGAGCCGATGCTCTCCGAGCAGATAGCCGTTATCGGAGCTGAAGATGAACAGGGTGTCGCGCAGCTCATGCGATCGCCGCAGGGCGCGCACGAGCTCGGCCACCATCTCGTCGACCGCAAGCAGACTCTCCAGCCGACTGCGGTAGAGCCTCGCCAGCGCCTCGATTTCGGCGGCGCGAAGGCGTGGATCGTCGCGTATGGAGCCGGGCTTGTCGCCGATCGCTCGCTCGTTGAAAGACGGTGGGCGAGGCAGGGGCAGGTCCGAGAACCGGCCGAGGTGGCGCGGGGCCGGGCGCGGGTTTCGCGGCACGCCGATGTCCTCGAGGATCCCCTCGTCGTGGGGAGCGAGCGTCGCGACACTGAGGAAGAACGGCCGCTCGCCGCGCGAGCTACGGCGAGCGAAACGGACCGCCTTGCGGGCGACGAGGTCCGTCTGATAGTCGCGTGGGCGGTTGCCATAGCGCTTCAGTTCGCCATTCTCGTTCAGCGTGTTGGCGTACATCTGGAACTCAGTGTCCTCGACTGGAACCCGCCACTCGTCCCAGCCCGGCGGCACCTCGGTCGGGTCTCCGCCATGCTGCGGCGCCGCGTAGTTGTTGAGGTAGCGTCCGATGTGCCCGGTCCGGTACCCGCCGTCATGCAGCCAGACGGCAAGCGTGTCGGAGCCGTCGAGCGCGGGATAGCCGCCGTCCGGCGGCCGGTTTCCGAGCACGCCGTGGTTGTGCGAGTACTGGCCGGTGAGGAACGTAGCGCGAGACGGGCAGCACATCGGTGTGGTGGCGAACGACTCCTGGAACGTCGTTCCTCGAGCGGCCAGCCGCCGGCTGACGTAGGGCATGAACCGGATCGAGCGCGCGTCCTGGTCGTCGGTCATCACGACGACCACGTTCGGCGAGGCGCGGCTCTGGGAGCGGTCGCCAGAGTTCCCGCATGCGTGGACGCTCAGCGCAGCGAGCACGACCGTGGCGGTGGAGACGGCCTTCGCGCCACGACCTGAGCTCCGCATGGCGTCGATCCGAGCGCTAGGCCGGCGCCCGCTCGTAGGCCCGCCGCAGCTCGGCGGCGCCGCCGACCCCGTCCCCGGCGAGGCGCTCGAGCGTCCCCTCGTAGCGACGCCGCAGCTCCTCCTGGTCCTCATCGGAGAGCCCCGTCCGCCACCGCTCGCGGTGGGCGTTCTCGGCGGTCACGTGGCGGTCGAAGTAGGCGCGGATGCCGGGCTCGTCGTCGAGCTCACAGAACTGGAGCAGGCGACGATAGGCGCCGTCGCGGTCGCCGTACGCGAGCTCGTCGAGGCTGATCGTGAGCAGGCGCTCGGGCGGGAGCCGGCGCGCCGCCGCGTCGATCCGCCGCAGCCGCTCCTCCCACCACGCGAGGCCCTCGAGCCCGTCGCGCGGGTGCTCGCGCTTCTGGCGCTTGCCGACCTTCGACGCGCCGGTGTCGCGGCCGTCGCGGACCGTGTGGATCAGACGCGCGTCCGGGAACACCTCGACCAGCGACGGGCCCTGGGCGACGTTGTCGGAGCTCATCTCGACGAGGCCGGGCTTGCCCGCCTCGGCCGCGAGCGGCGCCAGGAGGTCGTCGAACAGCGCCCGGCAGGCGCGATGCGGATCGGAGTCGAACGTGCCCTCGAACGTTCCCACAGCGGCCTCGAAGCGCTCCCGCGGGACAACCTTGTACAGCCCCCGCTCCTCGCGGCCCA
>DATAFB010000011.1:0-17373 GCA_036257695.1 Solirubrobacterales bacterium | reverse complement strand
CCCGCCGCGCCCGAGAACGCGCCGCCGATCACGAACCCGATCGCGGTCGTGACGTTGTGGAGGATCGCGAGCAGGACCGCGAGGATCACCGCGACGATGGCGATAATCGTGTACTGGCGGGTCAGGTATGCCTTCGCGCCCTCCTGGATCGCCGCGGAGATCTCCTGCATCCGCTCGTTTCCGGGGGACAGGCTCAGCAGGTGCTGGGTGACCAGCGCCCCGTAGACGACGCCGGCGCCCGCGCAGGCGAGCGCGATGACGACGCCCCAATCGGTCAGGAACTCGGTCAAGTCTCTTGCTCTGGGTAGCTCTCTCGGTGAGGAGCCCGGCTGCGCCGGGCCCGCGAACGGCGCGAGTCTATCCGCCTACGTCCCGGGGGGCGTCCACAGGCCGGACTGCTTGCGCGCCGCGTCGGACGGCTCCTCGGGCTCGGGCGGCGCCTCGCCGCCGCCCTCCCCGCCGGGCTCGGGCAGCCCGCCCCCGGCAGCCTTCGCGTAGTGCATCTGGAGGTCGGAGATCGCGGCGCGGACCTGCTGCGCGGGCTCCTCGTCGAGCAGGTCGACGAGCGCGCGAAGCGCGTCGATCCCCACCCGCGCCTGCTCGAGGTCCTGCTCGTCCTCCTTCGCGATCCGCCGCGAGGTGAGGTTGATGATGCTGACGACGCTCTGCAGCAGCACGTCCTGCACCCGGAGCTTGCGCAGCTCCTCCTCGAGGCGCGCGCGCAACTCCTCCTCGCTGGGCTGGCCCTCGCCCGGAGGTGCGCCCGGCTGTTGCTGCGGCTCGTCGTTCATCGGCACCCAGCCTAGCCCACGACCCCTTCGGGGACGTAGGTGCGGCGTGTCTCGGCGACCGCCTCGCGGTAGATCGCCTCGATCGTCTCCCCCGCCTCGAGCGCGCGGCGCGCGCGCTGGGCGCCGTTGAGCTGCGGGAGCTCGACGTCGAGGTCGAGCGCCGCGCGCGCCGGCGCGCTCCACTCGAGCACCCGCTCGACCACGGCCGCCGTCTCGACCTCCGCCCCGCGCTCGAACTCGATCAGCTTGCCGTCCATCCCGTAACGGATCGCGCGCCACAGGTTCTCCTCGATCTCGCGCTGGCGGAGCGGCGCCCCCAGGCTTCCCTCGTCGTAGTCGAGCGCCGTCTGCGCGACGCAGGCCGCGGTCAGCGCGGCCAGGGCGAACGAGTCCCGGCCGCTCGTCTGCGCGTCGCAGATCCGCACCTCGACCGTGCCGAAGAGGTGGTGCGGCCGCACGCTCCACCACAGTTGGGTCGACTCGACGATCGTGTTCGTCCGCGCGAGCAACTCGACGAACGCGGCGTACGTCGCCCAGTCGCCGAACGGCTCGTGGATCCCGCAGCGCGGGAAGACGCGGGTGAAGATCTCGGTGCGAACCGAGTGCAGGCCGGTGTCGCGCCGGTCGAGGAACGGCGAGTTCGCCGACACCGCGAGCAGCACCGGCAGCAGCTCGCGCATGCCGTCACACACCGCGATCGCGCGATCGGCGCCCTGGATCCCCATGTGGACATGGGCGCTCCACGTGTTGTTGCGCTGCACGACGTACCCGAGGTCGCGCTTCAGCCGCTGGTAGTGCGCCGTGTCGATGATCCGCTGGTCGAGGTAGTTCGCCCACGGGTGGGTTCCCATCGCCGCCAGCCCCATCCCCCTGCCCTCCGCAAGCCCGAACAACCGCGCGCGCCGCTCGCGCTGGCGCTCCGCAGCCTCGGAGAAGCTGTCGCTGCGCCCGGACCGAACCTCGATCTCGGACGCGATCAGCTCGCCTGCGGCGGACTCGGCGAGCAGCTCGTCATCCTGGCACGCCTCGTACAGCTCCTCGAACCGCTGCTGGAGGTCGAGGCTGTCGGGATCGACGATCGCGAACTCCTCCTCGAGCCCGATCGTGAAGTCGGTCGACCCCTCGAACACCTCGCGGGTCCGATCGAGGTCGAGCGATTGGTCGGGCGCGCCGGCCACGCCGTCAGGTCAAATAGAAGTACAGGGCGTAGAGCAGGTCGACCGCGGGGCTGGACGTGTGCACGGTTACCTCGGGCGGCACGTCGAGCAGCTGCTCGGAGTAGTTGAAGATGATCTTGACCCCGTTCTCGACCAGGCGGTCGGCGACCTCCTGGGCCGCGGTGGCCGGGACGGCGAGGACGCCGACGACGATCTCCTCGTCGGCGACGACATCGTCGAGCTTGGTGAAGTCGCGCACGACAAGGTCGTCGCCGATCTCGGTCCCGACCTTCTTCGAGTCGACGTCGAACACCGCCGCGACCTTGAACCCGTGGTCGGCGAATATGTCCGAGCTCGCGATCGCCTGGCCGAGCTTCCCCGCCCCGAACAGCGCGATGTTGTGCGTCCCCGAGGTCCTCAGGATCTTGCGGATCTCGCTCACCAGCGAGTCGACGTGGTAGCCGACCCCGCGCTTGCCGAACTTGCCGAAGCTCGACAGGTCGCGCCGGATCTGGGTCGAGTTGATGTGCGTGTAGTCCTCGAGCTCCTGCGAGGAGATCGACTCCTTGCCCATCTTGCGCGCCTGGGTCAGCACCTGGAGGTACCGCGACAGGCGTGCGGCGACGCCGAGCGACAGGCGCTCGCCGTCGCTGAACGCCAGCTCCGCCGAGCCCGATCGGGGGGCGCCGGACCGGCCGCGCGCCCGCGCCGTGCGCGGTCGGGCTCCCCCTCC
Organism: Solirubrobacterales bacterium; assembly: GCA_036257695.1. Taxonomy (GTDB): domain Bacteria; phylum Actinomycetota; class Thermoleophilia; order Solirubrobacterales; family 70-9; genus DASPWW01. The sequence goes on along the minus strand of DATAFB010000011.1, from coordinate 14,692 downwards.
GGAGCTCGATGCGGTCCCGGCCCCGACCTCCCTGTTCCTCGCCGCCCGCTCCGGGGTCATGCCGCGACAGTATCCAACCTTGAGCGCACCGCGTCGACGTCGAGCGTCAGCTCGGACACGACCTCGCCGGCGACCTCGACGACCGGGATGCGCTCCATGTACGCGCCGAGGAGCCGCTCCTCGCCCTCGATGTCCACCTCGCGCAGCTCGAACCGCGCGCCGGCGCCGCGCAGCGCCGCCAGCGCGTCGCGCGCCTCGTCGCATAGGTGGCATCCGGGGCGCGTGTACAGCACCACCTCGGCCGGCATCAGTCCGCGCTCGCGTCCCACGACAGGTACTCCGGGTACGGCGCGGGGTCGACGAAGCGCGCCGCGGCGGCGATCATCGCGGCGTTGTCGGTGCACAGCTCCGGCGCCACGAGCTTGAGCCGCACGCCGCGGCGGTCACACAATTCACGAACGCGGGCGCGCAGCAGCTGGTTGGCCGCTACGCCCCCGCCCAGCGAGACCGCGTCGAGGCGGTGGGTGTCGAGGGCGCGCTCGAGCCGCGAGACGAGCTGCCCGACGACCGCGGCCTGGAAGGCCGCCGCGAGGTCGGCGGCGCGCGCCACGGCCTCCTCGTCGCCGAGATCGCGCACGACGTACGCGAGCGCGGTCTTCACGCCGCTGAAGCTGAAGTCGAGCCGCGGGTCGTCGCGCAGCGCGAGCGGGAACGAGAACCCCGCTGGATCCCCGTCCTCGGCCAGCCGCTGGATCGCGGGCCCGCCGGGATAGCCGAGCCCCAGCAGGCGCGCGGCCTTGTCGAGCGCCTCCCCCGCGGCGTCGTCGAGCGTCTGCCCCAGCAGCTCGTAGCGCGAGTGCTTGCGCACGGCCGCGATCAGCGTGTGGCCGCCGCTCGCGATCAGGCACAGGAACGGCGGCTCGAGCGGGTCCGGCTCGATGTAGCTGGCCGCGATGTGCCCGTGCAGGTGGTCGATCCCTGCCAGCGGCAGACGTCGCGTGGCGGCCAGCGCCTTCGCGGTGCTGACCCCGACCAGCAGCGCCCCGATCAATCCCGGCCGCCGCGTGACGGCGAGCGCGTCGACGTCGTCGAGCCCGACGCCGGCCTCCGCGAGTGCCGAGTCGACGACGGGGTTGACGAGCTCGAGGTGGTGGCGCGACGCGACCTCGGGGACGACCCCGCCGTAGCGCTCGTGGAACGACGCCTGGGACGAGATCACGTTTGAGAGCACCCGCGGGCCGTCGACCACCGCGGCGCAGGTGTCGTCGCAGGAGGTCTCTATGGCAAGGATCACGCCCCGACCGCGGCCGGGGAGTCGAGCCACATGATCAGAGCGTCCTCGCCGTTGTCGTGGTAGTAGCGGCGACGACGCCCCGCGGGCCGGAAGCCAAAGCGGCGGTACATGGCAATCGCCTCCTCGTTCGAGGTCCGGACCTCGAGCGTGAACCGCGCGTCGTCGCCCGCCTGCTCGAACAGGCGATGCATCAGCATCGTCGCGATGCCCTGGCGGCGCGTCTCGGGGGCGACGGCGACGTTCATCAGGTGCCACACGTCGGCGTACCGCGAGCACACGAGGTAGCCGGTCAGCCCCTGCTCGGTCGCCGCAGCGAGGCAGATCCCGGACGGCTTCGAGAGCTCGAGCACGAACATCGCCAGCGACCACGGCGTCGGGAACGAGCGCCGCTCGATCGACAGCACCGACGGAAGGTCGCCGTAGGTCAGGCGGCGGACCTGGACCTCCGGCTCACCTTCGCTGTGGATTCGATCGATCTCGCTCACGCCAAATCTCCGCGTCGGGTGGTCTCAGGTAGATCGGCTTGATCTCGTCGGGCGCCGACGGCGTCACCCCCTCCGCGAGCAGACACACGTAGCGCGCCGAAAGGTGGTGAGCCGCCTGATCCTCGGGGAGGACCTCGGCACCCGCGCCCTCGAGATCAAGCCGAAATCGTAGCGCCCCGTCCCCGGCGGCAAGCGGGGAGGCGCCAGCGGTGGCAACGCGCTCGGCGAGCGCGGCCGGCGTCTCGACCACCGGACCCCACACGGCCCGCCCCTCGGGAGCGTGCAGCGCGGCGTACGCCTGCCCCCGCCTCGCGTCGATTACCGAGAGTCGGGGGCGTTTCCGAGCCGCGGGCAGCTCGCCGATCCCCCGCGCCAAAGCCTCGAGCGATCCGACGCCGGCGAGCGGCTTGCCCAGAGCCTGTCCGAGGGCGCGCGCGGTGGCGATCCCGACCCTGAGCCCGGTGAACGAGCCCGGCCCGATCCCCACCGCGACAACATCGACCCCGCCCCACCCCCCGGCGGCGGCGACCGCGCGCTCGATCTCGCCCAGGAGCTCCGCGGCGTGGCGGGGGTGGCCCCGCGCGGACGACGCCACCCGGCGCTCGGAGACGCACTCTCCTCTCCGGGTGATCGCTACGCTGACGTCAGCCGTTGCCGTGTCGAATCCGACAACAGTGTCGTGGTGAAGAACGGAGGTGGGCATGCGCAGGAGAATTGTCGCCGCAATCGCGGCCCTGTCGATCGCACTCACCGGCGCTGCCTGGTCCGGTTGCGGCGGTGACGACGACGCCCAGGATCAGGTCGACGAAGCGCAGCAGCAGGTCGACGAGGCTGGCGAGAAGGCTCAGGAGCAGCTCGACGAGGCTCAGGAGCAGGCCGAGGAGGCCGGCGAGGAGGCTGAGCAGGAGGTCGACAAGGCCCAGGAGCAAGCCGACGAGGCGGCCGAGGACGCCGGGAACGAGGCCCAGGAGGAGATCGACAAGGCCCAGGAGGGCTCCGGCTACTAGAGCTGGAGGGTTGGCTTAGCCCGTGTCGAGCTCGATCTCCCGTTCGTCGCCGCCCGCGTGCCGGATCTCGAGCCGGCGCAACCGCGCCCCCCGCGCGCGGATCAACTCATCGACGCCGGACTCCGCGACGGCCGGCCACTCGATGAAGGCGATCGCGTCGGGAGTCAAGTAGTCGTCGAGTAGGCCGGGGTCCTCTCCCTCGAGAGTGGACAGCCGGAACAGGTCGAGGTGCGAGACTGGGACGCGTCCGCGGTATCGGCGTCCGATTGTGAACGTCGGCGAGACGATCGGCTCCTCCACACCGAGCGCCCGGCACGCGCCGCGGATCAGCGTCGTCTTGCCCGATCCCAGCTCGCCGTTCACCAGGACGACGTCGCCCGGCTCGAGCGACGCCGCGAGCCGCGCGCCGGCCGCCTCCGTCTCTTCAGGGCTCTTCGTGCGCTCGGCTATCCGAAAAGGCCCAGCTGGTCGGCGTCGGGGTCGGCCGGCGCCGTGCCGGCGATCGCCGCCGCCGTCGCGCTCTCCCGCGCCGCGCCCTCGGGGAGCGGCTCGCGGAGCAGGTCGGGGATCCTGGCCATGTCCTCGCGGAGGGTCTCGACCAGGCTCGGGGTGCGGAGCGCCGCCGCGGGATGGAAGAGCGGCATCAGGAACACCGGCCGGCCGGCGAGCGTGTGCACCTGGGGGGTGCCGCGGACGCGGCTGATCGGCGTCCGGGCGCCGGTCAGGAGCCGGGTCGCGAAGTTCCCCAGCGTCGCCACCACCCGCGGCTCGATCAGCTGGATCTGGCGCTCGAGGTAGGGGCTGCACGACTCGACCTCGATCGGCTGCGGGTCGCGATTGCCGGGGGGCCTGCACTTGAGCACGTTGCAGATCCACACCTCGTCCCGCGACAGGCCGACGTCGCCGAGCAGCTCGGTGAGCAGAGCCCCCGCGCGGCCCACGAACGGCAGCCCCTGGCGGTCCTCCTCTGCGCCGGGCGCCTCGCCGACGAACATCAGCTCGGCGTCGGCGTTGCCGGAGCCGAACACAACCTTGGTCCGGGTCTCGGCCAGCGGGCAGCGAGTGCACTCCGAGGCCTCCCGGTACAGCTGCACGAGCCGGTCGCGGCGGGACCCCGTCGCCGCACTCCCCTCGGCCGTCTGATCCACGACTTCCATCGCCGCCAACGAATCGTAGACGCGGTCGCGGATCGCGCTGCGGCCAGCGAAGGCCGCAAACAGCGACCGTATACTTTGGCCTGGGCCGCGACCCGCGAGCGGGCGTGGACCCTTCGGATGTGAAGCGGAGCCTCGAACGCCGTCTGGTATCTCCGATGCGGGAACTGGAACGGGAACCGAACACCGACAGTCGCGATGCCACTGGCCGTGCCGCAGCCGGAGGCGGCGGCGTGAAGGTTGTGCGCACCAAGGTCGAGCTGCGGGCGGAGCTCGCCGAGCCGAGCCGCCGCGGCGAGTCGATCGGACTCGTGCCGACGATGGGCGCGCTTCACGAGGGCCACCTGTCGCTGATCCGAGCCGCCCGCGACGCCTGTGACGTCGTCGTCGTGACGCTGTTCGTCAACCCGACCCAGTTCGGCGCCGGCGAGGACCTCGGCGCGTACCCGCGCGACGAGGCCGCCGACGAAGCGCGGGCCGAGGCGGAGGGAGTCGACTTCCTGTTCGCCCCGCCGGTCGACGAGATGTACCCGGAGGGGTTCGCGACGACCGTCGAGGTCTCGGGCGTCACCGAGGTCCTCGAGGGCGCGCCCGAGCACCGCGGGCCGGAGCACTTCAGGGGCGTGACCACGATCGTGGCGAAGCTGCTCAACGTCGTGCAGCCGGACGCCGCGTTCTTCGGCCAGAAGGACGCCCAGCAGGCGGTCGTGCTGCGCGCGATGGCCCGCGACCTGGACTTCCCGAGCCGGATCGAGGTCCTGCCCACGGTGCGCGAGCCGGACGGCCTCGCGCTGAGCTCGCGCAACAGCTATCTCGATCCCGAGGATCGGATTCGCGCGGCCGCGCTGAGCCGTGCGCTGAGGGCCGCCGAGGACTCGGCGGCCACCGGCGAGACGTCGCTAGAGCGGATCCTCGACGCGGCCCGCGGGCAGCTCGCCGAAGCCGGGATCGAGCCCGAGTACCTCGAGGCCCGCGACGCCGAGGACCTGACGCCGGTCGCCGCACTGAACGGGCGACCGGTCCTGATCGCGGTCGCCGCCCGGGTCGGGCCGGCACGGCTGATCGACAACACCGTCATCGAAGGCTGAATCCAAGGGGGCCGAATGCAGCGACAGATGCGGAAGTCGAACGAGACGACCGAGCGGGCGCCGATGACGCTCCCCCGCCTCGCGGAGATGAAGAGCGGCGGGGAGCCGATCGTGATGGTGACGGCGTACGACCACCCCTCGGCCCAGGTCGCGGAGGCGGCCGGGGTCGACGTCGTGCTCGTCGGCGACACCGGCGCGATGACCGTGCTGGGCTACGACTCGACGGTTCCCGTGAGCATGGACGAGATGCTCGTGCTCGCGCGCGCCGTCCGCCGCGGGCTGCGGTCGCCGCTGATGATTGGCGACCTGCCGTTCGGCTCCTACGAGGGATCGAACGAGCTCGCGATCGCGAACGCACAGCGGTACGTGAAGGAGGCCGGGTGCGACGCGGTCAAGCTCGAGCGCGGCGGCGCGTCCGTCGACCGCGCGCGGGCGATCGTGCGAGCCGGGATCCCGGTCATGGGGCACGTCGGGCTGACGCCCCAGACCGCCGCTCAGGTGGGCGGCTACAAGGCCCAGGGGCGGACCGCGGAGCGCGCCGCGCAGATCGCCGAGGAGGCGCTCGCGCTGCAGGCGGTCGGCTGCTTCGCGATCGTGTTCGAGGCCGTCCCCGCCGCGGTCACCGACGCGCTCGTCGACAAGCTCGAGATCCCGGTGATCGGGATCGGCGCGGGACCGGCCGCCGACGGCCAGGTGCTCGTCTTCCACGACCTGCTCGGCATCTTCGAGGGCCGCGCGCCGCGATTCGTCGAGCGCTACGCCGAGGTCAAGGCCGAGATGGTCGCCGGGGTCCGCCGCTACGCGGACGAGGTGCGATCGAAGCGCTTCCCGCGCGACGAGCACACGTACGCGATCGACCCCGAGGAGCTGGAGAGCTTCCGCCGCTACCTCAACCAGGAGAGCCTCGCGGCGTCCGCCTGGGACTGGTAGGACGACCGTCCAGGCATGTGCGGAGCGCCGCCCCCGGCGGCTATCATCACTGGTGCCGATTCGCACGATTACGGGGGTGGCTCGGGATCGCGCGAAGCGACCTCATCACTCATCAAACGTGAGGACCCTAAGACCCTAACCAGGTCCTTTCCCCCAACAGTCCCTCCCCAAGCGGGCTGAGTCCGCCGGGATGGCGGACCACCAGCCGCGATGACGAGCCGGGCCTCCGGGCCCGGCTCGTCCTATCAGTTCCGCTGGCGTACTCGTTCCGCTCGCTCGCGCTCAACGACCACCGGAGTTCGCTAGCGAACTTTCCGCGTTCTGTTGGGACGCGAGTTCGCTCCACGTCCGCCGCGAGCGGGTTTTGCTATGGCTCCACATATGGCGGTGCACACGGGGGAACTGAAGCTGTCGACGCGCGGCGACGCCGACATGGTCGACATCACCGACGGCGTCCAGCGCATCGTCTCGTCCGCCGGCGCCGACGCGGCCGTGGCGACCGCGTTCGTGCGCGGCTCGACCGCGGCGATCACGACGATGGAGCACGAGCCCGGCAACGTCGCCGACCTGCGGGCCACCCTCGACCGGCTGGCGCCGCCGGACGGCGACTATGAGCACAACCGCCTCAACCACGACACCAACTCCCACGCTCACCAGCGGGCATCGATCGTCGGCCCTTCGGAGGCGATCCCGGTCGCCGGGGGCCGGCTCGTGCTCGGCACGTGGCAGCAGATCGTCCTGATCGACTTCGACGACCGCCCGCGCGACCGGACGGTTGTCGTCCAGGTGATCTCATAGGCGCGAGCGGATGGCGGATCGCGGCGGGGATCGCCGCCGTCGCGGCGGTGGTGGCGGCGCTCGCGGTCGCCGGGGTGTTCTCCGGGGACAACGACGAAACCCCTAACGCGCCGACGACCACCTCGCTCTCGCAGCCCGCGCAGGAGCCCGCGGACGAGCCGAACGCCGCGGCGAAGCCGCGGACGACCACGGTGCGGGTCGGCGGGCGGCCGACCGCGATCTCCCCGAGCGTCGACGGAGTCTGGGTCGCGGACTCCTTCTCCGCGCGGGCCCTGCTGGTGCCCGGCGAGCGGGAGAAGCCGGTCGGCTTCAGGCTCGCGGGGCCCGCCGCCGACGTGACCGCGACCGAGACGGGCGCCTACTTCGCGCTCCCCGAGCAGCGAGCGGTCGAGCGGCGCCGACCCGAGGGCCCCGGTGCGTCTGGTGAGACGATCGAGGTTGACGGGTTCCCGTCGGTGCTCGCCGCGGCCGACGGCGCCGTCTACGCGCTGTCCGATCGCGCGATCGAGGCGATCGACGTCGACGGCGGGGGGGTCGCGGACGAGTTCCGGCTCGGCGGCTTCGGCAGCGGGCTCGCGGTCGGCGAGGGCTACGTGTGGGCCGCGGTCGACAACCGCGAGGTGGTGCGGATCGACCCCGAGTCCGGCGAGGTGGGCTCCGACTCGGTCCCCGTCCCCGAAGTCTTCGCCGTCACCGCCGACGACGGGTTCGTGTGGGCCCTGTCCGCGTCGGACGAGCTACCCGGATCGCCCCGGACACGCTCGAGGCGACCGCCGCGCCGCGGCCGGTGCGCGGCGCGCTCGACGTCGCGGTCGGCCTCGGCTCAGTGTGGGTGACGTCGAGCCGCCGCACGGTGACGCGGCTCGACCCCGACACGCTGGAGCCTCGCGGCGCGCCGCTGCGGGTAGGCGACGAGCCGGCCAGCGTCGCCGTCGGCGACAACACCGTGGGTCGCGAACGGCGGCGACGGGACGCTGACCCGGATCGGGCCCTAGCCCGCCTGCGGCGAGGCCCGGAACTCGATCTCGCGGATCACGCGCGCCGGCGCCCCCGCTGCGATCACACGCGGCGGCAGATCGTCGGTGACGACGGAGTTGGCGCCGATCACGCACCGCTCGCCGATCTCGACCCCGCTCGTCACGACGCACCCGACGCCGAACCAGCAGTTCGAGCCGATGCGGACGGGGCCCTGGGAGCTGAACCCCTGCCACGTGATCGGAACCTCGGGGTCGTCGAAACGGTGGTCGGCGTCGCCGACGAAGCAGTTGTTGGCGAACATCACGTGGTCGCCGATCTCGATCCGGTCCATCGCGGCGAGCATCGTGTTCTTGTTCAGGAAGCAGCCCCGGCCGATCCCGATCCGGGCCTCCGGCGACAGCGTCAACCAGCAGCCCGGCTCGAGCAGCGTCCCCTCGCCGATGGTCAGCCGCCCCTCGTCGAGCGCCTTCAGCACCTCGCCGTCGATCGGGTAGCGGATGAACGCCCCCGCGCGCGCCATGTGGCGGTTGATCCGCCACCGCCGCAGCGGCCTGCGGTTGCGCTCGTACCAGCGCCACTTGCGCCACCACAGCCGCCACCCGGTCGCAGGCTCGCCGCTCACGCGTTGCTATGCGGCGACCGGCTCGCGCTTGCGGCCGACGGTGCGCCGCGGCTTCGGCGCGGGCTCGAGCAGGCCGGCCAGGAACCGGCCGGTGTAGGAATCCCCGACCCCGGCGACCTCCTCGGGGGTGCCGGTCACGACCACCTCTCCCCCGGCCTCGCCGCCCTCCGGCCCGAGGTCGATGAGCTGGTCGGCCGACTTGATCACGTCGAGGTTGTGCTCGATCACGACCACGGTGTTACCGGCGTCGACGAGGCGCCCCAGGACGTCGAGGAGCCGCTGGACGTCGGCGAAGTGAAGGCCGGTCGTCGGCTCGTCGAGGATGTACAGCGTGTCGCCGGTCGCCACCTTCGACAGCTCGGTGGCGAGCTTGACCCGCTGCGCCTCGCCGCCGGACAGCGTCGTCGCCGGCTGCCCGAGCCGGATGTAGTCGAGGCCGACGTCGTGCAGGGTCCGCAGGCGGCGGGCGATCTTTGGGATGTGGGCGAAGAACTCGACCGCCTCCTCGACCGACATGTCGAGCACGTCGGCGATCGTCTTGCCCTTGAACCGGATCTCGAGCGTCTCGCGGTTGTAGCGGCGGCCGTGGCACTGCTCGCACGGCACGTACACGTCGGGGAGGAAGTGCATCTCGATCTTGATCTGGCCGTCGCCGCGGCACACCTCGCAGCGCCCGCCCTTGACATTGAAGCTGAACCGGCCGGGCGCGTACCCGCGCGCCCGCGCCTCGCGTGTCTGCGAGTAGAGCGTGCGGATGTGGTCGAAGACGCCGGTGTACGTCGCCGGATTGGAGCGCGGGGTGCGACCGATCGGCGACTGGTCGATGTTGATGATCTTGTCGATCTGCTTCAGGCCCTCGAGCCCCTTGTGCGCGCCCGGCCGCAGCCGCGCCCGGTGGAGGCGGTTGGCGACCGCCGGGTACAGGATCTCGTTGACGAGCGTCGACTTTCCCGATCCCGAGACGCCGGTCACGCAGCAGAACGTCCGCAGCGGGATCGCGACGTCGATGTGCTTGAGGTTGTGCTGCGCCGCCTCCTTGACGACGAGCTCGCCGTGCGGCGGCCGCCTGATCTCAGGGACCGGGATCTCGAGCTTGCCGCTCAGGTAGCGGCCCGTCAGCGAGCCTGTGGTCCGCGCGACCTGCGCGGGAGTGCCTTCCGCGACGACGTCGCCGCCGTGCTCGCCGGCGCCCGGGCCGAGGTCGACGACGTGGTCGGCGGAGCGGATCGTCCCCTCGTCGTGCTCGACCACGATCACCGTGTTGCCGAGGTCGCGGAGCCGCTCCAGCGTCGAGATCAGCTTGCGGTTGTCGCGCTGGTGGAGCCCGATCGATGGCTCGTCGAGGATGTACAGGACCCCGACGAGGCTCGACCCGATCTGGGTCGCGAGCCGGATTCGCTGCGCCTCGCCGCCCGACAGCGTCGAGGCAGCGCGCTCCAGCGACAGGTACCCGATCCCGACCGCGTCGAGAAACCGCAGCCGCTCGGCGATCTCGCGCACGATCAGGCGCGCGATCGCGCGCTCGGTCTCCGTCAGCTCCAGCGCCTCGATCCACTCCAGCGCCGCGTGAGCCGACATGCATGTGTACTCGTAGATCGACAGGCCGCCGACGGTCACGGCGAGACTCTCCGGCCGCAGCCTGGCCCCGTCGCAGTCAGGGCATGGCCGCAGCGCCATCGCTTGCTCGATCCGCTCCCGCGTCTTGTCCGAGTCGGTGTTGCGGTAGCGGCGCTCGAGCTCGCCGAGGATGCCGCCGAAGCGGACCGTGTAGTGGCGCCGGCGCCCGTAGCGGTTGCGGTAGCTGACCTCGTGGCGCACGTCGCCGGTGCCGTACAGGATCACCTCGCGGGCCTTGCGCGGCAGGTCCTGCCACGGGGTGTCGAGGTCGATGCCCTTGCTTTCGGCGACCGCCTCGAACAGGCGGCGGTGGTAGCGCGACGCGGAGCGGGTGAACGGCGCCAGCGCGCCGTCGGCGATCGACAGCGTCGGGTCGGGGACGATCAGCTCGGGGTCGATGACGCGCTGGAAGCCGAGGCCATGGCAGCGCTCGCACGCCCCATGGGGCGAGTTGAAGGAGAAGATCCGCGGCTCGAGCTCGGGGATCGAGGTGCCGCACTTGAGGCACGCGAACTGCTCCGAGAAGACGAGGCGATCGCCGCCGCCGAGCGCGTCTACCTCGACCAGCCCGTCGGCGAGCCCGGTCGCGGCCTCGACCGAGTCCGCGAGCCGCTTGCGCAGGTCCGGCTTCATCACCAGCCGGTCGACGACGACGGAGATGTCGTGCTTGTACTTCTTGTCGAGCTCGATCTTCTCGTCGAGGCGGCGCAGCTCACCGTCGACCATCGCCCGCGCGTACCCCTGGGCGCGGATCTCGTCGAGCAGCTTGCCGTACTCGCCCTTGCGCCCCCTGACCACCGGCGCCATGACCATGAACCGCGACCCCTCCGGCAGCGTCATCAGGTTGTCGACGATCTGCTCCACCGACTGACCGGTGATCGGCGCCCCGCACACGTGGCAGTGGGGCTTCCCGATCCGCGCCCACAGCAGCCGCAGGTAGTCGTAGATCTCGGTCACGGTGCCGACCGTCGAGCGCGGGTTGCGCGACGTGGTCTTCTGGTCGATCGAGATCGCCGGCGACAGCCCGTCGATCGAGTCGACGTCGGGCTTCTCCATCTGGCCGAGGAACTGGCGGGCGTACGCGGACAGCGACTCGACGTAGCGGCGCTGGCCCTCGGCGTAGATCGTGTCGAAGGCGAGGCTCGACTTCCCCGATCCCGACAGCCCGGTGACGACGATCAGCGCGTCACGGGGCAGCGTCAGGTCGACGCCCTTGAGGTTGTGCGCGCGGGCGCCGGAGACGACTATCTCGCTCGAGGCCGGAATGAGAACAAGTGTACGTGCGGGTTCCGCTGCAATTTGGTTGCTGGTAGTTGGTAGCTGGTAGCTGGAGCAACTAGCTACTCTCGCCGGCGATCGACGACGAACCCACAGCAAGCGATCGTCTCTCCGCGACGCTTTCGCGCCTCGACGAGCTCGTGCGCCGCCTGCGCCGCGAGTGCCCCTGGGACCGCGAGCAGGACGAGCGCTCGATCGTCCCCCACACGGTCGAGGAGGCTTACGAGCTCGCCGACGCGGCGGCACGCGGCGACGACGGGAAGCTCGCCGACGAGCTCGGCGACGTCCTGTTCCAGGTCTACTTCCTGTCGCTGCTGCTCGAGGAGCGGGGTGCCGGCAGCCTCGAGGCGGTTGCGGACGGCCTGATCCGCAAGCTGGTGCGGCGCCACCCGCACGTATTCGGCGACGAGGCGTCCGAGGCCGCCACGCGGGTGCTCGAGGATCGCCCCGCCCGCACGGCCGACGACGTGCGCGGGAACTGGGAGCGGATCAAGCGCGAGGTCGAGAACGACGGGACCGAGGAGCCGTTCCGGCCGATCCCCGAGACGCTGCCCGCGCTGCTCTACGCGCGCAAGGCGCTGAAGCAGACCTCCCACCAGGGCGGCGAGCCGCTCGAGCGTGCGGCCGAGTCGCTCGACGCGCTCGCGGAGGCCAGCCGCCGCGGGGCGAGCGCGGCCGCCGGCGCCGACCCCGACTCCCGCGACGCGGTCGAGCGGGCGCTGGGCGAGACGCTGCTCGCGATCGTCGACGCGGCGCGGGCCCTCGACGCCGACCCGGAGCTAGCGCTGCGGGCGGCGGCCGCCCGGGCCACTACCCTCGCCTCCGTGGCGGACCCGCCGCCCGTCAGCGCAATCTCCGAGCTCGTGCTCGAGGTCGCCGACCTGGAGCGCGCGCGCGAGTTCTACCGCGACGTTCTGGGGCTCGAGGAGACCCTGTACGGAGAGGGGCGCGAGGGGCGCTACTGGTACCTGGTCGGGGACTCGGCGCGGTTGGGGCTGTGGACTCCCCAGACGGGGCTCGCGGGCGGGCGCGGTGGCGCCCATGTCCACTTCGCCTTCCGGGGGCCCCGCGAGGCGCTCGACGAGCTCGTCGAGCGCCTCGGCGACCGCGGCGCCGAGGTCGAAGGACCGATCCAGCTCGGCGCCGACCGCGCGATCTACGTCACCGACCCAGACGGCAATGTGGTCGAGTTCTGGTCCCAGGACATGTCCGAGTACGCGGCCGACGCGCGCGCCGGCGGCGGCGCGGGGACGTTCAAGCGCCCCGACGGCTGATCGAGGCTGCCTCGGGCTACTTCCCGACGCGCGAGTACACGTCGTCGAGGATCCGGGTCGCGTCCTCGAGCGCGTAGTCCTCGGCGAGCCGGCGCTCGACCTCCTCGCGCGGCTTGCCGTCGAGGGCGAGGTTCATCGCCACCAGGCGGGCGCCGGCCTCGTCGGGTCGCGGCCCGCCGCCCTTGAGCTGCTCGATCAGCTGCTCGGTCGAGTGCCGGCTGTCGCCCGGCGGCGCCGGCTCGGGCACCTGGGGCGGCTGCGGCTCGGGCTCGAGCGGCGGCTGCGGCTCGGGCTCCCGGGGTGGCTCGGGCTCGGGGACGGTTGCCGGGGTGGGATCGATCTCGGGCGCCGGGGTCTGCTCGGCGGCCGGCACGGCGGCGTCGCCGAGCGCGCTGACCGCGGCCCGGAGTTCGTCCGCCTGCCGCAGCAGCCGGTCGACGGCTTCCTGCGCGCGCTCGATCCGTTCCCGCGCGTCGGACTCGGCACGCGCCCGGATTTGCTCGGCCTCCTGCTCGGCGGCGGCAACGATCTCGTCGGCACGCCGGGTCGCGGCGTCAATCGCCTCCCGCACTGCGTCCGCCGCCTGTTTCGCCAGGCCCTCGCCGCCCTCGGCTGTCATGCGGGAAGCGTAGGCGATAATCGCCTGGCGAATGACCGAGGCGTTCATCGGTGAGCTGTGGCGAGACCAGATCCTCGACGCCGGGCGAGAGGGCGTGTTTCTCGTCCTCGTCGGCTTCCTCGGCTCGTTCCTGTTCATCCGCACGAGCACGCGGCTGATGCGCAGCCCGAAGGTGCCGTGGTGGCCCGGGAGCGTGACTCCGGGCGGCCTCCACATCCACCACCTCGTGTTCGGGATCGCGCTGATGCTGATCGCCCCGACGCTTGCGTTCGCGATCGGCGACGTGTCGCCATGGTGGGAGCTGACGGCGCTCGCGTTCGGGATCGGCGCCGGGCTGACGTTCGACGAGTTCGCGCTGTGGCTCCACCTCGACGACGTCTACTGGGCGGAGGAGGGCCGGCGGTCCGTGGACGCCGTCGTGGTCGCGGCGCTGTTCATGGGGATCGTCTTTCTCGGCGTGATCCCATTCGAGATCGACGGCTCCGACTGGGAGCTGTTCCTCGTCTCCCTCGCGGGCCTCCTGTTCACCCTCGCCACCGTCGCGATCTGCTTCCTCAAGCGCAGGATCGGGCACGGGGTGGCGGGGCTGTTCTTCGCCCCGCTCGCGTACTACGGAGCCGCACGGCTCGCGAAGCCCAACTCCCCGTGGGCGAAGCGTTTGTACGCGGAGCGCAACCCGCGCAAGCAGGCCCGGGCGGAGCACCGCTTCCGCCACAACCGCGTCGAGCGAGTGTACGATCGGTTCAGGATCGCGATCGGGGGGCGTTCGACGGAGGCGATCGAGGCGGCGCGGCGGGACACGGGCGCCTAGGCGCGTCGCGGTACATTCACCGCGCGTTGGTACGGGGCCGGACACGGAGGCCGCTCCTGCTCGCCGCCGAAATGGCGGGGGTTGCGGTGGTCTACTTCGTGTTCGCGAAGCTCGGGCTGGAGCTGGCGTCGGCGACACCGAGCGTGACGGCGATCTGGCCGCCGACCGGGGTCGCGCTGGCGGCCCTGGTGCTGGGAGGCCGGCGGCTGTGGCCCGCGATTGCCGTCGGCGCATTCGCCGCCAACTTGACCACCGACGTCCCCATCTACACCGCCGCCGGGATCGCCGTCGGCAACACCCTCGAGGCAGTGGTCGGCGCGTCGCTGCTCGCATGGGCGCGGGTCCGCCCGTCGCTCGACAGGCTGCGGGACGTGTTCGGCCTCGCAGTGCTCGCCGGGGTGGTCAGCACGACGGTCAGCGCGACGATCGGCGTCGCCAGCCTCAGCCTCGGCGACTCGCTGTCGTCGGATGCCCTGTCGACGTGGCGCCTGTGGTGGCTCGGCGATCTGGGCGGCGCCCTGCTCGTCACGCCTGTCCTGTTCGTCGCCGTCACGCACTGGCCCTACCGGAGCCTGCCCGGCCGCGCGGTCGAGGCGGTGGCGATGGTCGCCGGCCTGGTCGCTGTCGGCGTCACCGTGTTCACCAACTCGACGCCGCTCGCGTACCTCACTTTCCCGTTCTACATCTGGGGGGCGCTGCGATTCCTGCAGCCGGGCGCAGCGGTCGTCGGCCTGATT
>DATAFB010000009.1:0-12619 GCA_036257695.1 Solirubrobacterales bacterium | reverse complement strand
GCCCGCCTCGCGGTCTCGACCGACGCACCCAGCTCCTCGGCGAGGATGCCGGCGAGCTGCGCGCACTCGACGAGGTGGTCGAGGACGTTCTGGCCGTAGCTGGTCCTGAACCGCAGCCGGCCGAGCACCGCTGTCAGCGCGGGGTCGAGCGGGTGCACCTTCGCGTCAAGTACCGCGCCCTCCCCGTGCTCGGCCACCTGGGCCTCGACGTCGGCGCGGGCCTGCTCATACACCTCCTCGCACAGGGCCGGATGGATTCGCCCGTCGGCGATCAGCCGCTCGAGCGTCACCCGCGCGACCTCGCGACGCACGCCGTCGAAGCTCGACAGGACGACCGCGTTCGGAGTCTCGTCGATGATGAAGTCGACCCCGGTGAGGTTCTCGAGCGCGCGGATGTTGCGCCCGTCGCGGCCGATGATCCGCCCCTTCATCTCGTCGTTGGGCAGTTCGACCAGCCGCGTCGTCGTCTCGCTCGCGTGGGTGGCCGCTAGCCGCTGCATCGCGACCGAGAGGATGCTGCGGGCGCGCCGCTCGGCATCCTGCTTCGTCTCCTCCTCGATCCGGCGCACGTTGAGCCCCGCCTGGTGGCGCGCCTCCTCCTCCACCTCCCGGATCAGGATCTGCTTCGCCTGCGACGCGCTCAGGCCCGAGATCTGCTCCAGCTCGCGCCGCTGCACCCGTTTCGCGCGCTTCAGCTCCTCGGCCTGCTGCTCGAGATTGCGCTCGCGGTCCTCAAGCGCCTGGCGCCGCCGGTCGAGCTCCGCGAGCTGCACCTTGATCGACTCCGTCTCGCGCAGCGCCTGCTCCTCCATCCGGGCGATCTCCGCCCGCCGCGCGCGAAGCTCCTCGTCGGCGCCGGGACCCCCGGCGGCCGGCTGCTCGTCGACCGCCGAGACGTCGCGTGGCTGCCGCCGTGGACGTTCCGCGACGGCGGCGTCGGCGTCCCCAGCGTCGGTGCGGCCCCGGCGGCCGAACGGCCACAGTCCGCCTATCTCCATCGCTCGATTCCTTTTCCCGGCCCCGCGGGGCCGCTCTCGTTGGTCGTCGCGGCCCGCCTCGACGGCGGCGCCGGCGCCGCGGGCCTCGCAGACGCGTCTGTCTCGCTGTTGCCGGGATTGCCGGCCGCCGCGCCGGGCCGGGCCCGCTCGCGGCGCGACCGGATGAGCGCTGTCGCGGGCGCCCCTAGAGGCGAAGCCTCCCTCGCGCCGTGGCGCACTCCAAAGGAACCGTTCCTACCTCTCTCAAATCCATGGTCGAAGTCTTGGTAACAGCCAAACTTTCGAGTCCGTGAGCGGCACGCGGCCGCGAACTGATGGTATTGGCAGGGCGGGCCCGTGGCAAATCCAGGGCCGCGTGGCGCCTAGCGAGGGCGGCCGGCGCCCGCGGGACGGCGCATGAACCAGTTCGGGACGCCCAGCACGGGCTGCTCGCCGACCACCTCGTATCCGAACCGCTCGTAGAAGCGGACGTTGTCGGGCTTGTCGGTCTCCAGGTAGCCGAGGGCGCCCGCGCCGTCGAGGCGGCGACAGTGCTCGCGCATGATCGCCGACCCGATCCCGTGCCGCTGGAGGTGGGCGTCGACGGCCAGCGGGCCAAGGTGCACGTGGGGCTCGCCCGGGTCGCGCGCGGCCCAGGTCGACACCCACCTGCCGACGCGACCGGCGGTGCGCGGGCCCAGCGCGAGCATCGTCGGCAGCATCCGCACGCGCTGGCCAGCGGTCGGCCGGCAGGTTCCGGGCGGCGCCACCCCCGCCACCCCCACCAGCTCGTGGTCTCGGATCGCGCAGATCGTCTCCTGGCTCGGGAACCCGGTCAATACGGCGCGCATCAACCGCGCGTGGCAGTGCAGTCGCCGCTCCGGGTCGGCGCCGTACGCGGCGACGTGGAGCGGGTTGTCGCGCATCCCGCGCGCGAGCACGCCGACCGCGGACGGCACCTCGTCGGCACGCAGATCGCGCACCTCGATCGCGCCCGGCTCACCCACCGGAGCGAGGATAGTCCGGACTAGCGCGTTTCGCGCTCGTACTCGCGCACCGCGTCGTGCGCGACCTCGTACGAGTACCCCCTGCGGGTCAGGTAGCCGAGCGCGCGGGAGCGGGCGCGCTCGGAGTCAAGCGGCTCCGCCCGCCGCACGAGCAGCGCCGCCGCCCGCTCGCACTGCTCCGCCGGGCCATCCGCGGCCATCGCCGCCTCGATGTGCTCGGGTGCGACGCCGCGGGCCAGCAGCGCCTCGCCGATGCGCTCCGACCCCCACCCGGCGAGCTCGCGCTTGTCGTCCGCGTAGCGGCGCGCGAACCGAGCGTCGTCGAGCTGCCCGATCCCTTCCAGGTGGGCGACGACGACGTCGGCCTCGTCCTCGGCGACGCCGCGGTCGGAGAGCCACGAGCGCAGCTCGGCGCTGCTGCGCTCGCGCCGGCCGAGCGCCCGCAGCGCGAGCTCGAGCGCAGCGTCGCCGTCCGTCGCCATCGGCGCGGCCTATGCGGCTTTGCGCTCCGGCTCCTGCTGCGCCGCCTTGGCCGCCCGCTTCGCCCCCTTGGCGGGCTCGGCGTCGTCGGCGACCGCCTGCACCGGCGCGGGGTCGGAGGCGGGGCGATCGATCCCGATCCGCTCGAAGATCTTCGTCTCGAGCTCGGCGGCCAGCTCGGGGTGCTCGGCGATGTAGGCCTTGGAGTTGTTGCGGCCCTGGCCCAGCCTCAGGTCCCCGTAGGAGAAGAACGACCCGGACTTCTGCACCAGGTCGTGCTCCAACGCCAGGTCGAGCAGGCAGCCCTGCTTCGAGATCCCGGCCCCGTACTCGATGTCGAACTCGGCGAGCTTGAACGGCGCCGCGACCTTGTTCTTGACCACCTTCACCCGGCAGCGGTTGCCGACCGCCTCGGTGCCCTCCTTGAGGGTCTCGATGCGACGGATGTCGAGCCGCTGCGAGGAGTAGAACTTCAGCGCCCGCCCCCCGGGCTGGGTCTCGGGCGAGCCGAAGCTGACCCCGATCTTCTCCCGGATCTGGTTCGTGAACAGGCACACGGTCTTGGCCCGGTTCAGGTTCCCGGCGAGCTTGCGCAGGGCCTGGGACATCAGCCTCGCCTGGAGGCCGACCTGGGTCTCCCCCATCTGCCCCTCGAGCTCCACGCGCGGCGTCAGCGCGGCGACGGAGTCGACCGCGACCACGTCGATGGCGCCCGAGCGCACCAGCACGTCGACGATCTCCAGCGCCTGCTCGCCGTAGTCGGGCTGCGACACCAGCAGCTCGTCGGTGTCGACGCCGATCCGGCGCGCGTAGATCGGGTCGATCGCGTGCTCGGCGTCGACGAACGCGCACACGCCGCCACGCGCCTGGGCCTCGGCGATGATGTGGTAGACGAGCGTCGTCTTCCCCGACGACTCGGGCCCGAAGATCTCGACGATCCGCCCCCGCGGGACGCCGCCCACCCCCAGCACGACGTCGAGCGACAGTGCGCCGGTCGGGATCGCCTCGACCGTGACCGCGTTCTGGTCGCCGAGCCGCATCAGCGATCCCTGCCCGAACTCGCGCTCGATCTGGGTGAACGCGGCCTTCAGCGCCGCGTCCTTGGCCTTCGCGTCCTTGGCGCCGTCGTCCTTCGGGGTGCTCCGCTTGCCTTCTGCCATGTCTCGTTCGCCTTTCCGCTGTCTCACGACAGCAGTTCCGTTTGCGCCACGGACTCGTACTCCGCGCCCGAGGGCCGGAGATGGGAACGGTAGAGAGCGACCCGGACGCCACGAAAGGGCTCGAGCAGGCCCTCCGGGAGCGGCCCCGGCGGGCGCTCGACCCGCGCCGGCCTGCCCCTGCGACGCCCCGGCGGGGGCTTCTCCGACCGCACCCTGGCCACCGTCAGGTGGGGCCAGAAGTCGCGCTTCTCCGGCTCGTACATCCGCGCGTCGACGAGCCGTCGCTCGACCTCCGACTGCAGCGCCACGGTCTCGTCGCTGTCGGCGTCGATCGCGTACAGCCGCGGGCGGGTGCGCGGGACCGGCACCGGCTCCGGGCGCAGCGTGATCGGCGGCGCCCCGGCGTCGAACCCGAGCGCCGCGTCGGCGATCCGCTCGACCTCTCGCTCAGGGTGGTAGCCGAGGAAGGCGAGCGTGACGTGCAGCGTCTCCGCGCGCGAGGGCCGCAGCGCCGGGTCGCGCGACAGCTCCGCGCGCTGCCACTCGCCGAGCCCCTCGCGGACCTCGGCGGGGAGGTCGATCGCCACGAACAGCCGCGCCCGTGGGCTCTTCAGCCGCTGCTGCGCCACCGTCCCAAGCTACGAGAGCGATCCGCGCGGGACAAGTCGCGACCGTGCCCGGAGCGTGCCGGCTTGTGCTCGTCGGCCAGCAGCGAGGGTGACAGGCGCCGGCGCCCAAGCAGCGCCGCCCGCGTGATCGCGTCGGAGCCGAACCGCTCCCGCAGCTCGTCGACCGCCGCGTCGAGCGCCGCCGACCACCCGCGCTCGAGCGGGAGCTCGAGCTGGACGCCGACGTGGCGCCCGTCGAGGTTGCCGACGGTGATCCCGACGAGCGTCAGGCCGCGGCGGCGGATCGTCGGCATCGCGGTGTCGAGGAGGTCGGCGGCGGCGACGTGGATCGTCCGCTGGGCCGCGGTGGCGTACGGAAGCGTGCGCGAGCGCGACGCGCGGGTGAAGTCGTCGAACCGCATCCGCAGGGTGATGGTGCGGCCGGCGCGTCCCTTCGCCCGCATCCGCCGCGTGACCCGGTCGACGAGCCCCGCGAGCACCGTGTCGAGGGCGCGCCGCGATCTCGTCGACGCGAGCGCCGACTGCGACCCGTACGAGCTCCGGCGCCTCCCGGCCCGCACGGGTCGGTAGTCGCGGTTGTGCGCCACGGCGTGCAGCCGGCTCCCGGCCGCCGGTCCGAGCGCCGACACGAGGAACGCCTCACCCGTCGCCGCGATCTCGCCCACGGTCGCGATCCCCAGATCGCGAAGCTTGCGCGCCGTCAAGGGCCCCACCCCCCACAGCGCCTCGACCGGCAGCGGGTGGAGGAACTCCAGCTCCTCCCCCGGTGGCACGACGAGCAGCCCGTCCGGCTTCGCCGTCCGGCTCGCCATCTTGGCGATCACCTTCGTCGTCGCGACCCCGACGGTGATCGCGAGGCCGACCCGCCGCCGCACCTGGCGCCGCAGGCGGCGCGCGATCTCAACCGGCGTGCCCGAGATCCGCTCCAGACCGCGCACGTCGAGGAACGCCTCCTCAAGCGACAGCCCCTCGACGACCGGCGAGGTGTCTCGGAACACCTCGAAGATGGCTCTGCTCGCCTCGACGTAGGCCCCGAAGCGCGGCTCGACGAAGATCGCCTGCGGGCACAGGCGCCGCGCCTGCGCGCCGCCCATCGCGCCGCGGACGCCGAACGCGCGCGCCTCGTAGCTGGCCGCCATCACGACCCCCGACCCGACGATCGTCGGCTTGCCTCGCAGCCGGGGATCGTCCCGCTGCTCGACCGAGGCGAAGAACGCGTCGACGTCGGCGTGCAGGAGCACAATGCCCCATGATACGAACGTATGTTCGTGTAGCTACAGCGGCGGCTGCTCGCCGCTGAGCAGGTGGCGCAGCATGTGCATCGCGACCGCGACGCTGCGCTCGCGGATGTCGGCGCGCGAGCCGGGCAGGACGGGGTCGCGGGCGATCATGCCGCCGCCGGACTCCTTCGCGCACAGGCACACGTACCCGACCGGCTTCTCGTCGCTGCCGCCGTCGGGCCCCGCGATCCCGGTCACCCCGCAGGCGACGTCGGCGCCGAAGCGCTCCAGGGCGCCGTCGGCCATCGCCTCGGCGACCTCGACCGAGACGGCGCCGTGCTCGGCGATCAGCTCCGGGGCCACGCCGAGCAGCTCGACCTTGGCGTCGTCCGAGTACGCGACGACCCCGCCAGCGACGTAGGCCGACGCGCCCGGCAGCTCCGTGAGTCGCGCGGCCAGCATCCCAGCCGTGCACGACTCCCCGAGCCCGATCCGCCTCCCGGACAGCAGCTCGGCGACCTGCTCGTCAACCGAGCGCCCGTCGCGGCTGAACAGGAAGCGCTCGTGGCGCTCCGCGATCTCCTCCCGCAGCCGCGCCGCCAGCGGCTCGTCCTCGGGGCGGTGGCGGATGTCGATCACGAGCTCGGCCTGGCGCAGGCAGGTCGTGATCTCGAGCGGCGAGAGGTCGATGTCCTGCTCGATCTCGCGCAGCGACTTCGCGATCTCCGACTCGGGCATCCCGAACAGCCGCATCGTCGCCGTCCTGTACGGGGTCGCGCGCTCGAGCACCTCGCGGACCGGATCGGTGGCGAGGGCCTGCGGCCACAGCGCGTGCAGCTCCCGCGGCGGCCCGGGAAGCACGATCATGACCACGGAGTCGGCCGGCACGACGAGCCCGGGGGCGGTGCCCGCGGGATCGATCGTCGTCGCCCCCTCGGGCACCATCGCCTGCTTGCGGTTCGCGGCCCGCAGCGCATCGACGTCGAACCGCAACCGGCGGGCGAACTCGCGCAGGATCGCCGCGATCTTCTCCTCCATCCCGGCGTCGAGGACCATCTCGCGGCCCGCGAACCGGCCCACGACCTCGGCGGTGAGGTCGTCGGCGGTCGGGCCGAGCCCGCCCGACGTGACGACGAGGTCCATCCCCTCCCCGGCGAGGAAGCGCAGCGCGGCCTCGAGGTCCTCGGGGCGGTCGCCGACGGTGACGATGTGGGCGACGTCGACGCCCTCCTCCTCCAGCCGCTCCGACACCCACGGCCCGTTGCGGTCGCTTATCCGGCCGGTCAGCACCTCGGTGCCCGTGACCACGATCCCCGCCCGGACGCTCATTCGCACAGCCCGCCCGTGAACTCGGTCGCCCGGATGCCGCCCGGGCTCAACCTGTACGCGGTCGGCTCCGACGACCGCGGCACCGCGGCGGGCTCGCCGTCGACCACGACCCGGGCGTCGCCGGGATCGAGCTCGAGCCGAAAGCGCTTCGCGACGTACGGACCGTCGTCCTCGCCGGTGGAGAGGACCTGGTCCGGGATCAGGACCCGGTCGCGGTTGTCGATCAGGCACGCCTGCACGTCGGATCGGGCCACCAGCTTGACGGTCACGTCGCCCCCGGCGCCGCCCGGCTTCGAGCCGGAGCCGCGCTTCGCGTCCGCGCGGCGATCTCCCTTGCGCTCCCGCGCCTCGCGGCCGTCACCGTCGCCGTTGTCGCTGCCCGCCGTCACCCCGAGCACGAGCAGCACGACCGCGGCCGCGGCCACGAGCGCGCCGATCACCGCGTAGCGGGCGCGAGGGGTGGGGCGATCGTCCCCGATCCGGCCCCGCAGCACCGGCTCGGGCAGCTCGTAGCTCTCGGTCGGCGGCTGCTCGTGGCGGTGCCGGTACTCGTCGACGAGGACCTCGGAGTCGAGCCCCAGCAGCTCCGCGTAGGCGCGGATGAAGCCCCGCGCGTACGCGGGGCCTGGCAGCGCGTCCCAGTCCTCGTCCTCGATCGCGCGCAGATACTTGGACCGGATCTTGGTCTCGCGCTCGACCGTGTCGAGATCGATCCCGCGCCGCTCGCGCGTCTGCTTGAGGACCGAGCCGACCGCGATCGGCCCGGTGTCTCCGCCGTCGGTCGCCATCGCGACCGTATTGTTCCTTGCTCTAGCCCTCGGGCGGTGCGTCTGGGGCCTCACCCGCGGTCACGGGCTCCGCCGCGAGCCCCTCGCCGCCGTCGGCGGCCGCGCCGCCGGACTCGATGCGCTCCA
Source organism: Solirubrobacterales bacterium (assembly GCA_036257695.1). Lineage (GTDB taxonomy): Bacteria > Actinomycetota > Thermoleophilia > Solirubrobacterales > 70-9 > DASPWW01. The sequence continues at coordinate 4,903 of DATAFB010000009.1, read as the reverse complement.
GCATCCGCGGCAGCTCGGCCTCGGAGACGAGCACCTGGCGCGGCTTCGAGCCCTCGTAGCCCGAGATCACGCCGCGGCGCTCGAGCATGTCGATCAGCCGCCCGGCGCGGGTGTAGCCGACGCGCAGCCGGCGCTGGATCATCGACACCGACGCGGTCTGGGTCGAGACGACCAACCGCACCGCCTCGCCGAGCAGGTCGTCCTGGTCCGGGGAGTGCTCGCGCTCGGCCTCCTCGGCGGCCTCGTCCAGCTGCGCCTCGAGCAGCTCCTCGGCGAACTCCGGCTCCCCCTGGGCGGCCCAGTGCTTGGTCAGCCGCGCGATCTCTTCCTCGGTCACGAACGCGCCCTGGATCCGCTGCAGCTTCGAGGTCCCCGCGGGACGGAACAGCATGTCTCCCTGGCCCAGCAGCGTCTCCGCCCCGCCCTGGTCGAGGATCACGCGCGAGTCGACCTGCGACGCGACCGCGAACGCGATCCGCGCGGGGATGTTGACCTTGATCGTCCCGGTGATCACGTCCGTGGACGGGCGCTGGGTCGCGAGCACGAGGTGGATCCCGACCGCACGCGACTTTTGCGCCAGGCGGATGATCGAGTCCTCGACCTCGGCGGGCGCGACCATCATCAGATCGGCGAGCTCGTCGATCACGCACAGCACATGCGGCAGCGGCGGCTCTCCGGCGCGCTTGCGGGCGCGGTTGAGCTCGACCAGGTTGCGCGCCCGCAGCTCGCCCATAACCTCGTACCGGGACTCCATCTCCCCGATCAGGTTCGCGAGCACGTTCGCGGCCAGCCGCGGCGCCGTGACGACTGGCGTCAGCAGGTGCGGGACGTGCTCATAGTGGTTCAGCTCCACCCGCTTCGGATCGACGAGCACGAGCCGCAGCTCGTTCGGCGACGCGTGCAGCAGCAGCGAGCTGAGGATCGCGTTGATGCATCCTGACTTCCCGGACCCGGTCGTGCCCGCGACGAGCACGTGCGGCATCTTCGCCAGGTCGGTCCACACCGCGTGCCCGGCGATGTCCTTGCCGAGCCAGCCGACGATCGGCGACGAGTTCTGGGGCCGCCCCTGGTAGATGTCGCCGAGCCGGACGAGGCGGCGGCGCTGGTTCGGGACCTCGACGCCGATCGCCTGCTTGCCGGGGATCGGCGCCAGGATGCGGATGTCGGTCGACGCGAGCGCGTACGCGAGGTCGTCCTTGAGCTGGGTCACCTTCGCGACCTTCGTCCCCGGCGCGAGGCGCAGCTCGTAGCGGCTGACGTGGGGGCCGATCACGGTCCCGACTATCTCCGCCTCGACCCCGAAGCTGCCCAGCGTCTCGAGCAGCCCCCGGCCGACCGCCTCCCGGTTCCGGGTGTCGGGGCCGGGGTCGTTTCCGCCCCGCTCGAGCACCTCGGGCGATGGAAGCTTGTAGTCGATCTCGTCCGACTCGGTGATCCCGCCGCGGGTGCGGCGCTCGCCCTGCGGTGTGCGGGCGACCTCGATCTCCTCGCCGGGCTCGGGAGGCGCTGCGGGGTCGTCGTCATCGGGCTGGGGGGTCGCGACCGCCTCGTCGAAGCTCAGCGCCTGGGGCGAGCCGTCTCCGTTCGTGGCCGGCTCGGAGACCGGCACCTCGCCTGTGTCCGCCCCGCTCTCGCCGTCCTCCGGCTCCGGGCCGAGCAGCTCGGTCGCGATCGGCTCGGTCGGCGACACCCGCGTGAGGACCTTCTCCTCCTGCGGCCGCCTGCGCCTCGCGGCCGTCTCGCGCACGGCGGTGCCGAGCTCGAGGGCTCCGTTGCGCGCCACGCCGAGGAAGCGGCCCAGCGCCCGGATCAGCCCCGCCACGGTCGTGCCGCTGACCAGCAACAGCCCCGCGACGAGCAGCAGCACGGAGATGATGTGGGCGCCGATGCGCTGGAACAGCGTCGTCGTCGCCCAGTACAGGGTCTCGCCGAGGATCCCGCCATGCTCGCTGAAGAAGTCGGGGTCGAAGTAGCCGTGGCGATTCGGCGGCGCGTCCGGGCCCAGCCCGCCGGTCTGGGCCGCGTACGCGAGCAGCACCGCGGCGACGATGCAGACCACGCCCGCGTTGACCGCCGCCGGCGAGCCCATGAACGGCCGCAGCACGAGCGCCACGCCGACGGCGGCGATCACGATCGGGACGATGGCCGCGCACGCGCCCGCCACGTAGGTGAGCCCGTCCTCGGCGGCCGCCCCCACGCGGCCGCCGTTCCAGCCGAGATAGAGGACGCAGAAGAGATACGTCGCGACCGCGACCAGGCCGAGCCCGATCAGGTCGAGGTGGCGTTGGTCAAGTCGACCCAGCCCGCCCCAACCCTCGGGCGCGCCTCGGCGCGCCCGAGGCCGTTGTGACGTGCGACGACGCGCGGGCTTGCGGCCCCGCGTGGTGCGCTTCGCGCTCTTCACATAACCGGAGTTCGACGCGTGCGGGCGGACCCCTGCGCACGCGTAAAACGTGCCTAAAACAGGCGGGAATCCCGACCCCCGCGGACTAACCTAACGTGGTGATGGTCGCTAGCGAGGTCGCAACCGGACGCGTGCTGGTGATCGAGGACGACGCCGAGATCGCGGACGTGCTGCGCCGCTTCCTGCGCCAGGAGGGCCACGAGGTCCGGATCGCCGCCGACGGCGAGCGCGCGCTGCCCGCCGCGGCCGAGTTCGTGCCCGACCTCGTGATCCTCGACCTCGGCCTGCCCGGAGTCGACGGGGTCGAGGTCTGCCGGCGCCTGCGCGCCGACGGCGACGTGCCGATCCTGATTCTCACCGCGCGCAGCGAGCTCGAGGACCGCGTCGAGGGCCTCGACAGCGGCGCCGACGACTACCTCGTGAAGCCGTTCGAGCGCCAGGAGCTGCTGGCCCGGATCCGGGCGCTGCTGCGCCGGCGCCCCCCGCGCGGGAGCGCGTCGCTGACAGTCGCCGACCTGAGCCTCAACCCCGACACCCGCGACGTCGCGCGCGGCGACCGCGAGATCGAGCTCACCAACCGCGAGTTCGAGCTGCTCGAGTACCTGATGCGCAACGAGCGGCTCGTGATCTCGCGCGAGCGGCTGCTCGAGGAGGTGTGGGGCTACGACCCGATGGCGATGACGAACACGATCGACGTCTTCATCTCCAACGTGCGGCGCAAGCTCGAAGCCGGCGGCGAGCCGCGCATCCTGCACACCAAGCGCGGCGCCGGGTACGTGCTGCGCGCCTGACGGGGTGCCGCGCGTGGGTCGATCGGGGTTGGTCGAGCGGGTGCTGAGGACTCCGCAGCGATGGCCGGTGCGGTGGCGCCTGGCGGCGGTGTCCGCGACACTGACGCTGATCATCCTGCTCGGGTTCGCGGCGGTGGTCGGGCGGCTGACCGAGAGCAAGCTCGAGGGCGACTTCCGTGATGACGTTCGGGCGACGGCGAACCAACTGGCGCTGGAGATTCAGCTCGCCCGAGCCTCTGGACAAACCCCATTGGTTCGCCCCGATCTGACCGGGGTCGCGCTGCCGGAGGGAGCCCACGCTCGCGTCATCACGAGCTCCGGGGAGGTCTTGGACCAAACCGACCCGGCCACGCCCGACTATGGGGTGCGCGAGCCGGGAATGGAAAATGCTGGCGCTCACGAGGTCGCGACGATCGTCATCCCCACGACCCAGCTTGGGTTCCCGCCCGTGTACCTGCAATACGGCCGCGACCGCGGCGAAGTCCAGACAACGATCGACCGGCTGTGGCTGTTCCTCGGCGCGGGCGTCCTCGTCGGCGCGGCGCTCGCCTATCTGGCCGGCCTCGCGGTGGCGTCCCGCGCGATGACCCCGATCTCGTCGCTGACCGCGGCGGCGCGGGAGATCGCCTCGACCCGCGACCCCTCGCGCCGGATCCCGTCTCCCGACACCGACGACGAGGTCGCGGAGCTCGCACGCACCCTCGACGACATGCTGCGGGCCCTCGACGAGGCACGCTCGGAGACGCAGCAGGCGATGCAGCGCCAGCGGGAGTTCGTCGCCGACGCCTCGCACGAGCTGCGCACGCCGCTGACCAGCACCCTCGCCAACCTCGAGCTGCTCCAGAGCTCGCTTGAGGGGGCCGATCCGGAAGACCTGGCCGCGGTCACCTCCGCGCTGCGGTCCTCGAACCGCATGCGCCGCCTCGTCGCCGACCTGCTGCTGCTCGCGCGCGCCGACGCCGGCCGGGTGAGCGCGCGCCAGGACTGCGATCTCGCTGAGATCGCGGCCGGAGCCCTCGCCGAGGTGCGTCCGGTCGCGGGCGAGCACGAGCTCGCGCTGAGCTCGGACGGCCCGGTGACGGTCGAGGGCAACCCCGACGAGCTCCACCGCATGGTCCTCAACCTGCTCGACAACGCCGTCCGGCATACGCCCGACGGCACCGAGATCGAGGTCAACGTCGAGCGCGACAACGGGCGCGCCGTGCTCGAGGTCTCCGACGACGGGCCGGGCATCCCCGCCGGGATGGAGCGCCAGGTATTCGGCCGCTTCGTGCGCGGCATCGGCCCGGCCGATCGCGCGGCCGGCGACGGCACCGGCCTCGGCCTCGCGATCGTCGAGGCGGTGGCGAGCTCGCACGGCGGCGAGGCGGAGGTGGGCAGCTCGGCGCAGGGCGGCGCGCGGTTCACGGTCCGACTCCCCGCCGAACCCGATTGACGCCCGCGCCCCCGGGGTAGAGTTCTCCCGTCACCGTTCTAGGAGGTCAGATGGAGTCGACGACGGGTTCGGACACACGCGGGATCCTTGCCGAGAGCAACGCCGCCAAGCGCGAGGAGATCGTCCACATGCTGACGCGCGCGTACTGGATGGAGATCGAGACCGTGATGAGCTACATGGCGAACTCCGTCAACCCCGACGGTGTCCGCGCGCAGGAGATCAAGGAGTCGCTGGCCGAGGACATCCAGGAGGAGCTCGGGCACGCGCAGCGGT
>DATAFB010000160.1:0-8015 GCA_036257695.1 Solirubrobacterales bacterium | reverse complement strand
TTCTGCGTCGCGGTGATGAACAACTTCCTCTGGAACCGGCACTGGACGTTCAAGGCCACCGCCGGCCACGCCGGGTTCCAGGCCGCGCGCTTCTTCACCGTCAGCACCGCCGCGCTGGTCGTCAACCTGATCGTGCTGTCGCTGCTCGTCGACGTGCTCGGCGCCCCGGAGCTTCCGTCGCAGGCGTTCGCGGTTGCGTTCGCGATGCCGCTCAACTTCGTCGGGAACAAGCTGTGGACCTTCGGCGGGGACTGACGGCGGCAGCGACCGCGGCCACTGCCGCGGCCCTGGCCGTGCCGGCCTTCCCCGCCGCCGCGCAGACCTCGTCGATCCCGGGGTCGACCACGCCGCCGATCGACGTCCCCGACCAGCTCCCCGAACGTCCCGACGGCTACGCGATCGGCGCTCGGGAGGCGGTCCGGATCGCGAGCCGAGACCCGAAGGTCGCCGAGACCCGCGAGTCCTATGGGCGGCTGGAGGCGTCGGCTGCGGTCGAGCAGCCGGCGACGTGGCAGGTCGGGTACTTCGATGACGACCGCGAGGTCGCCCAGGTGCTTGTCGACGCCACCTCCGCCACCGTGCGCGAGTCGTGGACGGGCCACCAGGTCGCGTGGCAGATGGCGCGCGGCTACGAGGGCTCGTTCGGGCACACCCTGAACGCCCCGTACGTGTGGTTGCCGCTGTGCGCGATCTTCCTCCTCGGGCTGCTCGACTGGCGGCGGCCGTGGCGGCTCGTCCACCTCGACCTGGTGGTCCTGCTCTCGTTCGGGATCTCGCATGTGCTCTTCAACCGCGCCGAGATCGGGGTGTCGGTGCCGCTCGTCTACCCGGCGCTGCTGTACCTGCTCGCGCGGCTCGTGTGGATCGGCTTTCGGGGGCGCGGCCCGGGGCTGTCGCCGTCGGTGCCGATCGTGTGGCTGGCGGTTGCGGCGGCGTTCCTGGTCGGGTTTCGGATCGCGCTGAACGTCGCCGACTCGGGCGTGATCGACGTCGGCTACTCGGGCGTGATCGGCGCCGACCGGGTGGTCGCGGGGGACCCGCTGTACGGCGAGGGCGAGTTCCCCGACGACAACGCGTTCGGCGACACCTACGGGCCGGTCAACTACTACGCCTACGTTCCGTTCGAGCTCGCGTTTCCGTGGTCCGGGGAATGGGACGAGCTCGCCGCCGGGCACGCCGCGGCGATCTTCTGCGACCTCGCAGTGGTGGCGATGCTGCTCGCGCTCGGGCGTCGGCTGCGCCCCGGCCGGCGCGGCCGCGACCTCGGCGTCGTGCTCGCGTTCGCGTGGGTCGCCTACCCGTACACCGACTACGCGCTGCAGTCGAATGCCAACGACTCCCTCGTCGCAGCGCTCGTGCTCGCCGCGCTGCTGCTGCTGTCCTCACCGCTGGGGCGCGGGGCGATGACGGCGCTCGCCGCGCTGACCAAGTTCGCGCCGCTGGCGCTCGCGCCGCTGTTCGCCGCCGGTCCGCGCGCCGGGCTGGCGTCGCCGGACCCGGACACCGGTCGCGGGCCGCTCGATCGCGCCCGGGTTCGCGAGCTCGGCCTGTTCGCGCTCGCGCTGGTCGGGGTAGCCGCGCTGGCGCTCGTGCCCGTGGCGCTCGATCCGGGGATCGCGACGATGTGGGAGCGGACGATCGAGCAGCAGGTTGGCCGCGAGTCGCCGTTCTCGATCTGGGGCCAGGAACCTGGGTTGGAGCCGCTGCGGGTGGGGCTGATGATCGCCACGGCGGCGTTCGCGATCGCGGTCGCGTTCGTGCCGCGCCACCGGTCGCCTGAGCGGGTCGCGGCGCTTGCCGCCGCGCTTCTCGTCGCGCTCCAGCTCACGGCGGAGCACTGGTTCTACCTCTACATCGTGTGGTTCCTGCCGGGCCTGCTCGTCGCCCTGACGGCCGCCCCGCCCGCCCGGCGGCCGCCGGCCCCGCCGGGTCCCGAAGCGACCGACGCCCGCCGGGTGGCGGGCGTCGGGGCAAGTTGAGTCAGGGAGTCGGCGTCAGCCGGTCGTCTCGACGTTGACCGCCCGCGGGCCCTTCTCGCTCGACTCGACCTCGTAGGTCACGTTCGAGCCCTCGGCCAAGGAGCGGAATCCCTCGCCGACGATCGCGCTGTGATGGACGAAGACGTCCTTCGAGCCGTCGTCGGGCGTGATGAACCCAAAGCCCTTGTCGTCGCTGAACCACTTCACGGTTCCAGTCGCCACTTCTGTACCTCCACGTTGGTGTGTCGTGTGCTGCGAACGCGGAGGATCCGAATCTGGAACGTCTCCCTGCGAGCGCTGTGCACCTGTTCGCCGAGTTTTGCTCGGCCTGACAGGGGGCGACCTTAGCAGCCGCGGTCACTCGACAGGTAGCCCGCGACCGCGCTCGCGCTCCCCGCCGGACGGCTCTGTGATAGGTGCCGGCTCGCGCTCGGCGGCCGCGGCGTCGGGCGAAACCGGCTCGAGCGCGGACGCGGGGCGCACGCCGTGACGCTCCTCGGTCGGCTTCACCCACAGCTCCTCCGACAGGATCACGGCCATCGAGATGATCGGCACGGCGACGAACAGGCCGATGAAGCCGAACAGCTGACCGACGACGAGGACTCCGATCGCGATCAGCGCTGGGTGCAGCCTGACCCGGTTCGACATGATCAGCGGGATCAGCACGTTTCCCTCGACCTGTTGGACCGCGATGTAGATCGCCAGCACCAGGATCGCCTGCTCGGGCGAGTCGGTGAGCGCGAACAGCGTCGGCGGGATCGCGCCGACGATCGCGCCGAAGTACGGGATCACGACCAGCAGCGCCGACAGCACGGCGAAGAAGATCGCGTACTCGAGCCCGATGATCGTCAGCCCGATGTACAGCAGGACCCCGGAGATCACCATGTCGGCGACCACCCCCTCCATCCATCCCACCCACGAGGTGCGCAGCCGGTACATGATCACGCGGGCGTGCTCGCGGCGGGCGGGCGGCACCAGCGACAGGATCCCGTTGACCAGCGGCTGCGGCCGGATCGCGATGTACATCGCGGTGATGACGATGAAGACGATCGCGGCGAGCGCGGCCGCGATGTTGAGGCCGATCGACGTCAGCGGGCCGAGGAAGCGGTCGGGATCGTCGGCGTATCCCTCGAGGAAGTCCTGCACGTCGTGGCCCACGACCTTCGGCTCGCTGCCGGTGACGTCGGCGAGGCTCGCGGTCAGGTCGTCGACGATCCCCGGGACCTCGTCGATGAACTCGTTCGTCTGGTCGACGAACGACGGGATCAGTAGCCAGAAGAGGAGCGCGATCACCCCGATCCCCGTGAGCAGGCCCGCCGCAGCGCCGATCGCACGCGGCACGCGATGGCGCTCGAGGCGGTTCGCGGCGCCGGTCAGCGGGATCGAGATCAGGACCGTCATCAGGACGGCGATCAGCAGCGTGGCGAGCTGCCGGAACAGGAGGCCGAGCACAAGCAGCCCCGCGGCGAGCAGGACAGCGCGGTACAGCGCCCGGGCGTTGTACGGCTCGTTCATGCGGTCGAGGCCCCGCGCCCGGCCGGCGCGGGGCCCCAATCATCAGCCATGGGGCGGCGACGCGCTAGCGGCGGTCGGGATCGATCGACGCCGCCCGCTCGGCCTCCTGCTCCGCCTCGGTGTGCTGGCGCTCCGCGCGGCGGGCGCGTTCCTCGGCCTCGGCGGCCTCGCGCTTGGCGCGCGCCTCCTGCTCGGCGGCGGCGGCGCGCTCGGTCTCGGCTTCGGCGCGGCCGATGTCGGCGCGGTCGCGCATCTCCTGGGCCTTGGCGCGCCGCGACTCCGTCGCCCGCCGCCTCGTCGAGGCGTACACGATCAGCGCGACCACGACGACCGCGGCGATGATCAAGACGATCGCAAGCGTGCTCATCTGGGTCTCCTTTCCTCGTTCGAAGCGAGGCACGACCCGGATACCCGGATGTCGGCTTTCCAACCGCCCGCGGCGGATCAGCCCGCCGGGGCGGGCATCAACACCTGCTCGATCGTCTCGGCGAGGCCGTCGTCGCCCACCGTGACCACGGCGCCGTTCACCCACACGTCCTCGTCGGCGGTGTCGAACCGGATCGGCATCTGGGTCCGGAACGCCTCGACGGCCTGCTCACGGCGTACCCCGATCACCCCCGCCCGCGACCCGGTCATGCCGACGTCGGAGATGTACGCGGTGCCGCCGGGCAGCACGCGCGCGTCGGCGGTCGGGACGTGGGTGTGGGTGCCGAGCACGGCGGCGACGCGGCCGTCGAGATGCCATCCCATCGCCACCTTCTCGCTCGTCAGCTCGCAGTGGAAGTCGCAGATCACGACGTCGACCTCGCCGTCGAGCCGCTCCAGTAACGCGTCGGCCTCGGGGAACGGATACCGGGCCACGGTCAGGTACATCGAGCCGCTGAGGTTGATCACGCCCACCCGCCGCCTCGCCGCCTCGACGACCGTGTGCCCCCGCCCCGGGTTCGCGGCGGGGTAGTTGGCGGGCCGGATCACGCGGTCGGACCGGTCGAGGAACGCGTACGCCTCGCGGTGCTTGTAGACGTGGTTCCCGGTCGTGATCACGTCGACGCCGCACTCGAACAGCTCGCGCGCCGTCTTCTCGGTGATCCCGATCCCGCCGGCCGAGTTCTCCCCATTCGCGATCACGAGCTCGGGCGAGTGCCGCTCGCGCAGCTCGGGCATCGCGGCGGCGAGCCCGGCGCGGCCCGGCTTGCCGACGACGTCGCCGATGAACAGGACGCTCAGGGGCATCGGGCGAGACTACCCGGGCGGTTGCGGAACATCTCATCTAGCGTTCCGCCGGTGAAGGCGGAGACCCAGCAGGTCGTCATCGAGTGCGACGGCCTCGTCAAGCGGTACGGCGATCACGTCGCGCTGCGCGGCGTGGGCTTCGAGGCCCATCGCGGGGAGCTGCTGGCGGTGATCGGTCCCAACGGCGCCGGCAAGACGACGCTGCTGTCGATCCTCGCCGGGATCTGGCGACCGGACGAGGGCACGGTCAGCCGCGCCCCGGGCGAGGTCGGATGGATCCCGCAGCAGGCGGCGCTCTACCGCCGCCTCACGGTGGCCGAGAACCTGCGCCTGTTCGCCCATCTGGAGCGGGTCCGGGACGTCGATGGGACGGTCGAGGAGATGCTCGCCCAGACCGGGCTCCGCGGGCGGCGGGACGACCAGGTCGGAACGCTCTCCGGCGGCAACCAGCAGCGGATCAACATCGCGATCGGGTTGCTCGCCCGGCCGGCGGTCCTGCTGCTCGACGAGCCGAGCGCGGGCCTCGACCCCCGCCAGCGCGAGCGCCTGTGGGAGTTCGTCAGCGGCCTCGCCGGCGGCGGAACGACCGTCATCTTCTCCACCCACAACATCCAGGAGGCGGAGCGCTACGGGCAGCGGCTGCTCGTGCTCGCGGACGGCGAGCGCCTGTTCGACGGATCCGCGCGCGAGCTCCACCGTGCGGTCGAGGCCGAGGCCGCGGCGGGCGCCCGGGCGGCGGCGGCGGACGACTTCGAGGCGGCGTTCGTTGCCTTCCTGCATCAGCGAGGGCACTAGCGGCGATGCCCTGGCTGCTGCTCAAGGACCTCCAGATCCTGCGGCGGTCGCCGCTGGTCACCGGCCTGCTGGTCGTCTACCCGGTATTGATCGCGGTCCTGATCGGGGTCGCGCTCTCGGCGGGTCCGGACGAGCCGAGGATCGCGTTCCTGAACGAGATCCCGGAGGAGGAGCAGGTCGACTTCGGCGAGGGCGGCGAGTTCGACACGCTCGACGCCAAGCGCGAGCTGTGCGACCGGGTGGAGTGCGTCGACGTCTCCTCGCGCGACGAGGCGGTGGCCAAGGTCGAGGACGGCCAGGTGCTGGGAGCGCTGATCATCCCCGCCGACCTGATCGACAAGCTGCAGTCGCTGCGCACGCTGAACCCCGAGCAGCCAGTGGTGGAGGTGCTCGTCAACGAGGAGGACCCGGTCAAGGGCCAGATCGTCGACGACCGGCTCCAGGCGCTGATCACCGAGGCGAACCTCGTCATCTCGCAGCAGGTCTCGGAGCAGGCCGCCGCCTACCTCGACCTGGTGGTCGAGGGTGGCGAGTTCTCGTTCCTCGGCCAGACGGTCGAGATCCTCGGCCTCGACGCGTCGGCGCGCATCCTCGACGCGATCAGCAGCGACCTCGGCGGCGGTCAGCGGGCCGAGGTGCAGCGCGTGGTCCGGTTCGCGGAACTCGCGCGCGAGAACCTCGACGTCGCGCTGCCGCTGCTCGGCGCGGTCGCGCAGCCGATCGAGGTCGACAAGCAGATCGTCAGCGGCGACTCACCGTCGCTGGACGCGTTCGCGATCTCGGTCGCGGCGACCGTGACCCTGATGTTCGTCACCGTCTTGCTCGTCGCAGGGTCGCTGGCGCTCGAGCGCGAGGAGAACACGTTCGCGCGTCTGACCCGGGGCCTGGTCGGTCGCACCGAGCTCCTGGTCTCCAAGCTCGTGCTCGGGATCGCCTGCTCGCTGGTCGTGACCATAGTGATGCTGGCCGGCCTGGAGCTGTTCGTCTCTCTCGACTGGAGCCGGTTCCCGCTCTGGGTGCCGGCGATCGCGGTCAGCGGCGCGGGCTTCGCCGCGTTCGGGGCCGCGATCGGCGCCGCCGCGCGCGAGGTCCGCGCGAGCTCGCTGCTCGCGTTCATGGTCTCGCTCCCGATCGCGTTTCTGTCGCTGGTCCCGTCGGGGACCGTGAGCGCCACCCTGTTCGACGTCATCGAGGTCGTCGCGGCGCTGTTCCCGTTCGAGCCCGCGCTCGACGCGATCTCGGGCGCGCTCGACGAGGCCGGCCCCTCGGTGTGGCCGGCCCTCGTCCACCTGGCGGTGATCACGCTCGCCTACGGAGCGCTAGCGCGACTCGCGCTCCGCTTCGTCTAGGGCGGGACGGCGCGCGCGCGTCGGGTCCGGCGCGTCGGGCGCACGTAGAATCCCCCTCGTGAGCTTTCCCGCCACCCGCCTGCGCCGCATGCGCAGGACGAACGCCCTCCGCGACCTGGTACGCGAGACCGAGCTCTCGCCGGCACACCTCGTGCAGCCGCTGTTCGTGGTCGCCGGCGAGGAGGTGCGCGAGGCCGTCCCCTCGATGCCCGGGATCGAGCGCTTCTCGATCTCCGAGCTGGTCGGCGAGGCGGGCGCGGTGCTCGAGGCCGGCGTCGGCGCCGTGATCCTGTTCGGCGTCCCGGCGTCCAAGGACGAGCTCGCGTCGGGCGCCTACGACGAGGAGGGCGTGGTGCAGATGTCGGTGCGGGCGCTGAAGGAGGCGCATCCGGACCTGCTCGTGATCACCGACGTGTGCTTGTGCGAGTACACCTCGCACGGCCACTGCGGCGTGGTGCGCGAGGACGGCGAGGTCGACAACGACGTCACCCTCGAGCTGCTGGCGAAGACCGCGATCTCGCACGTCGAGGCCGGCGCGGACGCCGTCGCGCCGTCGGACATGATGGACGGGCGGATCGGGGCGATCCGCTCCCAGCTCGACGAGCTGGGGCACACCTCGCTCCCGATCATCGCCTACTCGGCCAAGTACGCGTCGGCGTTCTATGGCCCGTTCCGCGACGCCGCCGAGTCGACCCCGGCGCACGGCGACCGCCGCGGGTACCAGATGGACCCCGCCAACGCCGGCGAGGGGGTGCGCGAGGCGAAGCTCGACCTCGACGAGGGCGCCGACGTCGTGATGGTCAAGCCCGCGACCCCGTACCTCGACGTCGTGCGGCGGGTCAAGGACGCTACCGGGGCGCCGGTCGCCGCCTTCCACGTCTCGGGCGAGTACTCGATGCTGAAGGCCGCCGCCGACGCCGGGTGGATCGACGAGCGCGCCGCAGTGATCGAGGCGCTGACCTCGATCCGCCGCGCCGGGGCCGACGTGATCGTGACCTACTTCGCCAAGCAGGCCGCCGGGTGGCTGTAGCCCGTCCCAAGCTGCGCTCGCGCAAGGGCGGCGCGGCGGTGCCCCTCGACGAGGCCGACCGGCGGCTGATGAACCTGCTGCAGTCGCGGTTCGCGCTCGAGCCGGAGCCGTACG
>DATAFB010000153.1:0-4051 GCA_036257695.1 Solirubrobacterales bacterium | reverse complement strand
CGAGCACGCGGATCGTCGTGCTGATGACCGGGTGCGAGGAGTCCGGCCTGCTGGGCGCGCAGGCATTCCTCGCCGGCCGCGACACGGCGGGCTGGCTGTTCGTCAACTTCGACAGCCTCGGCGGGCCCGCGACGCTGCGCTTCCTACGCCGCGAGGGAGTGCTGGCGAAGTGGAACGCCGATCGCCGCCTCGTCGACATCGCCGAGCGCCTGCGCGCGCGCCGGCCGGAGCTGGGGCTCGAGCCCACCGACAGGCCCGCCGGCCTCACCTACGACAGCAGCCCGGTGCTCGCGCGGGGCGGGCGCGCGATCACGTTCAGCGCCCAGGACGAGACGATCCCCAACCTGCACCTCCCGAGCGACACGCTCGACAACGTCGACCCCGACGTGCTCAGCCGCGCGCTCGAGGCGGGGAGGGAGATGATCGCCGCGATCGACCGCGGCGAGGGGGACTAGCGGAGCGAGCCGCGACGGGCCGGCGCGAGGGCCTCCCAACCGGTCGGCGCGGCGCACCTGGACGTGGTCGGTGCGACGCGCGTACGGCCGATCCCTTCGCAGCCGGGCCCGTCGGCGGGCAGCTCCTGGAGCCCGTATTCGCCGAGCGTGGCGAAGTCGATCAACAGGTCGAGCCCGCCCATCATGCGGTGGACCAAGCGTCTCGAATTCGGGCTCATCATGGTGCGGACCGTACGGACGGGCAAGGACGGAACATGTGTTCTGCAACCGATCTTGCATTTCGTGCTCAGCGGCCGCGCCTGCCGAAGCTGTGCGCCGCCGGCAGCACCGCGTCGAGATCGGCGAGCTCGGCCCCCTCCCGGCTGGTTTCGCGCTCGACGGGGGGCTCGATCGGGCGCACCTCGGCGACCTGCAGGTCGGGGCGCGACAGGATCGAGAGGGCCGACGCAACGACATTGGTCGTCCCCTCACGGCGCTCGAGGCGGCCCCTGATGCGCGCGAACGACGCCGTGCGCACGATCAGCCGGTGGCGCTCGTAGACCGGCGGAGGCACGATCACGTTGATCGTCCCCAGGTCGTCCTCGAGCAGCATGAACACGACCCCGCGCGCCGTCGCGGGGCGCTGGCGGGCCACCACCATCCCCGCGACCTCGACCGTGGAGCCGTCGGAGGTGCGCTCCACGCCGGCGCTCGAGAGGACGCCCGCGGGGAGTTCGTCGCGGAGCAGCTTCATTGGGTGGCTCTCGAGCGCGATCCCGATCGAGGAGTACTCGGCGACGACCTGCTCCCACGGCGTCTGCTCGCGCAGGGACGGTCCCGCCGGCACGGGGAGCGGCAGCGCGAGCTGGACGCCCGCGCTCGCGCGCTCGGCGCCCGCCGCGACGCCGAGCCGCCACAGCGCCCGCCGGCGCGAACCGGCGATCGACTCGCACGCGCCTGCCCAGCCCAGCCGGCTCAGTGCGTCGCGCCCCACCCCCGCGCGCGAGGCGAGGTCGGCCGGGTCGCGGTACGGCCCCGCGCGCTCTCGCTCGTCGACCACCGCGGTGGCGTCGTCCTCGCGCAGCCCGGTGACGTACCCGAGCCCGACCCTGACCGCATCGGCCTCGACCGAGCACTCGACGCCGCTGCGGTTCACGTCCGGGCCACGCACCTCGATTCCCCGTCGTTGCGCCTCGTGGACGAGCGAGTCGGGGGGATAGAACCCCATCGGCTGCTCGTTGAGCAGCGCGCACAGGAACTCGGGGCCGTAGTGGACCCGCAGCCACGTCGACTGGTAGGCCAGCAGCGCGAAGGCGGCAGCGTGCGACTTCGGAAACCCGAACCCCGAGAAGCCCATGATCCCGTCGAACGCCCGCACCGCGACCGGCTCGGCGACCCCCCGTTCCAGCGCTCCCTCGATGAAGCGCGCGCGGTAGGCGCGCAGCGCCGCCTCGGAGCGCTTGCGGCTCATCGCCCTGCGCAGCCCCTCCGCCTCGCCGGGGCTGAACCCGGCCAGCGCCATCGCGACCTGGATCACCTGGTCCTGGAACACGATCGCGCCCAGCGTGTCGGCGAGGATCGGCTCGAGCGACGGGTGGTCGTAGGGCACCTCGTATCCGGGGTCCTCGCGCAGCCTGCGGCGGCGGTCGAGGTACGGATGCACGGCACCGCCCTGGATCGGCCCCGGCCGCACCAGCGCCACCTGCACGGTCAGGTCGTCGAGGCTCTCGGGGCGGCTTCGCCGCAGCATCTGCATCTGGGCGCGGCTCTCGATCTGGAACACGCCGGTCGTCTCCGCCCGCTGGATCGTCGCGTACACCTCGGGATCGTCGAGCGGGATCCGCGACAGGTCGATGCGCTCGCCGCGCACACACGCCACCTCGTCGACGCAGCGCTCCACCGCCGACAGCATCCCCAGCCCCAGCAGGTCGATCTTCAGGAATCCCGCGTCGGCGCACGAGTCCTTGTCCCACTGAACCGCCTGACGTCCCTCCATCGCCACCGGCTGGACCGGGCAGATGTCGATCAGCGGCCTGGTGGAGAGCACCATCCCGCCGGGGTGCTGAGAGAGGTGACGGGGGAGCCCCCACGCCTCCCGCCCAAGCTCGACGAGCACCCGCCATCGGACCGAGCGCGCGCGCTGCACGCCGATCGCCTCGGCGACGTCTCGCTCGACGTCGCCTGGACGGGAGTGGATGTCGACCGATCGCGCCACCCGCTCGATCTCGCCCGGCGGGAGGCCGAGCGCCTTGCCGAGGTCGCGCACGGCACCCCGCGAGCGGTAGGTCGCGAACGCCGCCACCAGCGCCGAGCGCTGCGGTCCGTAGCGCTCGTGGACGCGGGGGATCAGCGTCTCGCGGATATCGCGGGGGAAGTCGAGGTCGATGTCTGGCGCCTCGCCGATCTCCTCGTTCAGGAACCGGCCCAGGAACAGCCCGCAGCGAACCGGGTCGACGTGCGACAGTCCCGTCAGGTAGCAGACGATCGAGCTGACGCTCGACCCCCGGCCCCGTCCGGGGGGCAGCAGCGCCCTCGCGGACTCCGGCCCGCGCACCTCGCGCGCCACCTCGCGCGCCAGCTCCAGCAGGTCGCGATGCAGGAGGAAGAACCCCGACAGGCGGAGCGAGCGGATCACGCGCAGCTCCTCCTCGAGCCTTGCCTCGGCCTCGGCCAGCTCATCGCCTCCCGGATAGCGCTCATCGAGGCACGCCCGGCACAGCTCGGCCAGCCTGCGGTCCGCGTCGAGGTCCTCGGACCCGGGATAGCGGTACCCGAGGTCGCTGGTGAGGTCGAATCGCAGTCGCTCCGCCAGCCGCCCGCTCTCCGCGACGGCATCGGGATGGTCCCGAAACCGGGCCGCGACCTCATCCGCCGACGCCATCGCCGACGCGGCGTTCCCGCGCCGCAGCGGCTCCGTCTCCTCGAGCGTGGCGCCGAGGCGCACGGCGACCAGGGCGTCCTGGAGCCGCGCACGTGGCGCGGCGTGGACGTGGACGTCGCCGGTGGCGACGCACGCCACCCCGAGCCGATCCGCCAGCGACGCGAGCCATCGGTTGCGCGACCGGTCGCGGCGCCACATCGGCCGCTGGAGCTCGACCCGGAACCGCTCCCTCCCGAACGCGGCCACGAGCCGGCGCCCGAGTGCCTCGGCGCCGCGCCGGTCGTCGCTCGCCCATCTGCTCGCCAGCGCGCCGTCGCGGGCGCACCCCGACAGGCACACCAGCCCGTCCGCCCGGCGCTCGAGCTCGGCGAGCGCGACTGAGGGGGAAAGGGGCTCGCGGCCGGGGCGGGGGCGGGTCCCACGGTGGGCCTCGGTCACCAGCCGGCACAGGTTGCGGTAGCCGGCCGCGTCCTCCGCCAGCAGCGTGAGATGGAAGCTCTGGCCGTCGCGATCGGGATCCTCGACCGTGAGCTCGACGCCGGTGATCGGGCGCACCCCGACCCCGCTGCAGGCGTGGGCGAACTCCATCGCCCCCCACAGCCCGTCGTGGTCGGTGATCGCGAGCGCCAGCCGGTCGAGCTCGGCGGCGGCGGTCGCGAGCTCGGCGGGGGACGACGCCCCGTCGAGGAACGAGTACGCGGAGTGGCAGTGCAGCTCGACGTACGACATCAGTACG
>DATAFB010000056.1:0-15256 GCA_036257695.1 Solirubrobacterales bacterium | reverse complement strand
TGGGCGGTGGGGGTGGAGCGGATCGTGCTGGCGCTCGACGAGTCCCCGCCCGAGCCGTCCAGCGACGTGTTCATCGCCGCGCCCGACGGACAGCGCGACCAGGCGCTGGCGCTCGCGACCGAGCTGCGCCGCGCGGGGCTTCGCGCCGACCTCGACCTCGCGGGCCGGAGCATGAAGGGTCAGATGAAGCAGGCCGACCGGGCCGGTGCCCGCAGCGCGGTGATCATCGACGACGACGGGACCGTCGTCGTGCGCGACATGGACTCCGGCGAGCAGCGTGAGGTCGACCGCGCTCGCCTCGTCGAGGAGATCGCGGCGGCCGATGAGTGAGGGCTTTCCGCCCCTGCGCGGGAATCGCTACCGCGACACCTGGTGCGGGCAGGTGCTCGAGGACCGGATCGGGTCGCAGGCACGCGTCGCGGGGTGGGTGCACCGGCGCCGCGACCACGGAGGGCTGATCTTCATCGACCTGCGCGACCGCACCGGGCTCGTGCAGCTCGTCTTCAACCCCCAGACCGCGGGCGGGGCGCACGAGCTCGCCCACGACCTGCGGGCCGAGGACGTCGTCGGCGCGTCCGGGGAGGTCGTGCGGCGCGACCCGGAGACCGTCAACCCGGACCTCCCGACCGGCGAGTTCGAAGTCCGGGTCGGCGAGGCCGACGTGCTCTCGGACGCCGACACGCCCCCGTTCGAGATCGAGAGCTTCTCGGGCGACGTCGGCGAGGAGATGCGGATGCGCCATCGCTACCTCGACCTGCGCCGCGACCGGATGCACGAGGCGATCGAGCTGCGCCACAGGGTCGTGCGGTCGATCCGCGGCTTCCTCGACGGCGAGGGGTTCCTCGAGATCGAGACCCCCAACCTGACCCGGTCGACGCCCGAGGGCGCGCGCGACTTCCTCGTCCCGAGCCGGCTCCAGCCGGGGTCGTTCTACGCGCTGCCGCAGTCCCCGCAGCTGTTCAAGCAGCTGTTGATGGTGTCGGGGTTCGAGCGCTACTACCAGATTGCGCGCTGCTTCCGGGACGAGGCGCAGCGGGCCGACCGGCAGGCGGAGTTCACCCAGCTCGACATGGAGCTGTCGTTCGTCGACGTCGACGACGTGCTCGACGTCAACGAGCGGCTGCTCCGGGACGTGCTCGGCGGCTGCGGCGTCGAGGTCGAGATCCCGCTGCCGCGGCTTTCGTATGACGACGCGATTGCCCGCTACGGGACCGACCGCCCCGACACCCGCTTCGGGCTCGAGATCCACGACCTCACCGACGCGGTTCGCGAGACCGAGTTCAAGGTCTTCCGCTCGACGCTCGAGGAGGGCGGGGCGGTGCAGGGGATCAACGCCGGCCGTCGCGAGCTGCCGCGCTCGGAGCTCGACGGGCTGATCGAGTACGCGCAGGATGCCGGCGCCAAGGGGCTCGTGTGGGCGTTTCGCGAGGGCGACGGGTGGCGCTCGCCGGTGGCGAAGTTCCTGTCCGCCGACGAGCTGCGGGCGCTCAACGACGCACTCGGCGCGCAGGAGGGCGACTTGCTGCTGGTCGTCGCCGACGAGCCCCCGGTCGTCGGGCGCGCGCTCGGCGCCCTGCGGCTCCACCTCGCGGAGCGCTTCGAGCTCGTGCGCGAGGGGCGCAACGACCTGCTGTGGATCGTCGACTGGCCGCTGTTCGGCTGGGACGAGGACGAGCAGCGCTGGGACGCCCTCCACCATCCCTTCACCTCACCGGACGGCGAGCTCGACCCGAACCGGCTCGAGGCCGCGCGCGCCCGCGCCTACGACGTCGTCTGGAACGGGACCGAGCTCGGCGGGGGCTCGATCCGTATCCACGATCCCGCCGTGCAGCGGCAGGTGTTCGCGGCCCTCGGGATCGGCGCCGAGGAGGCGGAGGAGCGGTTCGGGTTCCTGCTCGAGGCGCTGCGCTACGGGGCGCCGCCGCACGGCGGGATCGCGTACGGCATCGATCGCATTGCCGCGCTGCTGCACGGCACCGAGACGATTCGCGACGTGATCGCGTTCCCGAAGACCGCCTCCGGGGCCGACCTGCTGACCGGCGCACCGGCGCCGGTGACCGACGAGCAGCTGCGCGAGCTCGGCATCGCGCTCAGGGGCCGCGGCGGGACGGCGGGGGGCTCCCGTTAGCGACGGCTCGAACGCCGACGTCGCCCGACGCCTGCTGGCGGCGCTCAGCGCCCAGGACGCCGACACGTTCGCCGAGCTCGTCGACCCGCAGGTCGAGATCCACACCCAGCGCGGCGCTCACGTCGGGCGCGACGAGGCGACGAGGTGGGCGCGGCGCCGCTTCACCCACCTCGAGCGCCGCTACGAGGTCGACGAGGTTCGCGAGTCGGGCAACACCGTGGTCGCGCTCGTCCGCGTCCAGTACGTGTGGCGCGAGAGCGACAAGATCGGCGACGAGTGGCTGCACGGGCTGGCGCTCGTGTTCCGCAAGGGCAAGCTGCTGCGATGGCGGATGTACGACGATCCGATCGAGGCGCTCGAGGAGCTGGACGAGTAAAGGGTGAATCAGTACGGCGACCAGCCACTCGCCTCGCGGCCGGGCTTAGCCCGGTGCTCGGCGCCAGTATCACCGACGCGCTGCTAGCGTTGAGTCGGGCTCGAGCTTGTTCGGTTCGCCGCTCCAATTGTGACCCAACACAATCGGCTTGGGAGTCGATTTCCGGACGGCCCCGTGGGGCCGCCGGTAGACACCCACCTGTCTAGTACGGGTTCTCAGGCCGAGCGGCGGTCGGCAAGCTGGGGCCTTCTTGCTTGCCCTAACCTCGCGTCGGGATGAGCACCGAGGCGATCGAGTACCGGCTCGCCGACGCTTCGCGGCGCGGGCCTGCCCCCGAGGGAGCCCACACAGGCGCCGCCGGAGGCGCCCCGTGTGGCGATCTCGTCCGGATCTCGCTCGAGCTGGCGGACGGGGGCGTCGCGACGGCGCGGTTCGACGCCGACGGGTGCTCGGCGGCGATCGCCGCCGGCGCCGCGACGGTGGAGGCGGCCGAGGGACGCACCGTCCTCGACATCGCGCGGCTCGCGCCGGCGGACATCGCCGCGGCGCTCGGGGGGCTCTCCGCGCAGGGCCGCCACGCCGCCGAGCTCGCGGCCGACGCGCTGCACCGCGCGCTGACCGCGGCGATCGCCTCGGACGCTCAGCTGGTCCCGTCCGGCGGCGAGCCCGCGCGGCGGGTCCTGGTCGCGATGAGCGGCGGCGTCGACAGCGCCGTCGCCGCGTGGCTCGAGCGCGACCGCGGCGCCGAGGTCGTCGCGGTGACGGTGAAGCTGTGGGCGGACCGGGCCACCGACGGGGCGCGCAGCTGCTGTTCGCCCGAGGCGGTCCTCGGCGCCAGGGCGCTCGCCCACTCGCTCGGGATCCCGCATCTGACGATGGACCTCGAGGACGCCTTCCGGAGCACCGTCGTCGACAACTTCCTTGCCGGCCACGCGGACGGCCGCACCCCGAACCCGTGCGTGCGCTGCAACGGCGGCGTCCGCCTCGACGCGATGGCAGACCTCGCGGATCGGCTCGGCGCCGAAGGGCTCGCGACGGGCCACTACGCCCGCGTCGCCGACGACGGCGACGGCCCGCTCCTCGTCACGCCCGCCGACCGCGCCAAGGACCAAACCTACATGCTGTCCGCGGTCTCGCCGCGGACGCTGGCGCGGCTGCGCTTCCCGCTCGCCGAGCTGACGAAGGAGCGGGTCCGTGGCCTCGCCGCTGACGCCGACCTGCCGGTCGCCTCGAAGCCCGAGAGCCAGGACCTGTGCTTCCTCGCCGGCCAGGGCAAGCGCGCGTTCCTCGCCCGCCACGCGGCGCTGGCCGAGCGCGAGGGAGAGATCGTCGACCGCGCCGGGCGCGTGCTGGGGAGCCACCGCGGCCACCATGGCTTCACCGTCGGCCAGCGCCGCGGGCTCGGCCTCGCGACGCCGGAGCCGATGTACGTGCTCGAGACCGACGCCGCGGCGAATCGGGTCGTCGTCGGATCCCACAACGAGCTCGACACGCGCCGGGTCGTCATCCGCGACGCGGTGCTGCGCCGCGACGGCGACCGCGTCGACCGGGTCAGGCTCCGCTACCACTCGCGACCGCTCGCCTGCAGCGTCCACAACGGGGGCTCGGCGCTGCGCGCCGGCCGCCACGCCGAGCTGATCGTGCGGCTCGACGAGCCGGTGTCGGGCGTCGCCCCCGGGCAAACCGCTTCGCTGCTCGCCGGCGACGCCGTCGTCGGGCACGGCACGATCGCCTAGCGGCGAGCGCCGCGTTCATACTCTTGGGCGCGATGAAGGCAGACGAGATCCGCGAGTCGTTCCTGCGCTACTTCGAGCAGCGCGACCACCTGCGCCGACCCTCGGCGTCGCTGGTGCCGTCGGTTCACGACCCGTCGGTGCTGCTGACGACGGCGGGGATGCAGCCGCTGAAGCCCTACCTCATGGGCGAGGAGGAGCCGCCGGCGCGCCGGCTGACTTCGTGCCAGCGCTGCTTCCGGACCACCGACATTGAGGAGGTCGGCAACACGGCGCGCCACCTGACCTTCTTCGAGATGCTGGGCAACTTCAGCATCGGTCACTACTTCAAGCAGGAGGCGATCGGGTTCGGGTGGGAGCTGTCGACTGACGGGTTCGGCTTCGACCCGGAGTGGATCTGGGTGACGGTGTTCGAGGGCGACGATGAGCTCGGGCTCGGTCCCGACACCGAGGCGATCGAGATCTGGCGCGGGATCGGGGTGCCCGAGGAGCGGATCGTGCGCCTGCCGCGGTCGGAGAACTGGTGGCAGGCCGCGCCGACCGGCCCGGCCGGCCCGTGCTCGGAGATGTACGTCGACCGCGGGGTCGAGTTCGGCGCCGCCGACGACCTCCCCGGCGACGACACCGAGCGCTTCCTCGAGTACTGGAACCACGTCTTCATGACCTATGAGCTGCACGAGGACGGCAGCCTCACCGACCTGCCGGCGCGCAACATCGACACCGGGCTCGGGCTCGAGCGGATGGCCACGATCCAGCAGGACGTGGAGTCGGTGTTCGACACCGACCTCTTCCGGCCGCTGGTGGGGCTCGCCGAGGAGCTCGCCGGGCGCTCGTACGACGCCGACCCGCGGACCACCCGGGCGATGCGGATCATGGCCGACCACTCGCGCGGGATGACGCATCTGATCGCCGACGGGGTCGTGCCCTCGAACGAAGACCGCGGCTACATCCTGCGCCGGATCATGCGCCGCGCGATCCAGCAGGGCCGCGTGCTGGAGCTGGAGCCGCCGTACCTGGGCCGCTTCGCCGAGCGCGTGATCGAGGACATGTCCGGCGTCTACCCTCACCTCGAGGAGCAGCGCGACACGATCATGCGCTGGGTCTCCGACGAGGAGGAGAGCTTCGGGCGCACACTCGACCGCGGCACCGAGCTGCTCCAGCAGCTCGCCGGCGACGCCCAGCGCGAGGGCACGTCGTGGGTCGACGCCGCGGACGCGTTCAAGCTCCACGACACGTACGGGTTCCCGTACGACCTGACCAAGGAGCTGCTGGCCGAGCAGGGGCTGTCGGTCGACGACGCCGGGTTCGAGGCGCTGATGGAGGAGCAGCGCGAGCGCGCTCGCACGGGCACCGCGACTGCGACCCCCGACCACCACTCCGAGGTGCTGCGGTTCGTCTCCGCCGTGCCCGAGACCCGGTTCGTCGGTTACGAGCAGCTGCAGACGACGACCAGCGTCGCCGCGGCGGAGGGCTCGAACGGTGCCTCGCTCGTCAAGCTCGAGGAGAGCCCCTTCTACGCCGAGGGCGGCGGGCAGGTCGCCGACTCGGGGGCGATCCGCTGGAACGAGAGCGAGACCCCCGTGCTCGACGTGTACAGGGTCGGGGACGACCAGGCCTTGAAGATAGGGCCGGCTGGATCCTCCGCTTCGCGTCCGGTTCAGCCGGGTGCGGAGCAGAACGAGGTTCCCGGCTTCCCGGAGCCTGGACAGCGGGTAGAGGCGATCGTGGATCGCGCGACGCGCCACGCGACGATGCGCAACCACACCGCGACGCACCTGCTGCACGCCGCGCTGCGCGAGCGGCTCGGCACCCACGTCCGCCAGGCGGGCTCGGCGGTGCGGCCGGACAAGCTGCGATTCGACTTCACCCACGGCGGCGCGCTCAGCCCCGACGAGGTGCGCGAGATCGAGGACCGCGTCAACGAGTGGATCGGAGCCAGTTTCCCGGTGAGGGCGCTGAACATGTCCCGCGACGAGGCCGAGGCGCTCGGCGCGATGGCGCTGTTCGGGGAGAAGTACGCCGACTGGGTCCGCGTCGTCGAGGTCGAGGACGTCTCGCGGGAGCTGTGCGGCGGCACCCACGTCGCCAACACCGCCGAGGTCGGGATCTTCGCGATCGTGTCCGAGGGCTCGAGCGCGTCGAACGTGCGCCGGATCGAGGCGCTGACCGGCCCCGCCGCGATCGAGTGGTACCGGGACCGCCGCCGTCGGCTCGAGGAGGCCGGCGCGCTGCTGGGCTCGCCGCGCGACCCCGTGGCCGGCGCCCGCCGCGCCGCGGAGCGGGTCGCGCAGCTCGAGGAGACGGCGCGCGAGGCATCGACCCGGGAGGCCGCGGAGGTCGCGCGGGAGCTCGCCGAGCGCGAAGGCACGCAGCTCGACGGCCTGGCGGTGATCGTGGCCCGCGCCGAGGAAAGCGACCAGAAGCGGCTGCTCGAGCTCGCGGACCGGGTCAAGTCACTGGCCGGGGACTCGGCGGTGGTGCTCGGCGGCGCGGACGGCGGCAAGGTGGGGCTGGTCGCCGCGTTCACCGACGCGGCGGTCGAGCGCGGGCTGTCGGCGGCCGACGTGGTGCGCGAAGCGGCCGCGGTCGTCGGCGGCGGCGGCGGGGGGCGGCCGAACGTCGCCCAGGCGGGCGGCCGCGACGCGAGCCGGCTCGACGACGCGCTCGAGGCGGCGCGGCGCGCGATCGAGCAGGCGCTCGCCTCCTGACGGTCCATGCGAGTCCTGGCGCTCGACTACGGAGAGGCGCGCTGCGGCGCGGCGATCTCGGATCCGACCGGGGTCGTGGTCACTCCGCTGCCGGTGATCGAGCCCCCCGACCCCGAGGCGGTCGCGGCGCTCGTCCGCGAGCGCTCCGTTGGGGTCGTGGTCGTCGGACTCCCGATAGGGTTGAGCGGGACAGAGGGTGTCCAGGCGGGGGATGCGCGGCGCTTTCGAGATCAGGTAGCGAATCTGGTGGATGTCCCCGTGGAGACCCACGACGAGAGGCTGACGACGAAGCTCGCCCAGCGCACGGCGCGCTCCGGCGCGAGCGCGGACGAGGACTCGATCGCGGCCGCCCACATCCTCGAGAGCTACCTCGCCTCCGGGGAGCGGCGATGAGCGAGCGGCCCGAGGGCACCGAGGAACGGCCCCGCGACGACGTCGGGACGGATCCGTTCGGCCGCGACGACCCCGAGGCGCGGGCGCGCGAGGAGCGCCGCCTCGAGCGCGAGCGCCGGCGTCGCAAGCGCGCCGCGAAGCGCGAAGGCACCGCTCCCGCGGGGGACGGCGACGGCGCGGGACCGCCGGTCGGAGCGGCACCGGCAAGCGAGTCGCTTCGCCGCCGCGCCCGGGCCGTGGTTCAGCGCGCTCCGCGCCGTCCCGCGGCCGACGTCGTGCGGCGGCGCAGGATCGCCGCCGGGGCGCTGATCGCGGTCGGGCTCGTGCTCGCGTGGCTCCTGGTCGCCTTCTTCCAGCCGTTCGGCGGCGACGGCGAGGGCAAGGTCGTCGTCACGATCCCGAAGGGGGCGACCGCAAGCGAGGTCGGCGAGATCCTCGAGGAGAAGGGAGTGATCTCGGGCGGCCCGCCGCTCGTCTCCGGCAGCACTCTGTTCAGGTGGCGGCTGGCGATGGCGGGCCGCAGCGACGACATTCCATCTGGCTCCTACACGCTCGCGAGCGGGATGAGCTACGGCGCCGCGATCGACGAGCTGACGGCGTCGCCGGCCGAGCGCGGGATCACAGTCGTGATTCCCGAGGGCTACACGCGCGAGCAGATCGCCGGCGTCGCGGGCGACGTCGGGCTGGAGGGCGACTACATGAAGGCGAGCAAGAGCTCGAAGGCGATCGACCTGAAGCGCTACGGAGCCCAGGGCGCTCCCAGCCTCGAGGGGTTCCTGTATCCGGCGACCTACGAGCTCAAGCCCGGGGCCAGCGCCGACGACCTCGTCGCGCAGCAGCTCGCAGCGTTCGAGCAGAACTTCCGCAAGGTCGACCTCGAATACGCGAAGTCGAAGAACCTCAGCCCGTACGACGTGCTGACGATCGCGTCGATGATCGACCGCGAGGTGCAGATCCCGCGCGAGCGTCCGCTCGTCGGCGAGGTGATCTACAACCGCCTCGAGATCGGCGAGCCGCTGTCGATCGACGCAACGATCCGTTATGCGACGGAGAACTACGACGAGCCGCTGAAGGAGTCCGAGCTCGCGATCGACTCCCCGTACAACACCCGCCTCGTCGCCGGGCTGCCGCCGACCCCGATCGGCAACCCGGGGCTCGACGCGATCGAGGCAGCCGCCGATCCCGGCCGGGGGGACAACCGCTTCTACGTCGTCAAGCCGGGGACGTGCGGGGAGCACGTGTTCACGGACTCCGAGCAGGAGTTCAACGAGGCAGCGGCCGCCTACCAGCGGGCGCTGGAGCGCGAGGGCGGGTCCCCGACCGAGTGCTAGACCGTCGCCGCCTCGCGGTGATCGGCCACCCGATCGCTCACTCGCGCTCGCCCGCGATCCACAACGCCGCCCTCGCGGCGCTCGGCCTCGCCGACGAGTGGGCCTACGAGGCACTCGACGTCGAGTCCGGCGAGTTCGCCGACCGTGTCCGCGCGCTGCCGTCCGAGCGGTTCGTGGGCGCCAACGTCACCGTCCCGCACAAGCGGGCCGCGCTCGAGCTCGCCGACACCGCGTCCGACTCCGCGGGCGAGATCGGGGCCGCGAACACGCTCAGCTTCGAGGCCGGCGCGATCGGCGCCGACAACACCGACGCCCCCGGCTTCCTCGCCGCGCTGCCCGAGCCTGCGGCCGGGCGCCGCGCGCTGGTGCTCGGCGCCGGCGGCTCGGCACGGGCCGTCGTGTGGGCGCTCGTGCGCGAGCGCGCCGACGTCGCGGTGTGGAACCGGACCGCCGAGCGGGCCGAGCGGCTCGCCGAGGAGCTCGGGGCTGCGGCGCTGGACGCCGCCGGCGAGCTGCCGGCGCGCGAGTTCGAGCTCGTCGTCAACTGCACCTCGGTCGGGCTCGAGCCGTCGGGATCGGACCTCGAGCGGCTGCGCCTCGACCCCGAGGGATTCGGCCCCGGCCAGGTGGTCGTCGACCTGCCCTACGGCTCCGCCGAGACCGAGCTCGCGCGGGCCGCCAGAGAGCGCGGCGCGAGCGTGGTCGACGGGCTCGAGGTGCTGGTGCGCCAGGGGGCCGCCTCGTTTCGGATTTGGACCGGGGTCGAGCCGCCGCTCGGCGTGATGCGCGAGGCGGCGCGGGGCTAGCCGCGCGCGTGCCCGAAGATCCGCACGGCAAGCCCCGCGAAACATCCACCCGAACACGCGGCGGAGGAAGTCCTGGAGACCGACCTGCGGTGCGGCTATCGGTGGCTGCGCTGCATACTCCACGTGGCCGCCCATTCTCGACACTGGGACGGCCCCGACGCAATCCTTCCGCGATGGCCGCCGGCCGCAAATTCCGACACCGGGCGCGCTCGGCGCTGGAGGGGGTGAGATCGGCGCTCTCCGGAGCGCGGTCGCAGCTCGCCAGCCTGCCGGCGTGGGCGCTGGTCACGCTCGCGATCGCGCTCGCCGCGGTGCTCGGCGAGATCGCATACCTCGTCGTCCGCGCGGACGGCGACGGCGACGGCGCGCAGTCCGCGGAGGCGCAGCTACCGTGCGATGGCGACGCAGTCGACGAGGCCGTCGACGGGGGTCGCTTCGAGCAGGAGGTGAGGGACCTGGGCACGGTCCCGCCGCTCGCCGAGATGCCCGAGATCTACGACGCGAAGCTCGTCGGGTGCGCGGACCTGACCGGCGACGCCACCGACGAGATGGTCGTCAGGCTGCTCGAGCGCGGGGTGGCGCCGATCGATCCCGGCGCCGCGACGCAGCCGGCGCACGACTCCCCGACCCCGTGGGGGATCTTCGTCGCCGAGGGCCGGGAGTGGGTTCCGGCCGCCGTCCGGCCGCACGTGGCGACGCTCGAGGTGGCGATCGGCGACGGCGAGGTCCGCGAGCGAACGCCGGCGCTGGTCGAGGGCGATCCGCTGTGCTGCCCCAGCGGCGTGCGCGAGGGCGTGGTTCGCTGGGACGGCGACGGGTTCGAGTACCGGGCCGAGGGCGCGCCGAGGGGGAGCACGATCGCGCTCGCGGACGGAGAGCCCGCGGCGGTCGCCGGGTTCGACCTGGCGGCCGGGAGCCTCCCGGCGGCGATCGGGTTGTTCGGGCCACCGACGACCTACGCGCCGGTGGGCGAGCTGTGCCCGGCGGAGTGGACCGACCTCGGGCTGACGATCGAGTTCGCGAACCTCGCCGGCGCCGATCCGTGCGGCCCCGACGGCCGGGTCGGAACCGTCCGGGTCGAGGGCGCCGAGGCCGCCCAGGCGGGCTGGAAGACGCAGCAGGGCGCGACGCCCGAGATGGACAAGCGCGCACTGCAAGAGCTGTATCCCGACATGGCGGAGTCCGAGGAGACGACCTTCGTCCCCGAGGAGCCCACGGGTCAGCTGTTCACGCTCGTCGACCCCACGCTGTCGGCGCGGGTCGCCGAGGGGCGGGTGCTCGGGTTCGAGGTCGCCGTCAACGCCGCCGGACCGTGATCCTCCCGACCGTGCGGCGCGCATCGAGCAGCCGCACCTCGAACTGTCCGGGCGTCTGCGCCAGGGTGTCGAAGCGCGCCGGGGCGTCGGGATCGACGTTCGCGAGCAGGCCGAGGGCGGGGATCTCGACCTGATCCGCGGTCGCGGACCGCACGGTCAGCGCGAGCTGGTCCCCGAGCCGCAGCCGGATCCGCTCGACCCCTTTCGCCGACGCGTCGATCGTTTTCGAGACCCGGTTTCCGAGTTGGCGCTGGGTCCCGCCTCGCCCGCGCTCGGCCGAAGTCCGGTCGCCGCGCGACGTCGTCTCCTCGCGCTCGGCCTGGGGAGAGATCAGCGTCGCCGCGAGGGTCGAGGCGACGAGCAGCACCAGCATCAGGATCAGCAGTCTGCGCGCGGCCATTCCCGCAGCTAATCACCCAGCAGCCCGTCCACGTACCACTCGATCGCCGGGCCGCCGACCGCGAGCGCGACCACTCCGCCCAGCGCCAGGAAGGGCCCGAACGGGAGCGCCTGCGTGCGAGCGGCGAGCCCGTTGCGGACGATGAGCACGATCCCGAGCGCCCCTCCGGCCACCAGCCCGACGAGCAACGCCACCGCCACCGCGCCGCCGAGGTAGAGGCCCATTACCGCCCCGAGCTTGACGTCGCCCATTCCCATCCCGGGGCGGCTCCAGACCGCTCCCAGCAGCAGGAAGCCGCCCGCGCCAGCCGCCGCGAGGGTGCGCTCGGGGAGTGTCCCGGGGTCGGTCGCGGCGACGATCGCGATGCACGCGAGCGCTCCCGCGGCCAGGACCCGGTTCGGGATCACGCGCCGGTCGAGGTCGGTCGCGGTGACAACCGCGAGCAGCGTGACGAAGCACAGCGCGAGCGCCACGGCGGCGGGATCATCGAGGCGGTCGATGCTCACTGGCGCGATCCAGGTCGCTTCGGGGTGAAACTCGCCCCCATCGGGGCGCGAGGGCCGCCGATAGCCTAGGTGCGCCTTGAGGTTTCGATTCACGACAGCAGGCGAGTCGCACGGCCCCGGGCTGGTGGCGATCGTCGAAGGCCTGCCCGCGGGGCTGGTCCTGGACCGCGAGGCGCTCGATCGCGACATGGCCCGGCGCCAGCTCGGCCACGGGCGCGGCGGGCGAATGAAGATCGAGCGCGACGCGGTCGAGGTCCGCTCCGGCGTAAGGCATGGTCGCACCCTCGGCAGCCCCGTCGCGGTGCTTGTCGCGAACCGCGACTACTCGAACTGGGAGGACCGGATGAACCCGTGGCCGGTCGACGGCGAGGTCGAGGAGGTGCACACCCCGCGTCCCGGGCACGCAGACCTCGCCGGCCTGCACAAGTTCGGCCACAGCGACGTCCGCAACGTGCTCGAGCGGGCGAGCGCCCGCGAGACCGCGGCGCGGGTCGCCGCCGGCGGGCTGGCGAAGGCGTTCCTCGGCGCGGTCGGCGTCAGCGTCCACAGCCATGTCCTGGGGATCGGCAGCGTCACGGCCCCGGAGCGCGGCGAGCTCTCCCCGGAGGACTTCGCCGACGTCGACGAGTCGCCGGTTCGGTGCCTCGACGCCGCCGCCGGCGAGGCGATGGTCGAGGAGATCGACCGGCTGCGGAAGGCGAACGAGACCCTCGGTGGCACGTTCGAGGTGCTCGCGTTCGGGCTCGTGCCGGGGCTCGGCTCGCACGTGTCGTGGGAGGAGCGGCTCGACGCGCGGCTCGCCCACGCCGTGGTCTCGATCCAGGCGATCAAGGGGATGTCGCTGGGCGAGGCATGGGACGTGGCGGGTCGCCCCGGGTCCGAGGCCCACGACGAGATCTTCTGGTCGGAGGAGCAGGGGTGGTTCCGCGAGACGAACCGCGCCGGCGGCCTCGAGGGCGGGATGTCGAACGGCGAGCCGCTCGTAGTGCGGGCGGCGATGAAGCCGCTGTCGACGCTGACCCAGCCGCTGCGAACGGTCGACACCGACACCCGGCAGCCGGCCCAGGCGCTGCGCGAGCGCACCGACTCGACGACCGTCCCCGCGGCGGCCGTGGTCGGCGAGGCGATGGTTGCGCTGGCGCTCGCGCGCGCGTACCGGGAGAAGTTCGGCGGCGACCACATCGACGACGTGCTCGCGGCGCTCGCGGCGTACAAGGAGCGCATCGGGTGGAAGAGGTAGCGAACATCAATCCGGCCGAATCCTCCGCTTCGCGTCCGGTTCGGCCGGGTTACAAGCGGTCTCATGGCCACTGAAGGCGCGATCGTGTTCGTTGGCTACATGGGCGCCGGCAAGTCCGAGGCCGCGCGCGCGGCCGGCGACGCCCTCGGCGAGGACGTCGTCGACGCCGACGACGAGATCGAGCGTGAGCTCGGCGAGTCGATCGCGTCGTTCTTCGAGCGCGAGGGCGAGGCCGGGTTTCGCGAGCGGGAGCAGCGGCTCGTGCTCGAGCTGCTCGAGCACGGCGGCGTGATCTCGCTCGGAGGCGGGGCGGTGGAGAGCGCGGCCGTGGCCGAGACGCTTCGCGCCCACGTCGGCGCGTGGTGCAGGGTCGACGAGGACGTCGCGTGGGAGCGCTCCCGCGGATCCGGCAGGCCGCTCGCGGTCGACCGGGACCAGTTCGGCCGGCGCTTCGCCGCGCGCGAGCCGCTCTACGAGCGCGCGGCGCGCGCGGTGCTGCCCGAGGGCGGCGCCGAGGTCGGCCGCGCGGCCGCCCCGTGGCTGGCTGCGCTGCGCGCCCGGCCCGAGCTGCGGATGGCGTGGGCGAGCTCGCCCTCGGGCGCCTACCCCGCGATCGTCGGGCCCGGGGCCGCCGAGCTGCTCGGCGCGCCCGAGGTCACCGAGGCGCTCGGCGCGTCGCGGTGGTTCGCGATCGCAGACGCGGCGGCGCTGAGCGCGCACCGGGACCTGCTGCCGGTCAGCGAGGCGGTGATCGAGGTCGAGGCCGCCGAGGAGCGCAAGACGCTCGCCGAGGCCGAGCGCGTGCTGCGCGACCTGGCGGGCGCCGGGGCCCGACGCGACGACGGCGTGATCGCGTTCGGCGGCGGGGTCGTCGGCGACCTCGCCGGGTTCTGCGCGGCCTCATACCAGCGCGGGATCGCGCTGGTGCACGTCCCGACGACGCTCGTGGCCCAGGTGGACTCGGCATATGGCGGCAAGACCGGGGTCGACCTCCCCGAGGCGAAGAACTACGTCGGCGCCTACCACATGCCGGCGGCCGTGCTCGCCGACCCCCGCGCGCTCGCGACGCTGCCCGACGAGGAGCTGGCCGCCGGGTTCGTCGAGGTCGTCAAGACGGCGCTGATCGCAGGCGGCGAGCTGTGGGAGCGGGTCGCCGGCCTCGACGCGCTCGATCCCGCGTCGCTCGACGACGTCGTCTTCGCCTGCGCGCGGACGAAGATCGACGTCGTCGTCGCCGACGAGCGCGACCGCGGCGGGCGGGCCGTGCTCAACCTCGGGCACACGGTCGGGCATGCGATCGAGGCGGCGACCGGCTATGGCCGCTACAGGCACGGCGAGGCCGTGGGACTGGGGCTGCTGGCGGCGCTGCGGCTGTCCGAAGCTGACGAGCTGCGCCAGCGCGTGCGTGGCATCCTCGAGCGCCACGGGCTGCCGACGGCGCTCGAGTCGGATGTCGCGACCGACGACGTGCTGGCCGCGGTTGAGCTGGACAAGAAGCGCACGGCGGACGGGCTCGGCTTCGTGCTCGTCGAGCGCCCGGGCGAGGTCCGAGTCGGCGCTCGGGTGAACCCGGACGTCGTCCGCGCGGCCGTCGACGAGCTGCGGTCGGAGTCCTGAGATGGCGCGGCCACACAACCGGGTCGAGGTCCTGCACGGGGTCAACCTCGACATGCTCGGGCGCCGCGACCCCGAGCACTACGGGACGATGACGCTCGCCGAGCTCGAGGTGACGATCAAGCGCTTCGCGCACGTGCTCGAGCTCGAGGTCACGTTCTTCCAGACCAACCACGAGGGCGAGTTCGTCGAGTACCTGCACCGCCTCCCCGCGACGGCCGATGCGGCGGTGCTGAACCCCGGGGCGTGGACCCACTACAGCTACGCGATCCGCGACGCGCTCGAGATCGCGGCGGTGCCGGCGGTCGAGGTCCATCTGTCGGACGTCGGCTCGCGGGAGAAGTGGCGCCGCACCTCGGTGCTCGAGGGGCTCGTTCTCGACGCGGTGTCCGGCGAGGGACCGGACGGCTACCGACGCGCGCTCGAGATCGTGAAGGAGGACCTCGGGTGACGGCGGTCGGCACCGACCGCGTCGAGCGGCTGGCGGCGCTCGTCGCCGAGCGCGAGCTGGACCGGCTGCTGGTCGGCGATCTGGTCCGGCCCGGCGACTCGGACCGCTCCGGTATGGCGAACCTGCGCTACCTGACCGGCTTCAGCGGGACGAGCGGGCTGTGCGTGGTCGGCGGCGCGGCCCCGGTGTTCGTGACCGACTTCCGCTACACCGAGCGCGCCAGGCGCGAGCTTCCCGAAGCCTTCGAGCAGGTT
>DATAFB010000139.1:0-5653 GCA_036257695.1 Solirubrobacterales bacterium | reverse complement strand
TCCCGCGAGCGCTCCAGGATCCGGGCGATCCGCTCCTCGGGAACCATCGTCGTGAGTCCGTCGCTGCACAGCAGGAAGACGTCGCCGGGACGCGCCGGGAAGGTCATCGTGTCGACCTCGACGTCGGGCTCGGGGCCGAGCGCCCGGGTGATGATCGAGCGCTGCGGGTGCTCCTCCGCCTGGGCCTCGGTCAACCGCCCCTGGCGGCGCAGCTCCTCGACCAGCGAGTGGTCGCTGGTCAGCCGCTTCAGCTCGCCGTCGCGGAACGCGTACGCGCGGCTGTCCCCGACGTGCGCGAGGCTGACCTCGTCGTCACCCAGCAGCGCCGCGGTCAGGGTGGTGCCCATCCCGGAGCGGGCTGCGTCCAGCTCGGCGAGCTCGTGGATTCGGTCGTTGGCGGTGCGAACGACGCGGCGCAGATACCCCTCGGGGGCCTCGCCGCGGTCGTCGCTGTCGCTGAACGCGTCGGCGGCGATCTTCGAAGCGACCTCGCCCGCCTGCGCGCCGCCCATCCCGTCGGCGACCGCGAACAGCGGCGCATCGGCGAAGTAGGCGTCCTCGTTCGCGTGCCGCTGCCGCCCGGTGTCGGTGCGATGCGCCTCCTCTACGACCCGAAGCGTCATTCCAGCTCGAACCTGAACTCGGTGTCGCCGATCTCGATCGCGTCCAGATGGGCGAGCTGTGCCTCCCCGTCGAGCCGCTCGCCGTTGAGGAACGTGCCGTTCGTCGAGTTCATGTCCTCCACGTAGTAGCTGCCCGCGCGAGGGTAGATGCGGACGTGGATCTGCGACGCGAAGCGATCCTCGATCCGCACGTCCGCCTCAGACGAGCGCCCGATCGACACGCCTCCGAAGAGGTCGAAGCGCTCGCCCGAGTCGAGGCCGCCCCCCTTGACGGCGACCAGCCACGCGTCGGGGACGCCCGCGCCTTCGTCCCTCGGCAGCGGATGGAAGCCGGTCGCCTCCGGCGCCGGGGACGTAGTGCCGCGAAGCTCGCGCAGGGCGCTGCGCGCGACCCAGAACAGGAACAGGTAGAGGACGGCGAGGAAGCCGAACTTGAGCGCGACAGCTACCGGATCCGATTCCATGGATCAGGCGCGCACGAGTAAGGCGCGCGAAGTGCACGCACTTCGCGCGGTCAGTGCAGGGATGGGCACAGGGCGTGCGCGTCGCACGGTAAGTGCCCTCATTGCTCGATGTCGAAGACGAACCTCGTCGTTCCCAGGACGACCTCGTCGCCGGGGGAGAGCCTCGAGCTCTCGACCCGGCGCCCGTTGACCTTGACCCCGTTCGTGGAGCCGAGGTCGACGATCTGCCAGTCCCCCGTCGGCCCGCGGCGCAGCTCGGCGTGGCGGCGGGAGATGTTGGGGTCGCGAAACACGCAGTCGCACTCGTGGGAGCGGCCGAGAACGGCGACCGAGCTGTCGAGCACGTAGCGACGGTCGTCCATCGAGACGATGGCGCGGGTCTCGACCAGCCGCGCGCCAGGCTGGCGGCCCTTCTTCTGGCGTCCCTGCTGCCTGGGAGCGGCGTACACCATCGTCTGCCCCTGCTCTCCCTGCTCCGGCTGCTCGCCGTGGCGCGGCGGCGGCTTCACGAGCCGCGTCTGGATCCCGAACTCGCCGAGCCTCAGCCGCTCGTCGGTCTCCAGCGAGACCTCCGGCCTGGTCAGCAGCGCGTAGTCGCGGCGCCGTGCGTGCTCGAGCAGGTAGCCGGACAGCTCTTGCTCCAGCGACCGCTCGTAGCCCTCGAGGCGCGCGTGGTCCTCGGCCGAGAGGTAGACCGTGTACTGGTTCGGGACGTACACCTGCGACACCGACGCCGTGCGGTGGGCGTCCATCTCCTTGGCGAGCTTGCGCGCGATCTCGACCGGCTGCACCTGGGAGCTGAAGGCGCGGCTGAACACCCCTTCGACGAGGCCCTCGATCCTGGCTTCGAGATTACGGAGGACGCTGATGGCTCACACTCCTGAGAATCGGATGCCGCGCACGGGCGCAGGCGGCCGAGCGCGCGTTGCGGCGCGCACAATGCTAGTGGTCGAGCGATGGGCGCCCCACACCCGCCGGGGCGCCCGATCCACGCCCGGACCGCCCCCACACCGCGGCGAGAACGACCGCGACCAGCGCGACCGTGAGCGGCCCTGTCGCCGGCTCGGGCCCCCCACCGGCGAGTGCCCCGTGCAGGGCGACGAGGGCAGCCGCCCAGACGACGACCGCCAGCAGCTCGAGCGCGACCACGCGGCCGCGCAGCAGGGCGCCGAGCACGACCGCGGCGCCGACCCAGACCACGCCGACGAGGATCGACTCCGGCGACAGGATCGGGGCCAGGACGCCGGTCGCGGCGCCGGCGAGCGAGTCGCTCCACCCGCCCGGCGCGGGGTCGGTGGTCCCGAACAGCAATCGCGAGTCGAACATCGCCTCGGCGGCCACCAGCCACGCCCACCCCAGCGCCGCCAGCACGGCGCGCCGGGCGGAGGTCCCGGCGAGGGCGGCGAGGGCCGGGTAGGTGGGGGCGATCCCGACCGCCCCGAGCAGGGGCGCGGCGGCCGGCAGCGCCCACTGGGCGGGGGCCGGAAGCAGCAACGGCGCCGGAAGCAGCAGCGCCGCGACCACAAGCGCGGCGCCGGGCTCGCCTGCGACGACGCCGAGCCACACGACGAGCGCCGTCAGCGCGGCGAGGACGCCGACCCTGGCGAGCGCCGCCTCCCTCGGCGACGGCGCCGCGAGGATCGCGTCGAGGGGCCCTCCGCCGGCGGGGGCCGGCACCGGCTCCGTCGCGTCGAGGTGGGGCGCGGCGCGCTCGAGGACGGCCCCGACCTGGCGCACCGTCGGCCGCGCAGCCGGGTCCGGCGCGAGGCACGCATCGAGCGCCTCGCACAGCTCGGCGGGCAAGTCCTCGCGCTCCGCGGCGAGCGGCGCGACCGGGTCCCCGATCGCCCGGGCGGTGGCGGCGGGAGTCGGGCGCGTGAACGGGTTGTCGCCGCTCCAGCACTCCCGCAGCGTCAGGCCGACGGCGTAGGCGTCTGCCTCGGGGCCGACGCTCGCGCCCTCGGCCTGCTCGGGTGCCATGTAGGCGATCGTCCCGATCACCTCGCCCGTCGCGGTCAGTGCCGGGCCGTCGACCAGCGACGCCGTTCCGAAGTCCATCAGCTTCGCCCGCGCGGCCCCGGCGGGCGTCGGGAGCGCGACGTCGCGGACGATCACGTTCTGAGGCTTGATGTCGCGATGCAGGACCCCGTGCTCGTGCGCGTGCTCGAGCGCCTCGCACAGCTCGAACCCGACCTCGGCGACGTCGCGGTCCGACAGCCCGCCGTCGGCGGCGAGGCGGTCGAGCGTCTCCCCCTCGACCAGCTCGCTGACGAGATAGGCGCGGTCGCCGTCCTCGCCGAGCTCGTACAGGGTCACGATCCCGGGGTGGTTGAGCCTCGCCGCCGCGTGTGCCTCGCGCAGCACCCGGCGCCCGGCGCGGCCGCGGGACTCGATCACCTTCACCGCCACGGGACGCTCGAGACGCAGGTCGAGCCCGCGGTAGACGGTGCCGAAGCCACCCGAGCCGATCGGCTCGAGCAGCCTGAAGCGTCCGAGGACCGTTTCGCCCACCACTACGGCTCCGAATTCGCCATTTCCGCTGCGCCTCCTGCGCGGGTGGGGCGAGGCTCCGAACCAGTCTTCATACTCTTGGCTTCGCGACTCAGCGCGAAGGGCAGCCTTGGCTTTCCTCGACGAGGAAGACTCACTCCCCCCGGTCGCCACCGACCCGGACGACCACTCAAGCATGCCGCCGGAGCGGCAGCGCGTCTTCATGCTGCGCCGCCTCGGCGCGGTCGCGGTCGGGATCCTGATCCTGATCCTGCTCGTGCTCGGCGTGCGCGGCTGCCTCAACGCGCGCAAGGAGCGGGCGTTCGAGAACTACTCCCGCGACCTGACCACCGTCGTCCAGGAGGAGCAGCAGATCAGCGAGGACTTCTTCGAGCGCTTCGCGGACCCGGGGAACCTCGAGGAGCTCGAGTTCGAGACCGCGATCCGAGCCGACCGCAGCCACGCCGAGCAGCTCGTCTCCAGGGTCGAGGGGCTTGACCCGCCGGGCGAGCTCGACGGGGCGCAGTCCGACGTCGAAGACGCGTTCCAGCTCCGCGCCGACGGGCTGGCGGCGATAGCCGACAACATCGGCGCGGCGCTCGGCGACGAGGACCCGGCCGAGGCGCGGGACCAGATCGCGCTGCACATGGAGGACTTCCTCGCCAGCGACGTGGTGTACCGGGGCGGGAGGGACGAGATCAACGCGGTGTTGGCCGAGGAGGGGATCAGCGAGGACGTGCCCGCGAGCGAGTTCTTCCCCCGCGACCCCGACGGGGCGCCCGACGTCGAGTGGCTCGACCCGCTGACGATCACCGAGAGCCTCGCCGGGATAACCGGCGAGAGCGATACGGCGAGCGGCGGCGTGCACGGGCTGGGCGTGTCGGCCGTGTTGATCGGCGACACGGCGCTGGCCGCGGAGACGACGAACACGGTCGCCGGTGGGGGCTCGGAGGTCGAGGTCCAGGTCGACAACCAGGGCGACTCGAACGAGTCCGACATCCCGGTCCAGGTGTCGTTCGCCGGCGCGGAGTCGACCGAGGGCGAGGCGACGCTCGACCGGATCGCCCCCGGCGAGACCCAGAGCGTCACCGTCCAGCTCGACCCCGCGCCCTCGGGCACCGGGACGCTCGAGGTCTTCGTCGAGCCTGTCCCCGACGAGCAGGTCGTCGACAACAACCAGTTCACGGCCGAGATCAGCTTCGAGTAGCCGGTGTCCGACCTCGGCTCCACGGAGGGAACGGCGGCGCTGATCGCCGGCGGGATCGCGATCGTCGCGCTCGCGCTGGCGGCGTACCTCGCGATCGGGCTGCGCCGGCTGCGTCGCGACCAGCGCGTGGTGCTGGGCGAGTCGGGGGGGCGCGACCTGCTCGGCTACGTCGGCGACCTGGAGCGAAACGTCGAGGCCCTCGAGGGGCGCGTCGCGGAGATCGACTCCGCCGCCGCGGCGACCGGGCGCCGGCTGGAGGGGGCGATCACCCACGCCGCCGTCGTGCGCTACGACGCCTACGGCGAGATGAGCGGCAAGCAGTCGAGCTCGGTGGCGCTGCTCGACGACCACCGCAACGGGGTCGTGCTGTCGTCGATCCTGCACCGCGAGCAGGCGCGGATGTACGCGAAGGGTGTCTCCGACGGCCGCGCCGAGATCGAGCTCTCGCCCGAGGAGCAGGAGGCCGTCGACGCCGCGCTCGGGCGCTCGCCGGACGCGAACCACTGATGCGGATCGCGTACCTCGGGCCGAGGGGCACCTTCACCGAGGACGCCCTGCGGGCGGTGCTTGGCGACGAAGTGGGGGTCGAGCTGGTCCCCAGGCCGACGGTCTTCGACACGATCGTCGCGGTCGACACCGGGGCCGTCGACCGGGCCCTCGTCCCGTTCGAGAACTCGATCGAGGGGGCGGTGCGCTCGACCCTCGACACGCTGGCGTTCGACACGCACGGGGTGGCGATCGTCGGCGAGCACGACTATCCGATCCGCAACAGCCTGATCGCGCGCGCGGAGCTGCCGCTGGACGAGATCACCGCGGTGCTCTCCCACCCCCAGGCCAGCGCCCAGTGCGCGCGCTTCATCCGCGAGCGG
>DATAFB010000104.1:0-9792 GCA_036257695.1 Solirubrobacterales bacterium | reverse complement strand
GGGGGCTGAGAGACGATGGAAACCTCATACCTGGCAGTCATCAAGGTCGTCGGCGTCGGCGGTGGCGGCAACAACGCCATCAGCCGCATGGTCGACGCCGGCCTCAAGGGCGTCGAGTTCGTCGCCGTCAACACCGACGCGCAGGCGCTGCTCGCGGCGGACGCCGACATCAAGCTCGGCGTCGGGCACGAGCTGACCAAGGGCCTCGGCGCGGGCGGCAACCCCGAGGTCGGCGCGGGCGCGGCGGCGGAGTCGCGCGACGACATCAAGGAGGCGCTGAAGGGCGCCGACATGATCTTCGTCACCGCCGGCGAGGGCGGCGGAACCGGCACCGGGGCGGCGCCGATCATCGCCGAGATCGCGAAGGAGGAGGTCGGCGCGCTGACGGTGGGCGTGGTCACGAAGCCGTTCGAGTTCGAGGGCCGGCGGCGTATGCAGCAGGCCGAGGACGGGATCGAGAAGCTGCGCGCCGAGGTCGACACGCTGCTGGTCGTCCCGAACGAGAAGCTGCTGCAGGTCGTCGAGCGGCGCGAGAGCGTGCTCGACGCGTTCCGCAAGGCGGACGACATCCTGCGCCAGGGCGTCCAGGGGATCACCGACCTGATCACCGTCCCGGGCCTCATCAACCTCGACTTCGCCGACGTCGAGATGGTGATGCGCGATGCCGGCTCGGCGCTGATGGGGATCGGCGTCGCGACGGGCGAGAACCGCGCCGCCGACGCCGCGCGCCAGGCGATCACGTCGCCGCTGCTCGAGTCCCAGATCGAGGGCGCGACCGGGATGCTGATCAACGTCACCGGCGGCGAGGACCTGGGCCTGTTCGAGGTCCACGAGGCCGCCGACCTCGTGGTGCAGACCGCCGACTCCGGCGCCAACATCATCTTCGGCGCCGTGATCGACCCGGCGATCCACGAGGAGGTCCGGGTGTCGGTGATCGCGACCGGGTTCGAGGGCTTCGAGCTGCTGGCCCGCCGCCCGGCCGAGGTACGCCGCCGCGGCCGCCGCCGGGGCGAGCTGTCGATCGGCGACCGCGAGCGCCGCGAGCTCGAGGTCTCCGAGGACGAGATCGACGTCCCGTCGTTCCTGCGTCGGAGGTAAGGACGCAGTCGCTAGCCTGCGGCGGGTGAGCACCGCCGCCGCCGCGCTGAGGCGAACCCCGCTCTACGACGCCCACGTCGCCGTCGGCGCCCGCATGGTGCCGTTTGCCGGCTTCGAGATGCCGGTCCAGTACGAGGGCGTCCGGAGCGAGCACGCCGCCGTGCGCGAGCGCGCCGGGGTGTTCGACGTCTCCCACATGGGCGAGATCGAGACCTCGGGCCCGCAGGCGGAGGCCCTGCTGCAGCGGCTGCTCAGCAACGACGCCTCCGCGATCGAGGCCGGCGGCGCCCAGTACTCGTGCCTGTGCCGGCAGGACGGCGGCGTCCTCGACGACCTCTTCACCTATCGCCTCGGCGACGATCGCTACCTCACGGTGACGAACGCCGCCAACCGCGACGCCGACTTCCGCTGGTTCGCCGACCACGCGGGCGAGTTCGACGCCGAGGTCCGCGACGTCGGCGACGAGTACGCGATGCTCGCCGTCCAGGGGCCGCGGGCGAGGGGGATCGTCGGCGAGCTCGCCGACGGCGAGCTCCCGGCGCGGATGCGGACGACGACGCTGCGGATCGCGGGCGCCGAGGCGCTCGTGTGCGGAACCGGATACACCGGCGAGGACGGGCTCGAGCTGCTGCTCTCGCCGGCCGACGCGCACGCGGCGTGGGACGCGCTCGTCGACGCCGGCGCGCGGCCAGCGGGGCTCGGCGCGCGCGACACCCTGCGGCTCGAGGTCTGCTTTCACCTGTACGGGAACGACCTGGGGACCGAGCGCACACCGATCGAGGCGGGGCTCGGGTGGTGCTGCAGGGAGGAAACAGGCTTCATCGGCTCCGAGGCGGTGGCGCGCGTGCGGGCCGAGGGCCCGGCGGAGAAGCTCGTCCCGTTCGTGCTCACAGAGCGCGGCATCCCGCGCCCGGGCAACCCGGTCGTCGACGGGGACGACAGGATCGGAGAGGTGACGAGCGGGACGATGTCCCCGTCGCTCGGTATCGGTATCGGGATGGCCTACGTGCCGGCCGATCGCGCGACGCCGGGAACCGAGCTCGAGATCGACGTCCGCGGCAAGCGGCGCGGGGCCAGGGTCGAGGAAAGGCCCCTCTACGAGAAGGAGGACTAGGTTGGCGGAAGAGAGCTACCCGGACAGGCTCAGGTACCACCCCGAGCACGACTGGGCCCGCGTCGAAGGGGACTCGGCGACATTCGGGCTCACCTGGTACGCCCAGGACGCCCTCGGGGAGGTCGTGTTCTTCGACCCGCCCGACGTCGGCACCGAGGTCAAGAAGGACACCCCGTACGCCGAGGTCGAGTCGGTGAAGGCGGTGTCGGAGGTCTACGCCCCGATGTCGGGCGAGATAACCGCCGTGAACGATGCCGTACAGGAGAGCCCGGAGAAGATCAACGAGGACCCCTACGGCGAGGGATGGCTGGTCGAGATCAAGCCCTCGGACCCCTCCGAGGCCGACGAGCTGATGGACGCCGGGGCATACCGCAAGATGCTCGAGGACACCGAGTAGCCTCGAAAAGCATGCCAGCACCACCTGCCAGTCGCCTCGCAGCCGGGCTGCGCCCCGTGCTCGGCGCCAGCATTAGATGACCCGTTACACCTCAGCCACCGACGCCGACCGCAGCGAGATGCTGGCGGCGGTCGGCGCCGCCTCGATCGAGGAGCTGTTCGCCGAGCTCCCCGAGGAGGTGCGGCTCGGCCGCGATCTCGAGCTGCCGCAGGGGATGGCCGAGAGCGACGTCCACGATCGGCTCGCGGCGCTCGCGGAACGCAACGTCCATGCAGAGGACGAGCTGTGCTTCATCGGCGCCGGGATGTACGACCACTACGTCCCCGCGATCGTCGACGCGATCACGCAGCGGTCCGAGTTCCTTACCCCGTACACGCCGTACCAGCCCGAGGTGTCCCAGGGGCACCTGCAGGCGATGTTCGAGTTCCAGACCGCGATGTCGGAGCTGACCGCGCTGCCGGTCTCGAACGCATCGCTGTACGAGGGGCCGTCGTCGGTCGCCTCGGCGGGGTACGTGGCGGTCGGCGCGACCGGCAGGCGGCGCTTCGTCGCCTCCCGGGGCGTGCATCCCCACTCGCGCGAGGCGCTCGCCACATACTCGCGCGGGTTCGGGGCCGAGGTCGTCGAGGCCGGGCTGCGCGAAGGGGTGACCGACCCGGGCGAGCTCGAGCGCGCGATCGACGACGAGACAGCCGCCGTCTTCCTGCAGACCCCGAACTTCCTCGGCGCGATCGAGGACGTAACCGCCCTCGCCGCGATGGCCAGGGAGGCCGGCGCGCTGGTCGTCGTCTCGGCCGACCCGATGACGCTCGGCGTGCTGCGACCGCCGGGGGAGTGCGGGGCCGACATCGCCGTTGGCGAGGGCCAGCCGCTCGGAGGGCGGCTCGACTACGGCGGCCCGTCGTTCGGGTTCTTCTGCGCGACCGAGGAGCACCTCCGCCGGATGCCGGGCCGAATCGCCGGCGAGACGATCGACGTCGACGGCCGACGCGGCTTCGTGCTCGCGTTGCAGACGCGCGAGCAGCACATCCGCCGCGAGA
Source organism: Solirubrobacterales bacterium (assembly GCA_036257695.1). GTDB lineage: Bacteria > Actinomycetota > Thermoleophilia > Solirubrobacterales > 70-9 > DASPWW01. Next base: position 6,143 of record DATAFB010000104.1, on the reverse strand, counting down.
AGGCGACGCACAACATCTGCACCTCGCAGGCGCTGAACGCGCTCGGCGGGATCGTGTACCTGAGCTGGCTCGGCCGGCGGGGGCTGGTCGAGCTCGGGGAGCTGATGGCACGCAGGACCGCATACGCCCGCGACCGGCTCGCGGCGCTCGACGGCGTCGAGCCGCTGCACGCGGCACCCGTCGTGCGCGAGTTCGCGGTCGCGCTCGACGCGCCGGTCGATGCGGTGCTGAAGCGCTGCGCCGCCGAGGGGATCGCGGCCGGCTATCCGCTCGGCCGCGAGTACCCGGAGTTCGAGAACGGAGTGCTCGTAGCGATCACCGAACGGCGCAGCAAGGAGGACATCGACCGACTCGCCGACGCGCTCGGCCGCGCCGTCGCCGAGCAACCAGCAACCAGCAACCAGCAACCAGCAACGGTGCCCTCGTGAACGAGTCCCCGGCTTCGAACGAGACCCCGATGCAGCGCGACCGCGCGGTGACGATCTTCGAGCGTTCGAAGCCGGGGCGGCGCGCGGCGACGCTACCTGAGCTCGACGTTCCCGAGCGCCCGCTCGGCGAGCTGATCCCCGACCACCTGCGGCGCAAGGCGCCGCCGCGGCTGCCCGAGGTCTCCGAGCCGGAGATCGTCCGCCACTACAACCGCATCTCGCGGCGCAACTTCGACCTCGACACCGGCCTGTACCCGCTCGGGTCGTGCACGATGAAGCACAACCCGCGCCTCAACGAGCGGGTCGCGGCGCTGCCCGGCCACGCCCGGCTGCACCCGGCCCAGGACCCGAAGCGGGCGCAGGGGGCCCTGGAGCTGATGTGGCTCCTCCAGGAGTCGCTGGCGGAGCTCTGCGGGCTCCCGTACGTCTCGCTCCAGCCCTCGGCGGGCTCCCACGGCGAGCTCGCCGGGCTGCTCCTGACCCGCGCCTACCACGACGACCGCGGCGAGCAGCGCACCAAGGTCCTGACGCCGGACACCGCCCACGGCACCAACCCGGCGTCGGTGACGATGGCCGGGTACGAGGTCGTCAAGGTGGCGACCGACGAGCGCGGCGGGGTGGACGTCGAGGACCTGCGCGCCAAGGTGACGGACGAGATCGCGTGCCTGATGCTGACCAACCCCAACACGCTGGGGCTGTTCGACGAGAACATCCGCGAGATCGCCGGGATAGTCCACGGGGCAGGGGGGACGCTGTACTACGACGGCGCCAACCTGAACGCGATCATGGGCCACTCGAGGCCCGGCGACATGGGCTTCGACATCGTCCACGTCAACCTCCACAAGTCGTTCTCGCAGCCGCATGGGGGCGGAGGCCCCGGCTCCGGCCCGATAGCGGTCTCGGAGCGGATCGAGCGCTATCTCCCCGTCCCGCGCGTCGTCAGGCGCCGGGGAGGCAACGGCGCCGCGCCGCACTTCGACCTCGACCACGAGCGGCCGAAGTCGATCGGGCGGCTGCGAGGCTTCCAGGGCAACTTCGGCGTCTTCGTGCGCTCGTACGCGTACATCCTCAGCCTTGGGGGCGACGGCCTCGCCGAGGCGTCCGAGACGGCGGTCCTGAACGCCAACTACCTGCTCGCCAGGCTGCGCGAGGGCCGCGCCGGCCGCTACCTCCCGGTCGCCTTCGACCGCCGCTGCATGCACGAGTTCGTCCTCAGCGGGCGCCCTGCGAAGCGCGAGCTCAAGGTCGCGACGGTCGACGTCGCCAAGCGGCTGCTCGACTTCGGGTTTCACCCGCCGACGATCTACTTCCCGCTGCTCGTCCACGAGGCGATGTTGGTCGAACCGACCGAGACCGAGACCAAGGAGTCGCTCGACGAGTTCGCCGACGCCCTCGAGGAGATTTTCGCCGAGGCGGAGAGCGATCCGCAGACGCTCGAGCGGGCGCCGTTCACGACGCCGGTCCGCCGCCTCGACGAGGCCGCCGCGGCGCGGCGCCCCGTCGTCCGCCAGGCGCTGGACTAGATCTCTGGGCGCCGAGCATTGGGGCGGAGCCCCAACTGCGAGGCGACAGGCTGGCCATCCGTACTGAGTCTTTGGCGGTCAGGCCGTTCGGCGATCGAGCTTCGGCGACGGGAACCCGACCGGGATGCCGGGCGGCTGCGGCGCGGACGAGCGCCGGCGGCGGCCGCCGTTGAGCTGCTTGGCGCGGATCGCGAGCAGCTCGACGAGCTCGGCCGTGCGGCGGAACGGGTTCGCGATCGCGCGCTTCTCAGTGACCGAGTACGCGGCCCGGAACTCGTCTCCGGCGGTGGCTACAAGCATCGGCCCACCCGGGAGCCGCGTCGAGTCGAGCTGGGCGAGCCGCTGGAGCTCGCGCCGGTCGTCGGCAGTCGCGGGGCGGATCGTGACGTCGCTCGGTAGTACAAGATCGTGGTCTGCGTGACGGGTGTTTGACATTCGCTCGGCCTCCTGCAAGACTGTGATACCGATCACAGTGGTTTGATGTATCACGCTTACCAGCTTAGAAGCCAAATGAGGAATGTCAAGGTCCTACAAAAAGCGATTGTCTGACCTCGAGCGCGAGGGACCGCGCTCGGTCACAGCGCAGATCGTCGACGCGTTCGCGGAGGCGATCGAGCGCGGCGAGCTGAGCCCGGGCGACAAGCTGCCCCCGACGCGCGAGCTGGCCGAGGTCGCGGGCGTCAACCACCTGACCGCCGCGCGAGCGTACCGGCGGCTCGCGGGGATGGGGCTCGTCGCCGGCCGCGTCGGGAGCGGGACGTACGTGCGCGGCGCCGTGGCGCCGGCTGCCGCGCGGGAGGGCTCCGACGACGCCTCGTGGCAGCACTACGCGCTGCCCGACGACGACTCGACGCCAGGCGATCGCGTGCTCGCCGACATGATGCGCGCGGCGCAGCACGGCGAGGGGCTGCCGCTGTCTGTCGGCTATCCGGGCGCGAAGCTGCTGCCCGCCGACGAGCTCGCCGCGATCACCGCCGAGGTGTTCGAGGCCGAGGGCGCGCGGACGCTGCAGTACGACAACGCGCAGGGCGTGGCGGAGCTGCGCGAGCAGCTCGCGTTGCTCGGCGACAGGCGCGGCTCGCCCGTCGCGGCCGACGAGATCGTCGTCACCGCCGGGGCCCGGCAGGGCTTGACGCTCGTCAACCGCGCCGTGCTGCGTCCGGGCGACGTCGTCGCGTGCGAGTCACCGACCTTCTTCGGCGCCCTGGAGGCGATCCGGTCGGCGGGGGGCGAGGCGCTCCCCGTGCCGACGGACGAGGACGGCCTCGACACCGAGGCACTCGAGGCGCTGCTGCGCCGCCACGAGATTCGGCTCGTCTTCCTGCAGCCGCAGATGCACAACCCGACCGGGCGCGACCTGTCGGAGGAGCGAGCCGAGCACCTGCTCGAGCTGTCCCGCCGCCACGGGTTCTTCGTCTTCGAAGACGGCGTGTACTCGGACCTGCGGATCGAGGGGGAGGCGCGGCCGCGGCTGCGCAGCCGGGCGCCCGAGCGCGTGATCTACGTCGAGTCGTTCTCGAAGACCCTCGGCGGCGGGCTGCGGCTCGGCTGGGTCGCGGCGAGCGGGCCGGTGCTGGAGCGGATCGCGCGCGAGAAGCGCCGCGACGACATCCACTGCGTGACGCTGACGCAGCTCGTGATGGCCCGATTCCTGGCCCGCGGTGACTACGAGGCGCACCTCGAGCGGGCGATCCCGTTCCACGCCGAGCGCCGCGACGCGCTCCTGGACGCGGTCGAGCGCGAGCTCGGCGCCGTGGCGTCGTTCGCGCGTCCGCTCGGCGGCGGGCACATGTGGGTGACGCTCGACGAGGCCGTCGACGAGCGCGACCTGTACGAGGCGGCCGCCGCCCAGGGAGTGGACTACGTGCCCGGCATCGCGACGATGCCCGAGCGCCCGCGCACGACCCACATGCGGCTGACGTTCAGCTACCTCGACCCCGACGAGCTGCGCGAGGCGGCGCGGCGGCTCGGGGTCGCGGTGCGCGCGGCGCGGCGGCCTTCGCGGGCCGCGCCGGCGGCGCTGCCGCTCGCCTGAGCGGGCCTACTCGGACTCGGCGGCCAGGTTGTCGAGCCCGGGGAGCTCCTGCTCGAGCTCGAGCACCGGGGCGAACAGATCGCCGCGGTCCTCGAACCGCTCGAGGACGTCGGCGGTCTCGAACCGGATCGGGTCGGGATCGCCGGACTCAGCCGCCGCCGCCACCTCGTCCCACTCGATCGGCGTCGAGACCGTGGGGCGCTCCCGCGCCCGCAGGGAGTACACGGCGACCGTCGTCTTGCTCTCGGTGTTCTGGCTCCAGTCGACGAAGACCTTGCCCTTGCGCAGGCGCTTCGTCATCCGCGACACGATCGCGTCGGGGTGCATCTTCTCGAGCAGCTGGGCGACCGCGTGCGCGTACGGCTTCGTCGTCTCGTAGGTGACGTCGGCGTTCAGGGGCACGTAGACCTGAAGCCCCTTGCCCCCCGACGTCTTCGGGAAGCACTCGACGCCCAGGCCGTCGAACAGCGAACGCACCTGGAGCGCGACGCGGGCGCAGTCGATCACGTCCGCCGGCTCGCCGGGGTCGAGGTCGAAGGCGAGCACGGTGGGGCTCTCCATCCGCCCCGCACGCGACAGCGACGGATGCAGCTCCAGCGCCGCCAGCTGCGCCATCCACACCAGGGTCGGCTTGTCGTTGCAGACGCAGAACTCGATCTCCCCGTCCTCGCGCTCGCTCCAGATCGCCGCGGTCTCGACCCACTCGGGGCGGTGCTTGGGGCAGCGCTTCTCGAAGAAGCTCGACGCCCCGACGCCCTCGGGGAAGCGGCGCAGCGTCAGCGGCCGGCCGGCGAGATGGGGGAGGATCGCCAGGGCGATCCGCGCGTAGTAGTCGATCACCTCGCCCTTGGTGAACCCGGTCGACGGGTACAGGACCTTGTCGAGGTTGGTCAGCGACAGCTCTCGCCCGTCGACCTCGACCACTTGCGCCGTCGCCATTGCGGGCGAAGGCTAGTCGCTGTGGCTAGCAGGCCTCCTCGGCGGGCGACTACGAGCGCGACTTGGCGGTGCTGCGCTTGCTGCGCGACCCGGGCTTGGAGCGCGACTTCGAGGACGACTTCGACTTCGGCTTCGCCTTCGACTTGGTCCCCGAGCTCTTCTTCGAGCTCGACTTGGCGGGCTTGCGCGCCTTGTCGCCGTCCTCGGACTTGGACCCCGCGAGCTCCTCGCCCTTGACGGCCGCGAGGCTCTCCTCGAGCGCGGCCATCAGGTCCGGCGCCTTGGTCGGCTTCGGCTCCTCTGTCGGCTTGGAGACGATGTCCTCCCCCTGCGCCTTGCGCTCGATCAGGCCCAGGAGCTCCTCGCGGTACTCGTCCCGGTACTTGTCCGCCTCGAAGTCGCTACTCAGCGAGTCGATCAGCTCCTTCGCCATCTCGAGCTCGCGCTTCTCGAGCTTGCGTCCGTCCGCGAACTCGACCCCGTCGAGCTGGTCCGGCGGGACGACCTCGTCCGCGAACCGCATCGTCGTCAGGGTGAGGACTCCGTCCATGGGGCGGATCGCTGCGAGGTGCTCCTTGTTGCGGAGCACGAAGCGGGCGATCGCGACCTTGCGCTCGTCGCGCAACGCCTTGGCGAGCAGCGCATACGGCTTCTCGGCGCCCTTGTCGGGGCCGAGGTAGTACGGGTGCTCGAAGTAGATCGGGTCGATGTCGTCGAGGTCAACGAAGTCCTGGATCTCGATCGCGCGCGTCTTCTTCGGGTCCAGCTCCTCGAGCTCGTCGCGGGTGAGAATCACGTACTGCTCCGGGGTGACCTCGTACCCCTTGACGATCTTCTCGTACGGGACCTCCTCGCCGTCCTCCTCGGCGACGCGCTTGTGCCTGACGCGGGACTTGTCGCCCTCGCGCAGCTCGCGGAACCGGATCGTCTGCTTGGAGACGGCGCTGTACAGCTTCACGGGCACGTTCAGAAGCCCGAAGCTGATCGATCCACTCCAGATCGCTCTAGCCATGGTCGTTCACTACCTCAGGGTACCTCGCGTTCCTCGTGCACAAACTTCGGGCGAACGCGATCTTGCGTGGTGGGCGGCCGCGGCGCGTCATCCGGCCGAGATCATCGCCACGCCGGCGATGGCGACCGCGACCCCAGCGCCCTGTACGGCGACCAGCCTCTCCCCGAGGAGCGCCCGTGCGAGCACCACCGTCGCAACCGGATACA
>DATAFB010000098.1:0-10777 GCA_036257695.1 Solirubrobacterales bacterium | reverse complement strand
TGCTGTTCGAGCTCGACTCGGTGACGATGTCGCGCGGCCGCAGGGTGGTGCTGCGGGACCTGACCGCCGCGCTGCCCGAGGGGGCCTCGTGCGTGGCGGGGCCGTCGGGATGCGGGAAGTCGAGCCTGCTGCGGCTGCTGAACCGGCTCGCGGATCCGGATCGGGGAACCGTGACCTACCGCGGCGCCGACGTGCGCGAGCGCGACGTGCTGGAGCTGCGGCGCGAGGTGTGCCTGGTGCCGCAGCTGCCAGCGTTGCTCGACGGCACGGTCGCCGATAACGTGCGCTTCGGCGCCGAGCTCGCGGGGCGCGAGCCCCACGTCGACCGGCTCCTCGACCTCGCGGGACTCGACTCCTCGTACGCCGGCCGCGACGGCTCTCGGCTGTCGGTCGGGGAGCAGCAGCGGGTGATGCTCGCGCGCGCGCTCGCGCTCGAGCCGGATGTCCTGCTGCTCGACGAGCCGACCTCGGCCCTCGACGACGAGGCCCGCGGCGCGGTCGAGGCGACCCTCGTCGACCTGCGCGAGCGGGTCGAGGTCTCGATCGTGCTCGTCACCCACGATCTCGATCAGGCGCGGCGGATGTCGGACTGGGTCGTGCGCGTGGAGGGCGGCCAGGTCGTCGAGCAGGGACCGGCGCGCGAGCTGCTTCACGCATGACGACCGGGATCGACGTCAGCCTCGGGCAGGTCGCCGCCGCGCTCGCCCTGGTCGCGATCGCGATCGCGGTGTCGTTCTGGCAGCGCGCGGACCTCGAGCGGGACATCGGGATCGCGGTCGTGCGCTCGTTCGTGCAGCTGACAGCGATCGGGTTCGTGATCCAGGTGATCTTCGACGAGGACCGGATCGTGTTCGTCGTCGCGCTGATCGCGGTCATGGTCGGGTTCGGCGCGCTGACCGCGAGGCACAGGGCGGACAAGGTGCCGGAGGCGTTCTGGCCCCTGGTCGTCGCGCTGGGCGTCGCGGCCACCGCGACCCTGGGGCTCGTCGTCGCGCTCGGCGTCTTCGAGCCGGAGCCGCGGTTCCTCGTCCCCGTCGGCGGGATGGTGGTCGGCAACTCGATGACCGCCGCCGCGGTCGCGCTCAACCGGCTCGGCGACGACGTCCACGACTCGGCGCGGCGCATCGAGGCGACGCTGGCGCTCGGCGCGACCGCGACCCAGGCGGCGGCCCCGATCGTGCGCCGCAGCCTGCGCTCGGGGATGATCGCCCTCGTCGACTCGACCAAGACGACGGGACTGATCTTCTTCCCGGGCACGATGGTCGGGATGCTGCTCGCGGGCGCCGACCCCGAGGACGCGGTGCGGCTGCAGCTGATCCTGCTCTACACGTTGCTCGGGAGCGTCGCGCTCGCGGGGCTGATCGCGGTCGGGCTCGCGTATCGCAACTTCTTCACCTCGGACCACCAGCTCCGCGAGCCGCCGGAGCCATAGCCGCTTGTCACACTCACCCGATGAGCGACTCCCGCCGCGGCATCCTCACCCTCGTCGCGACGATCCTGGGCTCGACGATCGTCTTCCTCGACGCCACCGTCGTCAACGTTGCCTTGCCCGCGATCAGCGACGACCTCGACACCGGGCTGGCGGACCAGCAGTGGGTGGTCGAGGCCTACATGCTGGCGCTTGTAGCGCTGCTGCTCGTCGGGGGCTCGCTCGGGGACCAGTTCGGGCGCCGGCGGATCTTCCTCGTCGGGCTGGTCGGGTTCGGGATCACCTCGGCGCTGTGCGCGATCGCCCCCAACTCCGAGACGCTGATCGTCATGCGGGCGGCCCAGGGCCTCGCCGGCGCGCTGCTGGTCCCCGGTTCGCTGGCGATCCTCGCGTCGACCTTCGAAGGGCCCGCGCGGGGGAAAGCGGTCGGGACGTGGACTGCGTGGAGCGGGATCGCGACCGTGATCGGCCCGGCGGGCGGTGGCGCGCTGATCGAGGCGCTGTCGTGGCGGGCGATCTTCTGGGTCAACGTGCCGATCATCGTGTTCACGATCTTCCTCACGCTTCATGCCGTCGAGGAGAGCTCGGACCCGGAGGCGGACCGCGCGATCGACTGGACCGGGATCCTGCTGTCCGCCGCCGGCCTCGGCGGGCCGGTCTTCGCCCTGATCGAGCAACCGACCAAGGGATGGGGCGACCCGATGGTGTTCGTGCCTATGGTCGCCGGCGTGATCCTGTTCGCCGCGTTCCTCGTCTGGGAGGCGCGGTCCCGACATCCGATGCTCGACCTGTCGCTGTTCCGGATCCGGAACTTCTCGGTCACCAACATGGAGACGCTGCTCGTCTACGCGGGGCTGTACGGATCGTTCTTCTTCATCGCCCTGTTCCTCCAGGAGAGCGTTGGCTACTCGCCGCTCGAGGCGGGGCTAGCCACGACCCCGATATCGCTGATGCTGTTCGTCTTGTCCCCCCGCTTCGGGAGGATCGCGACCGACAACGGACCGCGGGTGCCGATGTGCGTCGGCCCGATCGTCGGCGGGGTCGGGCTGCTGATGCTGATGCAGGTGGGCGCCGACGCGAGCTACCTCACCGACGTGCTGCCGGGGCTGGTCGTGTTCGGGCTCGGGCTGTCGGCGACGGTCGCGCCGCTGACCGCGACCGCGCTCGATTCGGTCGAGGAGCGTCGCGTGGGGATCGCGTCCGGGATCAACAACGGGGTCTCCCGCGTCGCCGGCCTGCTCGCGATCGCGGTCCTCGGCGCCGTGATCGCCGGCAGCTTTGACTCGAGGATTGACGACCAGGTCGCGGGCGAGCGGCTCAGCCCGGCGGCGGAGACGTCGATCGAGCGAGCGAAGCAGAAGCCGTTCGGCGCCGCCAACAGCGGCGGGCTCGACCCGGCCGAGGCCGAACGCGTGGACGCGGCCGCGACGGACGCGTCCGAGGGGAGCTTCCAGCTCGGGATGGCGCTGGCGGGTGCGCTGATGGTCGTCGGCGGCGTGATAGCGGGCATCGGGTTGCGCAACCCCGAGCGCCGCGAGGCCCGCGAGGTGCCACGGGCGGCGACCGCGGCCGACTGCGGCCATTGTCCACCCGGCGAAGAGGTGGCGACGAGACGCGAACCGGCGCCGGTGGGCGAGACTTCATAGGCAGTGCGAATCTTCAGCGGCATCCAGCCGACGGGGCGAAAGCACCTCGGCAACTACATCGGGGCGATCCGCCACTACGTCGAGGGCCAGAATCGCGGCGAGGCGATCTACTGCATCGTCGACCTGCACGCGATCACCGTCGACTACGACCCGGCCGAGCTGCGCGAGCGCGTCCACGACACGACCGCAATCCTGCTCGCCGCCGGGCTCGACCCGGGGCGCTGCATCCTGTTCCGCCAGGCCGATGTCCGCGAGCACACAGAGCTGTGCTGGCTTCTGTCGGCGGTCACCTCGTGGGGCGACCTCAACCGGATGCACCAGTGGAAGGAGAAGCGCGAGCTGCTCGAGAGTCGCTCCGGCGCCTTCGTGTCCTCGGGGCTGTTCTTCTACCCGGTGCTCCAGGCGGCGGACGTCCTCGCCTACCGGGCCGAGGAGGTCCCGGTCGGCGACGACCAGCGCCAGCACGTCGAGCTGATGCGCGAGATCGCGCGCCGCTTCAACGAGCGCTACGGCGAGCTCCTGGTCGAGCCCGAGCACCGCATCCCGGAGGTCGGCGCCCGGATCATGGACCTCCAGCGCCCGGGCTCGAAGATGGCGACCACCGGAGGGTCGGAGCAGGGGACGGTGCTCGTCCTCGACGAGTCCGATGTCGTGCGGAAGAAGATCCGCAGCGCGGTCACCGACTCCGGCACCGAGGTTCGCCGCGGGCCGGACAAGGAGGGGATCGCGAACCTGATCGAGATCCTGTCGGTGGTCCGGGGCGCATCCCCGGAGGACGTCGAGCGCGAGTTCGACGGTTCCGGATACGGGGACTTCAAGTCGGCCGTGGCCGACGCCGTCGCCGAGTACCTGGCGCCCGTGCGCGAGCGCTACGCCGAGCTGCGCCCCGACACCGACGCGCTGGAGCGCACGCTCGCGGCCGGCGCCGACAAGGCTCGCGCGATCGCCTCCGGCACGCTCGCCGACGTGCGCGACGCGATGGGCGTGGGCCCGCCGCGCTGAGCACTACTGTTTCGCCGATGCGCACGGCCGAGCTCCAGCTCGACCTCGAGACCTTCTCGGGTCCGTTCGACCTCCTGCTCACGCTCGTGCTGCGGGAGGAGATCGACCTCATGGACGTCGACCTCGGCGAGGTCGTGATCGCCTACGTCGAGCATCTGGAGCGGACCGGCGAGCTCGACCTCGAGGCGACGACCGAGTTCCTCGTCCTGATCGCGGCGCTGCTGGAGCTGAAGTCGCGCCTGCTGCTGCCGCGCGAGGAGGACGAGGTCGAGCTCGGCCCCCACGACGCCGCCGACGAGCTGCTGGCGCGGATGCTCGAGTACCGCCGCTACCGCGACGCCGCCGCCCACCTCGTCGAGCTGTTCGCGGCCGAGCGGCCGCACCTGTACCGGTCGGCGCCGCTGCCGGTCGCGCTGCGGCGGGTGTCGCTGGAGGCGGCGCGTCCCTCGTACGCCCCCGAGCAGCTCGGCGAGGCGCTCGGAGGGCTGCTTCGCGTCCCGCCGGCTCCCGACGTCAGCCACATCCGGCCGACGGTGTCGCTGGAGCGCCGGCTGCGGGTGCTGCGCGAGGTGCTGGGACGCGCCAAGCGGTTCTCATTCGACGAGATGTTCGCGGACGAGGACCGCCTCACCCAGGCGGTGACCCTGTTCGCGCTGCTCGAGCTCCACCGCCGCGGCGAGGCGACCTGGGAGCAGCCCGAGGTGCTCGGCCCGATCGAGATCGTGAGGTCGCCGTGAGCGCATGGCTCTGTAAGGGTGGGGGCGGGCGGGGAATTTGATGCTGGGCCGTGCGCGAGCAAGGGAGTTGCGGTGACGACCGCCGTCGAGCTGGCGCGGATCGTCGAGGCGCTGCTGTTCCTGTCCCCCGAGCCGGTGTCGGTGGCCGAGCTCGCCGAGGCATGCGAGTCGAGCGAGGCGCAGGTCCAATCGGCGGTCGACGTGCTCGCCGACGAGCTGGCCGAGGGCAGGAGGGGGGTGGTGCTGAAGGAGGCCGCCGGCGGGCTGACGCTGGCGACGGACCCGGTCGCCGAGACGCCGGCGCGGCGCCTGCTCGCGAGGCCGCGGACGCCGCCGCTGACCCAGGCGCAGGCGGAGACGCTGGCGATCGTCGCCTATCTACAGCCGGTGTCGCGGCCGGAGATCGCCCGCATCCGGGGCGTGTCGTCGGAGTCCGCGGTCGCGACGCTGACCGAGCGGGGGCTGATCGAGGAGTCGGGGCGGTCGCGGTTCGGGGCCGTGATCTATCGCACCACGCCGCTGTTCGAGAAGCTCTTCGGCCTGCGGGGCCTCGACCAGCTTCCCGACCCGTCGCGGTTCGACCCGACGCCCGAGGTCGAGGGCGAGCTGCGCGAGCGCCTGCTGCGCGCGGGCGAGCAGCGGGCCGAGTCCTGATCGCCCGGCGGCGGTGAGGCTCGCGAAGTACCTCGCCCACTGCGGGGTCGCGTCGCGTCGCGCGTCGGAGCGGCTCGTCGCCGCGGGGAGGGTGAGGGTCGGCGGCGAGCTCGTGACCGACCCGGCCCGCGACGTCGACGAGAGCAGCGGCGTGGAGGTCGACGGCCGCGAGGTCGCGCCCGAGCGACGCGAGGTGTGGGCCGTCAACAAGCCCGAGGGCGTGACGTCGACCGCACGCGAGCCTGGGCCGAGGCGCGCGGTCGTCGAGCTGGTCGACTCGGCGGCGCGGCTGTACCCGGTCGGGCGCCTGGACGCGGACTCGTCGGGGTTGATCCTGGTCACCAACGACGGCAAGCTCGCCAACCGGCTGACCCATCCCCGCTACGGCGTGCCGCGGGCCTACCGGGTGCGGCTTCGCCGCCGCGCCTCGGACCGCGCCCTTCGCCGGGTGCGCGAGGGGGTCGAGCTCGACGACGGCCCCACCGCGCCCGCGCGAGTGCGGCGGCTCGGGCCGCGCGAGATCGAGATCGAAATCCGCGAGGGGCGCAACCGTCAGGTGCGGCGGATGGCCGAGGCAGTCGGCAACGAGGTCGTCTCGCTGCGCCGCGTCGGCTTCGGCTCGCTGCGCCTCGGGCGGCTGCGCGAGGGCGACGCCCGGCGCCTGCGGCCGAACGAGATCGAGCGGCTCTGGAAGGATTCGCAGCCGTGAGCGGAGCCGAACCCGATCGGCTGTGGGCCCTGCGCGGCGCCGTCCAGGCGGAGCGCAACGACGCCGAGGCGATCGTCGCCGCGGCGGAGGCGCTGATGCGCGAGCTGATGGCGCGCAACGAGCTCTCGCCCGAGCGCATGGTCAGCTGCGTGTTCACGGTCACCGAGGACCTCGACGCCGAGTTCCCGGCCGTCGCCGCCCGCCGCGCGGGACTCGACTCGGTGCCGCTGCTGTGCGCGCGCGAGGTCCCGGTGCCCGGCGCGATGGAGCGCGTGATCAGGGTGCTGGTGCACTACTACGCCGACTCCGGCCACGAGCCGTCCCACACGTACCTGGGCGAGACGCAGGGGCTGCGATCGGATTTGCGGGCTGCCCAGTAGCCCACCCGCCACAATGGGATGCCGATGGCAGTGACGTTCGCCGACAAGCTCGCGCAGATGCCGCACTACGAGGCCGGCCTGCACATGTCGGACGCCCGCGAGGCGTACGAGACCGACGACGTGATCAAGCTGGCCTCGAACGAGTGCCCGTGGCCGCCGCATCCCGCCGTGCTCGAGGTGATCGCCTCCGAGGCGGCGTCCGCGCATCGCTACCCCGACCAGCACGCGCGGCTGCTTCGGCGCCGGATCGCGGAGCGCTACGACTTCGACCCGGCCGGAGTCTCGGTCGGGAACGGGTCGTGCGAGATCCTGCTCGCGGCGGCGGTGGCGCTGTGCGATCCGGGCGCCGAGATCGTCTACGCGTGGCCGTCGTTCTCGATCTACCCGCACCTCACGGCGCTGTCCGGCGCCCGCGAGATCCGGATCCCGCTCACCGACGACTACGGCCACGACCTCGACGCGATGCTCGTCGAGGTCACCGCGGCCACCCAGCTGCTGATCGTCTGCAACCCCAATAACCCGACCGGGCACCACATCCCGGCCGACGAGCTGTCGGCGTTCGTCGACCGTGTGCCCGACCATGTCACGGTCGTGCTCGACGAGGCGTACGTCGAGTTCCAGGTCCACGACGACGCCGACGCGAGCCTCGACCTCGTGCGGCGCCATCCGAACGTGGTCGCGCTGCGCACGTTCAGCAAGGTCTACGGCCTCGCCGCCCTGCGGGTCGGGTACGGGCTCGGGTCGGCGCGGTTCCGCAGCGCCGTCCACGCGGTGCGCCAGCCATTCCCCGTCAACGGGGTCGCCCAGGCGGCGGCGGCCGAGGCGATCCTGTACCAGGACGAGGTCGCCACCCGCGTCGAGCGCACCGTGGCCGAGCGCCTGTGGGTCGAGGACGAGCTGCGCGAGCTCGGGCTCCAGACCGCCGACACCCAGGCCAACTTCTCGTGGGTGTCGTTGGGGGGCCGCGACGAGTCGGAGGTGGTCGAGGCGCTCGGCCGCGCGGGCGTGATCGTGCGCCCGGGAGACCAGCTCGGAGGCCCCGGCCACATCCGCGTCACCCACGGCACCCGGGCCGAGAACGAACGGTTGATCGCGGCGCTGCGCGCCGCCTTGTGAGCGGTTCGCGACCGCCGCCAAGTTCGCTCGCGAACGTGCCGTTTGACGTCCGGAAAATGCGGCGTTTGCTCGTCGCCCCGATCCGTGCTACAAAGCCTCGCCTATGGAACGCGCTTGCACGCCGACGTCCGTACAGGCCGTGGACGGCCCCGCTCGGCGTGCGCGCTACTACTGGTATTGGCGATTTACATAGGCGTCCGGCCCGCGGCTGCCTGAGCCGCCGACCGACAAGGAAATCCGCCGGACGCCGAGACCCGATGGCCTACGTTCACGAGGCCCAGCCGTACCGGTGAACCGTTGACAGGACTTCGACGAAGGATTTGAAAGAAGGCAGACCGAGATGATGATCGTGATGAAAGAAGGGGCGACCGCCGAGGAGATCGACGCGGTCGTCGAGCGAGTGGAGTCGGTCGGGTGCTCCGCGCACGTGTCGCGCGGCGAGCTGCTGACCGTGGTCGGGGCGATCGGCGACCGCGACCGGGTCCAGAGCCTGGGCCTCGAGGGAGCGCCGGGCGTCGACCATCTGGTCCCGATCCTGAAGCCGTACAAGCTTGCCTCGGCGCAGTTCCGAAAGGGCGAGCGCACCGTGGTCGAGGTCGATGGCCGGCGCGTCGGCGGCGACAGCTTCGCGCTGATCGCCGGGCCGTGCACGGTCGAGAGCCGCGGCCAGACGCTCGATGTGGCGCGCTGCGTCGCCGACAATGGCGCCGCGATGCTGCGCGGCGGCGCGTACAAGCCGCGCACCTCACCATACAGCTTTCAGGGGCTCGGCTCGGAGGGGTTGTCGCTGCTCCAGGAGGCCAAGGAGGAGACCGGCCTGCCGGTCGTCACCGAGCTGATGGACGTGCGGGACCTCGAGGACGTGGTCGAGGTCGCCGACGTGATCCAGATCGGCGCCCGCAACATGCAGAACTACACCCTGCTCGCGGAGGCGGGTCGGGCGGGCGTCCCGGTGCTGCTGAAGCGCGGTCTCGCCGCGACGCTCGACGAGCTGCTGATGGCGGCGGAGTACGTGCTCAAGGAGGGCAACCCGGACGTGATCCTGTGCGAGCGCGGGATCCGGACCCACGAGACGGCGTACCGGTTCACGCTCGACCTGCTGGCGATCCCCGTCCTGCGGGAGCTGTCCCACCTGCCGGTGATCGTCGATCCGAGCCACGCCGCGGGGCGGCGCGACTGGGTCCAGCCGATGTCGCTGGCGGCCGCGGCGGCGGGCGCCGACGGCGTCATCGTCGAGGTCCACAACGAGCCCGACGAGGCGATCTGCGACGGGCCGCAGGCGATCGCGACCGAGCGCTTCGCCGAGTACGCGGAGCAGGTCCGCAGCGTGGCCGAGGTCGCCGGCAGGCAATTGAGCGCCGTCTAGTCCTGACGTGACCCCGCCGCCCCGGACGCGAAGCGGAGGACGCGGCGGGCAATGATGAGAGTCGCCGTACTCGGCGTGGGGCTGATCGGCGGCTCGATCGGCCTCGCCGCGCGCCAGCGGCTGGGAGCCGAGGTCGCGGGGTTCGACGCCGACGCGGCGACCCTCGACAGGGCGCTGGACCGCGGAGCGCTCGACGCCGGCTGCGCCTCGGTCGCGGCGGCGGTCGAGGGCGCCGACGCGGTCTTCTGCGCCGTGCCCGTCGGCGCCCTGCCGGGGCTCGTTGCCGAGGCCCTCGCGGCGTCCAGCGACGAGGCCGTCGTCACCGACGTCGGATCGACGAAGCGAGAGCTGATCGCCGCCCTGCCGGACGGCGGCGACAGTGAGCGGTTTATCGGCGGCCATCCGCTCGCCGGCGCCGAGACGTCGGGGATCGAGCACGCGCGACCGGACCTGTTCGAGGGCGCGCGCTGGTACCTGGTGCCGACCGAGCGCTCGAGCGGCGTGCTGTACGACCTCCTCCACCGCGCGATCGCGGACCTCGGCGCGCGCCCGCTGGCGATCGACCCCGACTCGCACGACCGGATGATGGCCACCGTGAGCCACCTCCCGCACGTGATCGCCAACGTGCTCGTGTCCGAGGCGGCGAACGCGCTCGGCGACGACGGCGAGCGCCTGCCTGAGGTCGGCCCCAGCTTTCGCGACACGACCCGGGTCGCGGGGGCGAACCCGTCGATCTGGGTCGACATCTTCGCCTCCAACCGCGAGGCGCTGGCGGGCGAGATAGAGGCGGTTGTCGGGCGCCTCGGCCGCGCCGCGGAGCTTCTGCGCGGGGACGACGTCGAAGGGTTGGCCGCGTGGCACCGCGAGGCACTCGCCGACCGCCGGCGGCTGGTCGAGGCCGAGCTCGTCGGCGGTCCGCTGTCCGAGCTGCGGGTATCGGTCACCAACGAGCCGGGGACGGTGGCCGAGATCGCGCTCGCGCTCGGGCGCGCCGGGGTCAACATCGAGGACATGGCGCTGTACCCGGCCGCCGACATGCGCACCGGCGCGGTCTCGCTGTGGGTCGCGGGCGAGCGAGAGGCCGAGCGGGCGGCGGAGATCGTCCGCGGGCTCGGCTACACGGTGTCCGCGGTCTCCGGCGAGGAGTGACGCCGCGTGGGCTCGGGGCGCTTCGAGCCGAGTGGCCCCCTGCGGGGAGCGCTCCGGCCGCCTCCCGACAAGTCGATCTCGCACCGCGCGGTCCTGCTCGGGGCGATGGGGGACGGGGAGACGCCGGTGTCGGGGGCGCTGGGCTCCGACGACACCGACGCGACGCTGCGGGCCGTCGCGGCGCTCGGTGCCGGGGTCGAGTCGGAGCCGCGATCGGACGGGGCCCTCGACCTGACGATAGGCGGGATCGGGCTGCGCGGGCTGGGAGCGCGAGCTGACTCGGGCGAGGCCGCGATCGACGTCGGCAACGCGGGCACACTGCTGCGGCTGCTGCCGGGGTGGCTCGCCGGCCAGGGCACCGGCGCGTGGGTGCTCGACGGCGACGAGTCGATCCGCCGCCGCCCCGTGGACCGTGTCGCCGAGCCGCTGACGGCGATGGGGGCGACCGTGAGCTGCCGCGACGGGCGGCTTCCGCCGCTGCGGGTCGAGGGGGCGGAGCTGCGCGCGATCGAATACCGGCTTCCGGTCGCGAGCGCGCAGGTGAAGTCGTGCGTGCTGCTCGCGGGGCTGCTCGCGGCCGGCGACACCG
>DATAFB010000070.1:0-6773 GCA_036257695.1 Solirubrobacterales bacterium | reverse complement strand
GTCCGTGTACGAGCGGGCAAGCGCAACGGCGGCCCGAGCCTGTCCCTTGACGTCGTCGCGCGTGGTCTGGAGCTGGTGCTCGATGTGGATGTCCGACGTGGAGATGAACGTGTGGATCCGGGGCTGCTCCGCGTCCTTGATTGCCCCCCAGGCGGCATCGATGTCGGCCCTGTGGGTGCGGGCGAGGCCGCAGATCACCGGCCCGTGGACGTTGCGCGAGATCGCCTCGACCGCCTCGAAGTCGCCGGGTGAGGTGATCGGGAAGCCGGCCTCGATCACATCGACGCCGAGCCGCGCGAGCTGCTGCGCGATCTCGACCTTCTCCTCGGTGTTGAGCGAGATCCCCGGCGACTGCTCGCCGTCACGCAAGGTCGTATCGAAGATCTCGACCTTGTTCTCGACCCCCGGCAAGTTCGCTTGCGAACTTGCCGCTTGATTCCCGCTCATGGTGTACCTCCTTCTCGTCGAAACTCCGATGACCTCTGTGTCTCGCGGCTGTCGCGCCGCCCAGCGCTTACTCCCCCCGGAGGGGGAGGAGAAGGAGGAGCGCCAGGCTGTCGCGGCGGTGCGTCATCGAGTGTGCGGACTTTAGCGAACGAGCAATCCCCCGGACCGCCCGCCCCGTACAGCTAGGCGTAGGATTCCTACGCCTTCGCCGGCTGGAAAGAGGAGGGAAGCATGGACAGAAGCAGGGGATTGAGGACGTCGATCGTCGCCGGGCTCGTAATCGCGCTCGCGCTCGCCGTCGTAGGCGGTGCCGCGATCGCGGCGAAGAAGAAGACGGTCAACGCGACCGCCAAGATGACCGGCGCGAAGGAGGCCCCGCCGGCGGATCCGGACGGGACCGGGACCGCCGACTTCAAGCTGAAGAAGAAGAAGAAGCAGATCTGCTTCGACATCGACTTCCAGAACATCGAGGACCCGTTCGTCGCCCACATCCATCCGGGCAAGGCGGGCGTCAACGGTCCGCCGTTGATCACGCTGTTCGAGGCGCCGGGGTCCACCTCGCCGCAGTCGGGATGCGTCGACGCGGCGAAGAGCGACATCAGGAAGATCGCGAAGAAGCCGAAGAAGTTCTACTGCAACGTGCACAACGCCCCGTACCCCGACGGGGCGATCCGCGGCCAGCTGAAGCTGAAGGGCGGCGGCGGAGGTAGCTCCGGTGGTGATGGAGGCGGAGGCGGCGGCCTGCCGTACTGAGCCGTTCCGCTCCCGTACTGCGAGCCCGGCGGCTTAGGCCGCCGGGCTCGCGTCGTTTCGGGCTCGTGGGCAAGTAGCAGGACGTGCGCGACGAGGTTGCGCAGCAGCGCCGGGATGTCGCGCGTCGACCCGGTCTGGACGTCGGCGAGCCCGTACCTGACGAGCCGCCCGCCCTGGCGCAGCAGTCGGTAGTCCTTGCGAAAGCTCTCCGGGCCCAGCGCGTCGATGATCACGTCGACTCCCTCGCCGCCCGTGATCCGCCGCACCTCGTCGGCGAAGTCCTACTCAACACCTCGGGCCCGCCGTGCCTGGTGATCACGACCCCGCGCACCGGGCAGCACCCTACAGCCGGGCGCCGCGGCTAGTGTGGGCGAGGTGAGGATCGACCCCCACCGCCGGTGGACCGAGCGCGGGCTCGGCGGCGCTCCCGGCTACGCCGGGCTGGTGACCTTCGCGGGGCTTCCGTACACGGAGGACGCGGACGAGCTCGCGAGATGCGACGCGGCCGTCGTCGGCGCGCCAATGGACGAGCTCGCGACCGATCAACCCGGGGCGCGCAACGGGCCGCGCGCGATCCGAATCGAGCACGAGAACACCGGCCGGCACCTCGAGGCCGGGATCGACTGGAGCGAGCAGTTGGAGGTGGTCGACTTCGGCGACTCGCCGGTGGTGCCGACGGACCCCGCCGCGTCGCACGAGGCGATCGAGGCGCTCGTCTCCCTGGTGCGCCGCTCCGGCGCGCTGCCGGTGGTGCTCGGAGGCGACCACTCCGTGACCGAGCCGAGCCTGCGGGCATGCGCCGCCGACGGCCCGCTCGGGCTGGTTCACTTCGACGCCCACACCGACACCGCCGCCGAACTGTGGGGCGTCGACCGCACGCACGGCTCGCCGATGTATCGGCTCGTCCAGCAGGGCCACGTCGACGGAGGGCGCTACGTCCAGATCGGCCTACGCGGGGACTGGCCGGGTGAGCGCGAGTTCGCGTGGCAGCGTCGGCACGGGATCACGAGCGTGTTCATGCACGACGCGCATGCGCTCGGGATCGACGCCGCGATCGAACGAGCGCTGGAGGTGGTCGGCGACGGCCCCGCGTACCTGAGCGTCGACATCGACGTGCTCGACCCCGGGTTCGCGCCCCACACCGGCACCCCCGAGCCGGGCGGGATGACACCGCACGAGCTGCTCGCGGCAGCCCGGCGGATCGCGGGAGGAACCCGCCTCGTCGGCGCCGACGTGGTCGAGGTGACGGGAAGCGGCGCCGGGTCGGTGAACGTCACGGCGCTAACCGCGGGCCGGGTGGTGAGCGAGATCCTGACCGGCATAGCGCTGCGGCGGCGCGAGGGCGCCGGCTAGAGGTCGACCGCGCGGCCTATCTCGAAGTCGGCCGTCGACACGATCTCGTCGATGACGTCGTCGGGGACCTTCGCGTCGGTGGTCAGCGCCATCACCGCCTTGTCTGGTTTCGCCTCCGCCCCGACCGCCGCCGAGACGATGTTCACCCCGTGGTGGCCGAAGGCGGTGCCCACGCGCCCGATCATCCCCGGCTGATCGCGGTAGCGGAAGATCGCAAGGTGCTCGGCGAGCGGCATGTAGAAGCTCTCGCCCCACACCCTGACCAGGTGCGGCAGGTTCCGCGGGCCGACCGCGGTCCCCGCGACCTCGACCGTGTCGCCGCCCGACTCGATGCAGACCGTCACCAGCTCGGTGAACTCGTCCGAGAACGTGTCCTTGAGCTCGACGAGCTCGATCCCGCGCTCGGCCGCCATCGCGGGCGCGTTGACGAGGTTGACGGGCTCCTCGGTGTGCCCGGAGAGGATCCCGACGAGGACCGCGATCCCGAGCAGGCGCGTGTCGTGCTCGGCGATCCGGCCGTGGAACTCCGCCCGAACCTTGTCGACCGAGCCGTTGCCCAGCCCCTGGGCGAGGCCGCCGAGCATCTCGCACAGCGGCACGAACGGGGCCAACGCCTCCATCGCCTCGGGGCGCACGGCGTGGATGTTGACCGCGTTGGTCACCACGCCCCCCGTAAGAGCGGCACGGACCTGCTCCGCGGTGATCACACCGGCGCGGTCCTGGGCCTCCTCGGTCGACGCGCCGAGGTGGGGCGTGACGACGACGTCGCGGCGCCCGAACAGCGGGTGCTCGGGCATCGGCTCGGTCGGGAACACGTCGAGCGCCGCGCCGGCGACCTTGCCGGAGTCGAGGCCCTCCTCGAGCGCCTCGAGGTCGACGAGCTCGCCGCGCGCCGCGTTCACGATCCGCACGGCGTCCTTCATCTTCGAGATCGCCTCGGCGTCGATCCAGTTCTCGGTCTCGGGGGTTCGCGGCAGGTGGATGGCGATGATGTCGGCGCGCCGGTAGAGCTCGTCGGTGGACTCGACGCCCTCGATCCCGAGCTCCCGGAAGCGCTCGCTGGCGACGAACTTGTCGTACGCGACGACGTCCATGCCGAACGCCATCGCTCGCTGCGCGACGAGCTGGCCAATGCGGCCGAACCCGATCACTCCCAGCGTCTTCCCGTACAGCTCGTTGCCCTTGAACTCGGACCGCTCCCAGCGGCCAGCGGCCAGCGACGCATGGGCCTGGGGTACGTTCCGGGACAGCGCCAGCGCAAGCGCCAGCGTGTGCTCCGCGGCGGCGACCGAGTTCGACTCCGGAGCGTTCGCGACCACGATCCCCCGCTTCGTCGCGGTCTCGACGTCAACGTTGTCGACGCCCGTCCCGGCGCGACCGATCACCTTGAGCCGGTCGGCGCGCTCGATCAGGTCGGCGGTCACCTGGGTGCCGGAGCGGATCAGCAGCGCGTCGAACTCCCCGATCCGCTGCGCGAGCTCCTCGTCGGACATCTCGAAGCCGAGCTCGACGTCGAACTCGTCCCGCAGGAGCTCGATCCCGGATTCGGCGATCGGCTCCCTGACCAGCACGCGCTGTGCGGGGGGGTCGGGCATACGGCGAACCGCTACCCGACGGGCTCCGGCGCGACCCCGGCGTCGGCAAACACGCGCTGGGCCGCGCCCGCCGCGGCCCCCGGCTCGACCTGCGCGCCGAGCTCGCGGAGCGCCATCTCCAGCGCCGTCAGCGCGACCACGATGTCGAACGCGCCGTAGTAGCCGCAGTGTGCGATGCGCACGATCCTGCCCTTGAGCCGCTCCTGGCCGCCCGCGACGGTGACCCCGAACCGATCGCGCATCAGCTTCGGGACCTCGGCGCCGTCGATGTCGTCGGGCAGCGTCGCCGCGGTGACGACGTTGGCGTCGTCGTCCTCGGGGCCGAAGCGCTCCAGGCCAACCGCCTCGACACCGGCCCGCGCCGCGCGCGCCAGCACGGCGTGCCGCGCCAGCACGCGGTCGAATCCCTCGGCGAGGATCAGTCCGAGGGCGACGTCGAGCGCGCGGAATAGGGTCACCGCGGGAGTGAAGGCGCTGTTCGGCGGCTGCTGGCGCTGGCCTGCGGCGGTGCGCGCCCAGTCGAAATAGTGGCGGCGCCCCGGGTTCTCGGCCGCCAGCGCGAGCGCGCGCTCCGACGCCGACGCAAACGCGAGCCCGGGCGGGCACATGAGCGACTTCTGCGAGCCGGACACGACGACGTCGACTCCCCACTCGTCCTGGGGCAGATCGACGGCCGCCAGGCCCGAGACAGCGTCGACGCACAGCATCGCCCCGCGCGCGACCGCGGCCTCGTTGATCGCGCGGACGTCGTGGACGACGCCGGTCGAGGTCTCCGACTGGGTCGCGAACACGGCCCTCACCGGCTGGCCGGCGCCCGCCAGCGCCTCGTCGACGCGTGCGGGATCGACCTTCTCGCCCCACTCGAAGGCGAGGTGAATCGTGTCCGCCCCGTAGGCGTCGCAGAGATCCTTCCACCGCTCGCCGAACTTCCCCGCCGATGCGACCAGCGCGGGCTCGCCGGGGACGACCAGGTTCGCCACCGCCGACTCCATCCCCCCGGTGCCCGAAGCGACGAAGCACAGCACGTCGTTGCGGGTCTGGAACACCTCGCGCAGCCGCTCCAGGACGCGCTCGTAGACCTCGATGAACGCTGGCGCGCGGTGGTAGACGATCGGCTCCGCCATCACCTGGCTGACCGCCGGCGGCAGCGGCGTCGGCCCCGCGGTCATCAGGTACTGCGTGTGGAATATGTCGGGCGACTCGGCCATGCAGCGACGCAGGAAAGGTTACGGATACCCACGGAGCGGTTCACCGATTCACCATGGCTCCACCCGGTGCGGCCGATAGCCTGCTCGCCAGCGTCGAGGAGCTCAATCAGCGGAGGAGGCCAGGGTGAAGTCGCACACCGTCTACCGCACCTTCGAGACGGCGGAGCGGCGCGAGTTCGTCCGCATCACCGACGACGTACAGGCCGCCGTCGACGAGGCCGGGGTCGAGGAGGGCATGGTGCTGGTGTCGGCGATGCACATCACGGCCGGGGTGTGGGTCAACGACGACGAGCCGGGGCTACACGAGGACACGCTCGAGTGGCTCGACAAGGTCGCGCCCCCGAGCTGGAGCGAGCCGTCCAACGACGTTGCCCGCCGGCTGCTGCCCGACCCCGGCGACTATCGCCACCACCGCGGTGGCGAGGACAACGGAGACGCGCACCTGAAGAACCTGCTCGTCCACCACCAGGTGATCCTGCCCGTCACGGCGGGGCGGCTCGACCTCGGCCCGTGGCAGCAGGTCTTCTACACCGAGTTCGACGGGCGCCGTGCGAAGCGGCTGGTCATCAAAGTGCTCGGCGAGTAGGTCACTCGGGGTCAATCGGGGTCAGTCCCGTACCCATGCCGTACCCACAGCCGTACCCACGGGAGCCGCGATCGGGTAGCCCGCACACGCCGGGTAGCCCGGCCGAGCGCGTGGCCCGCGCCGCCCAAACAGCCGACAAGGGAGCGGAGCCTCGGAGATCGACACCGGGTTTCGCACGATCCGCTCCTACCGAGGCGCCTCGGTAAGCCCTCGAAGCCGCCGGGCTGCGGGAGTAGGCGCGACTTTTTAGGGGGCCGTTCCCGGCTCACTGTTCCATTGCGTGCGCCAAAAACGCTGCAGAAGCCGATGGCGAGATAAGTATTGTGGCCCACACCAGATGGAGGTGGACATGGGTGAAAGGGAGGAGTTCCTGGAATGGGCGAGATCTCGTCTCAGGGACGCGGAAGAGGCGCTGCACAATGGGGACGCGGCACCCCGACTCGCGATCTGGTCCAGGATTGACCCCGTCACGGTCCTCGGCGCGTGGAAGTCGGCCAACGGGCAAGAGGAAGTGAGAGAGCTGTTCGGGCAGCTGGAGGCCACTTTCTCGGACTGTGTGTCGTACTCGCACGACATCGTGGCGGCTGATGTGGTCGGCGACATGGCCTATACCGTTGGCTACGAGCAGACCCAGGCGTCCGTCAACGGCGAACCCCGGCGCTACACGCTGCGCGCCACGCAGGTCTATCGCCGCGAGGATGGCGAATGGAAGGTCGCTCACCGCCACGCCGACGCAGTGCCGGAGGCCGAGGAGTCGTAGGTCGCCCTGACCACTCAGCCCTTCGCGAGCACCTTGCGCAGCTCGTGGGGGCGGTCGCTGACGATGATCTC
>DATAFB010000068.1:0-14920 GCA_036257695.1 Solirubrobacterales bacterium | reverse complement strand
CGGCTCGTCGGGGGCGACCTGCCCGACCGGCTCGGGCCCGTGCGCTGCGCGACGGCGGCGGCGACGGTCGAGGCGCTCGGCCTCGCGATCGTCGCGCTGGCGCCGAGCCTGCCGGTGACGCTGATCGGCGCGTGCGCGATGGGCGCCGCGTTCTCCACCCTGTACCCGTCGCTGCTGCTCACCGTCGTCGACCGGGTCCCGGAATCGCGGCGGGGGTCCGCGGTCGGCACCTTCACGGCGTTCTTCGACGTCGGCGTCGGGCTCGGCGGGCCGCTGACCGGCGCCGCGGTCGCGCTCGGCGGCGTCTACGCCGCCGCCTTCTGGCTCGCCGCCGCGTGCGCCGGGGCCAGCGCCGTGGTGATAGCGACCCGGCTCAGAACAACTTCGCCTGCGATGGCTCACGCTGCTTCGCCGGCCGCCTCGTCGGCGGAGCCGGGTCCCTCCCCCTGAACCGGGCGCGAGGCGCGCCGGGGCGGCGGGTCAGCTTCGCGAGCCGCTCGCGCTCCTCGGTCGGCAGATACGCCCCGCGGGAGTACAGCTGCTCGTAGCGCGGCACGAGGTCGGGGCGGTGCTCTCGCAGCCACTCGAACCAGATCTCGCGCACCTCGCGGCGCAGATGCAGGCCCACCCCTCCGATGCTCACCGCGCCGGCCTCGGTCGCGATCTCGACGATCTCGGAGACCTGCTCGGGGCCGTCGTTGACCCCGGGGATCAGCGGCGCGATTAGGATCCCCGTCGGAATCCCGGCCCGGTTCAGCTCCCCGACCGCCTCCAGCCGCTTGCGCGGATGCGGAGTGTGCGGCTCGGTCTCCCGCCACGCCTTCTCGTCGAGGGTCGGGACCGAGAGGCTGGCGCCGAACTCGGCCCGCGCCGCGATCTGCTTCATCAGATCGACGTCGCGCAGCAGCAGCGGCGACTTGGTCAGCACCGAGCACGGATTGGCGAAGTCCCGCATCGCCTCCCAGATGCCCTCCATCAGGCGGTAGCGGCCCTCGACCCACTGGTACGGGTCGGTGTTGGTGCCGAGCGCGACGTGCTCGCCCTTCCAGCTCGGGCGCGCGAGCTCGGCTCGCAGCAGCTCCGGCACGTTGACCTTGACGACGATCTCGCGCTCGAAGTCCTCGCGCGGGTTGAGGTCGAGGTAGGTGTGGCTGGGTCTAGCGAAGCAGTAGACCCGGTTTGACGCACGCATGGGTACAGCCGCGGTAGGCGTTGATCGTCCACCGGAACGGCATCCGCGAGCGCTCCGGAACGCGGTTCAGCGCCGACCGCGCCTCCACCTCGTGGAAGCGGATCCCGACCGCCTCCGGAGCGTCGAAGGTCCGAACCGTGGACTCGCCCAGCCCGCGCAGCGTTCCCTGCGTGCCGGCTCCTCTCTCCAAGTTGTCCCAACGCATCACGAACAGATGTTCGCACAGTGGACGGATGAACCCGGGCCCGCGCCGGCATTGGCCGGGGGAGCCGCCGGCGTGCGTACAATCGAAGCAAGAGGCATCACGACCGACGAGGCAGGACAGATTCACTCACAGGACGGGGGGAAGTGAGTCCTCGTGAATAAGGCAGTCGAGGAGAAGGAGCGGGTCGTCGTCCGCTTCGCCGGCGATTCGGGCGACGGGATGCAACTCGCCGGCAACCGCTTCGCCGCGGCCACCGCGCTGATCGGCAACGACCTCGTCACGCTGCCGGACTTCCCGGCCGAGATCCGCGCGCCGGCGGGGTCGCTGGCCGGCGTGTCCGCGTTCCAGATCCACTTCGCATCGCGCGACATCCTCACCCCGGGCGGGCAGCCGAACGTGCTCGTGGCGATGAACCCCGCGGCGCTGAAGACGAACCTCCCGGAGCTCGAGCGCGGCGGGATCGTGATGGTGAACGAGGACGGGTTCACAGAGCCCAACCTGCGCAAGGCCGAGTACGACGCCAACCCGCTCGAGGACGGCACCCTCGACGACTACAAGGTGCTGCGGGTCCCGATGACCTCGATGACCGTTCGCGCGACCGAGGGCATCGACGGGGTCAGCAGCCGCGACGCCGCCCGGTCCAAGAACCTGTTCGCGCTCGGCGTCGTGTCGTGGATGTACAGCCGCCCGGTCGACGTGACCCAGCGATGGATCGAGCAGAAGTTCGCCTCGAAGCCGACCCTCGCCGAGGCCAACCTCGCCGCGTTCAAGGCCGGGTACAACTTCGGCGAGACCGCCGAGCTGCTCCAGGTCCACTACGAGGTCAAGCCGGCGCCGGCGGAGCCCGGCACCTACCGCGGCATCAACGGGACCACCGCGGCGGCGCTGGGGTTGATCTCGGCCAGCGTCCGCAGCGACCTGCCCCTGTTCCTCGCCAGCTACCCGATCACGCCCGCCTCGGAGCTGCTGCACGAGCTGTCGCGCCACAAGCGCTTCGGCGTCCGCACGGTTCAGGCGGAGGACGAGATCGCGGCCGCGAACATGGCCCTCGGGGCGTCGTTCGGCGGCCACCTCGGCGTCAGCGTCACGAGCGGCCCCGGAATGGACCTCAAGGCGGAGACGATCGGCCTCGGCGTGATGCTCGAGCTGCCGCTGCTCGTGATCGACGTGCAGCGGGCCGGCCCGTCGACCGGGATGCCGACGAAGACCGAGGCGGCGGACCTGCTGATGGCGATGCACGGCCGCCACGGAGAGTCGCCGCTGCCGATCGTCGCCGCCGCGACCCCTGCCCAGTGCTTCGACGCGGCGCTCGAGGCGGTGCGGATCGCGGTCACCTACCGCACGCCGGTGATCCTGCTCTCGGACACCTTCCTCGCCAACTCGACCGAGCCGTGGCTCGTCCCCGACGCCGCGGACCTTCCGCCGCTCGACCCGGGCTTCGCCACCGAGCCGACCAACGGCGGCGAGTTCCTCCCCTACCGGCGCGACGAACGGCTGGCCCGGCCGTGGGCGATCCCCGGCACCAAGGGCCTCCAGCACGTGATCGGCGGGCTCGAGAAGGAGGACGAGACGGGCAACGTCAACTACGAGGCCGACAACCACGCGGTGATGACGCGCCTGCGGGCGGACAAGGTCGCCGGAATCGCCGACGACATTGATGAGCTCGTGGTCGACCACCAGGACGGCGCCGAGATGCTCGTCCTCGGCTGGGGGTCGACGTTCGGCGCGATCAAGGGCGCCGTGCGCCGCGTCCGCAAGCGCGGCGGCAAGGTCGCCCGCGCGCACCTCTACCACCTCAACCCGCTGCCCCGGAACACCGGCGAGGTGGTGCGCGCGTACGACAAGGTGCTGGTCCCCGAGACCAACACCGGCCAGCTGGTGAAGGTGATCCGCGCCGAGTACCTCGTCGACGCGCAGAGCTACACCAAGGTCGAGGGGCTGCCGATCTTCGCCGAGGAGCTCGACGACGCGATCTCGGAGCGACTGTGAGCGAGCACGGCGGAAACGGAGCGGTCGAGGTCGCTTCCGGCGGCAACGGCAGCCCGGCGCTGACGAAGAAGGACTTCGCCTCGGACCAGGAGACGCGCTGGTGTCCCGGGTGCGGCGACTACGCGATCCTCGCCACGGTGCAGCAGTTCCTGCCCGAGCTCGGCGTGCCGCCGGAGCGCACGGTGTTCGTCGCCGGAATCGGCTGCGCGGGCCGGTTCGCGTACTACATGAACACGTACGGCGTCCACGGCATCCACGGCCGCGCGCCGGCGCTGGCGACGGGGCTCGCGCTGTCGCGCCCTGACCTGTCGATCTGGGTCGTATCCGGCGACGGCGACTCGCTGTCGATCGGCGGCAACCACCTGATCCATGCCCTGCGCCGCAACGTGCCGCTGAAGATCCTGCTGTTCAACAACCAGATCTACGGGCTGACCAAGGGCCAGTACTCGCCGACGAGCGAGGAGGGCAAGGTCACGAAGTCGACGCCGTTCGGCTCCCAGGACCATCCTTTCAACCCGCTCGCGCTCGCGCTCGGCGCTGAGGCGACGTTCGTCGCCCGAACGGTCGACACCGACCGCGGGCACGAGGCCGACGTCCTGCGGGCGGCGGCCGAGCACCGCGGCTCGGCGCTGATCGAGATCTACCAGAACTGCAACGTGTTCAACGACGGCGCCTTCGACGCCGTCCGCGCGAAGGGGCGCGAGGCGAACCAGATCAGGCTCGAGCACGGCAAGCTGATCCGGTTCGGGGTCGAGGACGAGCGCGGCGTCGTCCGCGACGGCGGGGGGCGCCTCAGCCTCGCTGACGTCGCCGACGTCGGCGAGGACGCGCTGCTCGTCCACGACGCTCACGACCCCAACCCCAGCCTCGCGTTCGCGCTCGCGCATCTGGCCGAGCGGCCCACCGGCCCCACCCCGATCGGCGTCTTCCGCGCCGTCGAGCGCCCGCTCTACGCCGAGGCAATGACGGCGGAGCTCGAGAAGGCGTATGCGGATGCGGGGCCGGGCACCGACGACCTCGACGCCCTGTTCCGGTCCGGGGACACGTGGACGGTCGAGTGATCCTGGCGCCGAGCATCGGGCGCGGAGTGCCCGACTGCGAGGCGAGTAGCAGGTCGCCGTACTGATTCCTACTCGACGTCCGGCCTCAGCACAGGCAGGCCCGACCCCGGATCGGTGCTGCGGTGGAGCTCCGTCGGCGAGTCGGTGATGAACACCTCGGCCGTCGGGCGCACCTCGGCCTCGAGAAGGTGGCCGCCGATCGTCGAGCCGTCCGGACGCGAGACGACGCAGTGGACGTGGAGGTGCGGATCGCCCTCCCCTCCCTCGGGGCGAGTGATGCGCCCGTTCAGGGACGCGAGCTCGACCTGCTCGTCGACGGGGATATCCACGTAGCCGCGCTTCTCCGGATCGAAGCACGCGAGCTGGGCCGACGCGAACGCACCGATCGCGGTGAACTCGCTCGCCGCCAGCCTGTGCTCGGCCGCGAAGCGAGTAATCGACTCCATGAACCGCTCACCTGTCTCGAGCGCGACGGCGAACGTCCGCGTGCCGTGATGGTCGGTCAGCAGCCGCGAGTGCATCCGGGCATGTTCTCAGTCGGCGAAGTACTTCGCCGCCAGCAGGTCGATGGTTCCCTTGGTCCGCATCGTCGTCGGCCCGACGGCCCGCTCGACCGCCGCGAGGTCGAGCGCGGCGTCGCGCATCCCCCCGCTCGGAAGCCAGTACAGCTCGCGCTCCTCGAACGCAAGCCGGTCCTCGTCGGTGGCCAGCGCGAGGACGCCGTCGGCGTCGCGCTTTCGGGGCCGTCGCGGGAGCAGCAGGACCTGGAGCTTGCCCGCGGACGCGTCGACGACCTTCGCCGGGAACGGCTGGCGCTCCGCGATCGCGCGAAGCTCCTTCGCCGAGCGCAGGAAGACCGTGACCTCGTAGCCGAGCGCGCGCTCGAGCTCGCGCTCGATCCGGTCGCCCGCCGGCTTGCGGCGCGCGCCGAAGACGACGTTCCCGCTCGTCCGGAAGGTGGCCACGTCCTCGAACCCGATCCCTTCGAAGACCGCGCGCAGCTCTTCGCTGCCGACCCGCCGCCTCGGGCCGAGGTTGACTCCGCGCAGGAATGCTGCGTGAGCCGGCACGCGGCGGACCCTACCTAGTCGCGCTCGGTGAGCTCCGCGGGGACGAGCTCGAGGTCGAGCTCGGAGCCGGATCGCCACACCCGGGCGGCGAGCGGCCGGCCGATTCTCTCCGCGACCATCATCCCCTGGAGGTCGGAGGCGCTCTCCACGGCGCGCCCGTCCACCTCGACGATCAGATCGCCCTCGCGGATGCCGCCCCGCTCGGCGGGGCTGCCGGAGACCACCTCGACGACCTCGACCCCGACCCGCCGGTCGAACGACGCCCGGGCCCGGGGCGGGAGCGGCCGCGGGCCGCCCGCGATCCCGAGGTAGGCGCGGCGAACGCGCCCCTCGCTCATCAGCGAGCCGATGATTCTGCGCGTCGTGTCGTTGATCGGCACCGCGAGGCCGAGCCCGACGCCGGCGACGGCGGTGTTGACGCCCACGACGCGCCCGTCGCCGTCGGCGAGCGCCCCGCCTGAGTTCCCGGGGTTGAGCGCGGCGTCGGTCTGGATCACGTTGTCGATGATCCGCGCGCGACGGCCGGAACGCGCGGGCAGCGCGCGACCGAGGGCGGACACGACCCCGGCGGTCACAGACCCCTCGAGGCCGTGGGGGTTCCCGATCGCAACCACGAGCTGGCCGACGCGGAGCATGTCCGCGTCGCCGAGCTCGGCCGGCGGGAGGTCGCCGTCCTCGGCGCGGACGATCGCGAGGTCGGACAGCGGGTCACGGCCGGCGACGCTGAAGCGAAGCTCGCGGCCGTCGGTGAACGCCGCCCGGCCGCCGCCGTCGGCGCCGGAGACGACGTGGGCCGAGGTGAGGATGAAGCCGTCGTGGGTCAGCACGACGCCGCTGCCGGCGCCGGCCGGCATCCTGCCGCCCCACGTTCGCCGCTGGACGCGGATGCTGGCGACGGACGGAGCGAGGCGCGCGGTGACGCCGATTACGGTGCGCGAGTAGGCGTCGAGAGCCGCCGCGTCCTGCGGCCGTGTCTCGGTCCCGCTGGCAGTCATCGCCCACCCCCTCCCAGATCGACCTCGACCTCGCGCTCGTCGGTGCCGCGCACGAGGGTCAGCTTCAGGCCGCCGTCGGCGGCCGCCTCGTCGAGCGCGCGGTGCAGCGCGTCGACGCCGTCGACCTCGCGTCCCGACACGGCGACGATCAGGTCGCCGCGGGCGATGTCGGCGCGGGCGGCGGGGCTGCCGTCCTCGACCGCGCGCACCAGCACGCCGTCGCGTTCCGGCAGGCCGACCGCGTGGCGCATCCGCCTCGCGACGCGGGGCGGCGCGACGGCGACCCCGAGCCGCGGGCGCGCGGGCTGCTCACCGCGAACGAGGCCGTCGACGGCGTTCCGGAGCCCCCCGGCAACGCTCGCGGCGACGATCAGGCCTCCGTCGAGGCGCAGCAGGTTGACCCCGATCAGGCCGCCGTCCGCGTCGAGCAGCGGCCCCCCGGCCGACCCCCGCGGAAGCGGCGCCGTGTGCTCAACCGCCCCGGTCACCCGGCGGCCACGCGGGCCCCTGAAGCCGCGGTCGGCCGCCGCGACGAACCCGAGCGTGGCGCGCAGGCCGCGGCCGCCGGGGTTGCCGAGCGCCACCACAGGCGTCCCTACCGCGAGCGAGTCGCCGTCGGCC
Source organism: Solirubrobacterales bacterium (assembly GCA_036257695.1). Lineage (GTDB taxonomy): Bacteria > Actinomycetota > Thermoleophilia > Solirubrobacterales > 70-9 > DASPWW01. The sequence continues at coordinate 7,787 of DATAFB010000068.1, read as the reverse complement.
CACTCGAGCGGGCGGGCGTCGCCGGTCTCGACCGCGACCACGGCGAGGTCGAGGTCGCGGTCGGCGGCAACCGGCTCGCCGTCGGCCTCGCGACCGTCGGTGAACGTGACGGTCACAACGTCGGCGGCCCGGTGGGCGACGGTCAGAACGCGATCCGGCGCGATCACGGCGCCGGAGCCGACGCGCCATCCACGGCCGACCCCGACCACGGACCGCCCCTGCTCGGAGGCGACCCGATCGAGGGTGGAGCCAATCTCTGCGAGGGCGGGCGAAGCGGCCATTTCCTGCCTCCTCGGAGTTACTTGCAAGTTGCAAGTGAGTATTCTACCATCTCTGCCATGGAGGCGGGCACCCGCCACGCAGGTGCGACGAGCTCGGCGCTGTCCGAGGCCCTGGCGGCCGTCGGCGATCGATGGACGCTGCTGATCGTCGCCGCCCTGCTCGAGGGGTCGCGCCGCTTCGGCGAGCTCCAGGAGGAGCTCGAGGGGATCGCCCCCAACGTGCTCAGCTCGCGGCTGCGCCAGCTCGAGGAGGAGGGCCTGGTCGTGGCCCAGCCGTACTGCGAGCGCCCGCCGCGGTACGTGTACGAGCTCACCGAGCCCGGCCGCGCGCTGTCGGGCGCGCTGCGCCAGCTTGCCCACTGGGGCGCCCGCCACCGCGGCGGCTCCGAGGCGCCGGTCCACGCCGCGTGCGGGACGCCGCTCGACGCGGTCTTGTACTGCCCCACCTGCGATCAGCCGGTCGCCGGCGAGGACGCCACCGAGCTCCATTTCGCGTAGCTGGTATCTCACTGGTGATGATGGCGGCGAGCATCGGGGGCAAAGCCCGCGACTGCGAGACGAGTAGCAGGTCGATGTCCTGATGTCCGACGAGCATCGGACGGTGTTTCGCACCGTCGAGCGCCAGTACTGGACCGAGGCGGCCGGCCTGAAGCCCGACGAGCGCGCGCTGATCGACCGCTACCTCGACCGGCGCGGCGCGACGCTCGAGGCGGGATCGGGCGGCGGGCGGATCCTCGACGAGATGCGCCGGCTCGGCTTCACGTCGCTCGCCGGATTCGACTTCGTCCCCGAGCTCGTCGCCGAGGCGCGCAAGGCCGACCCGAGCGGGGAGATCGCGTTCTCGGTCCAGGACGCCAGGGCGCTCGGCTACCCGGACGCGAGCTTCGACCAGGTCATCTACCTGCAGCAGCTGTTGTCGTCGATCGAGGCCGCCGCGGACCGCCGCCGGGTCGCCGCCGAGGCGCGAAGGGTGTTGAGGCCGGGCGGCATCGCGCTGTTCTCGGTGCTCCCGTTCGAGGTGCGCCGCCGCAGCGCGCTGATGCGGCCGTACCTCGCGTACCTGAGGCTGCTCCGCCGCGCGCGCGGCTCGGACCGCCCCGAGCAGCTGCTGCCGCGCATGCGGATGCGCGGCCGCCCGACGCCCGCGGCGCTGGGCGACGCCGGCCCGCACGTGTACTGGTATCGCACCGCCGAGGTCGAGCGTGAGCTGACCGCGGCCGGGTTCGAGGTCGCGGCGATCGGCACCACACCGCAGGTCGTCGCCGGCGCGATGCCGCCGTCGGCGGACGGCCTCGACGGACAACCGCTGCAGGGGACGTTGTACATCGTCTGCCGCGGGGTCTGATGTACGCTGCGCTCCCGTCGCATCACCCCTCCCAGGCATGGGCGTAGAGATCACACCGACCGGCGCCGCCGCGATCGACCGCGACCGGATCGCGGAGCTGACGCGCGTCGAGATGGACAAGCTCAAGCAGCGCACGCCCGGGTCGCGCGAGCGCTGGGAGCGCGCGACCAGGGTGATGCCCGGGGGCGTGCCGTCCTCGTTCCAGTCGATCGACCCGTGGCCGGTGTTCGTCGAGCGCGGCGAGGGGTCGAGGGTGTGGGACGTCGACGGGAACGAGTACTCCGACTTCCACAACGGCTTCGGCGTCGTCGTCGTCGGGCACGCGAACCCGCACGTGACCGCCGCCGTCCAGGCCCAGGCCGCGCGCGGGACCCACTTCGCCGCACCGACCCAGGGCTCGATCACGGTCGCCGAGGAGCTCACGCGCCGCTTCAAGCTCCCCCAGTGGCGGTTCACGAACTCGGGCACCGAGTCGACGATGGACGCCGTCCACCTCGCTCGCGCCTCGACGGGCCGCGACACGATCCTCAAGATCGAGGGCTCCTACCATGGCCATCACGACGCGGTGATGGTGTCGGTCTACCCCGAGCTCGAGGAGCTGGGTGACCGCGACGACCCGCGCAGCGTGGTCTACGGCGCCGGCTACCCGAAGGCGCTCACCGACCTCACCCGGGCGGTGCCGTTCAACGACGCCGACGCGCTGGATTCGGTGCTGAACAAGCTCGACGGGCAGGTCGCCGGGCTGATCATGGAGCCGGCGATGATGAACATCAACATCATCCCGCCCGTCGACGGCTACCTCGAGCGGGTGCGCGAGCTGTGCACGGCGCACGGCGTCAAGCTGATCTTCGACGAGGTCAAGACCGGGTGCACGATCGCCCCGGGCGGCGCGACGGAGCACTTCGGGGTCGACGCCGACATGGTCACGCTCGCGAAGGCGACCTTCGGCGGCTATCCGGGCGGCGCGATCGGGATGACCGCCGAGATCGCCGAGCTCGTCTCCAGCGGCGAGTACCACCAGTACGGGACCTTCAACGGCAACCCGCTCGTAATGGCAGCCTCCGAAGCCACCCTGCTCGAGGCGCTGACCCCCGACGCGTACGAGACGCTCGAGGCGACGAACGAGAACCTGCGCTCGGGGTTGCGGGAGCTGATCGACCGCTACGAGCTGCCCTGCTACCCGGAGGGAATGGGCGCCAAGGGGTGCGTGATCTTCTCCTCGGAGCCGCTGCGCGAGTACCGCGACTACCTGTCGAAGGTGGACGGGGACCTCGCCAGCCTCGCGTGGCTGTACCACATGAACCACGGGATCTTCATGACGCCCGGCGTCGAGGAGGAGTGGACGCTGTCGGTCGCCCACTCCGACGACGACGTCCAGCGCTACCTCGACGCGTTCGAGGCGTTCGCCAAGGACGTTACGGGCGCGTAGGCGCGCCTACTCCAGCGCGGCGCGAGCAGCATCCAGGTCGTCAGTCGCGACGACGAGCCTGACCCCGCCGAAGGTCGTGTAGGCGAGCTCGATGTTGACGCTGGCGTCGGCGAACCGCCGCGCCATCTCGCCGAGCGTGCCGGGGCGGTCCTCGATGTCCACCACCAGCACCTCGCGCGCGTCGGCGACGCCCATGCCCGCGTCCTCGAGCGCGGTCCGGGCGGCGGCCGCCTTCTCATCGGCGACGAGGAGGTGGATGTACCCCTTCCCCTCGCCCGTCAGCGCGCACATCCCGAGGATGTTGACGCCGATCTGCCCCGTCAGCTCACCGAGCCTGGCGAGCTCGCCCGGGCGGTCCTCGAGGATCACTGTCAGGTCGGTGGCGATCGCTGCCTTCCGTCGTTGGCATTGATATCGCACTGGGTAGCCTGGGGGCGATGGCCAACCGGCTCGCGAGCGAGATCAGCCCATACCTGCTGCAGCACAAGGACAACCCCGTCGAGTGGTACCCGTGGGGCGACGAGGCGCTTGCGCGCGCCCGCGAGGAGGAGCGGCCGATCCTGCTCTCGATCGGGTACTCGGCGTGCCATTGGTGCCACGTCATGGAGCGCGAGTCGTTCGAGGACCCCGACACGGCGGCGTACATGAACGAGCACTTCGTCCCGATAAAGGTCGACCGCGAGGAGCGCCCCGACGTCGACGCGCTGTACATGGAGGCGGTCCAGGGGATGACAGGCCACGGCGGCTGGCCGCTGACCGCGTTCCTCGACCCCGACGGGGTCCCGTTCTACGGCGGCACGTACTTCCCGCCCGAGCCGCGCCCGGGCCTGCCCAGCTTCCGCCAGGTGATGGAGGCCGTCGCCGAGGCGTGGGACACCCGCCGAGAGCAGATCCGGTCGGCAGCGCCACGCACGCGCGACCAGCTCGGCGCCGTGGGGCGGATCGAGCCGTCGAGCGAGCTGCTCGGCGAAGATCTGCTCGTTCGCGCGGTCGAGGCGCTGCGGGGCGCGGCCGACATGGAGGGCGGCGGCTTCGGCTCCGCCCCCAAGTTCCCGCCGGCCTCGGCGCTGGAGCTCCTGCTCGCCCGCGGCGTGACCGACGTCGCCGGGGTCACCCTCGACGCGATGGCCGCGGGGGGTATCCACGACCACGTCGGAGGCGGTTTCGCGCGCTATTCGGTCGACGACGAGTGGCTCGTCCCCCACTTCGAGAAGATGCTGTACGACAACGCGCTGCTGGCGCGCGCGTACCTGCACGGGTGGCAGGTGCTCGGCCACGACCGCTACCGCCGCGTCTGCGAGGCGACACTCGACTGGGCGCTGCGCGAGATGCGCGGCCCCGAGGGCGGGTTCTACTCGGCGCTCGATGCCGACTCCGAGGGCGAGGAGGGACGGTTCTACGTCTGGACGCGCGACGAGATCGCGGAGGCGCTGCGAGCCGCCGGCCTCGGCGATCGCGTCGAGGACACGCTGGCGCGCTACGGCGTCACCGAGCGCGGCAACTTCGAGGGCCGCAGCATTCTTCACCTCTACGCCGGGCTCGAGGACGACCCGCCGGAATGGGACGCCGACGTGCGCCGCGCCCTGTACGAGCGCCGTTCGGAGCGCGTATGGCCCGGCCTCGACGACAAGCGGCTCGCATCGTGGAACGCGCTCATGATCGCGGCGCTCGCCGAGGCGGGTGCGATGCTCGGCCGCGCCGACTACCTCGATGCCGCGACGACCGCCGCCGAGTTCGTCGACCGCGAGCTGCGCGACGATCGCGGCCGGCTGCTGCGGTCGTACAAGGACGGGCAGGCGCGGTTCCCCGCCTACCTCGAGGACCACGCGTACCTCGTCGAGGCGCTGCTGACCCTGTACGAGGCGAGCTTCGAGCAGCGGTGGTTCGACGTCGCGCGCGCCACCGCCGACGAGATGATCGCGCGCTTCGGCGACTCCGAGCGGGGCGGGTTCTTCACCACCGCCGAGGACGGGGAGCGTCTGATCGCGCGGCGCAAGGACGTCGACGACCACCCGATCCCGTCGGGAAACTCGTCGGCGGCGTTCGGGCTGTTGCGACTCGCCGAGCTCACCGGAGAGCACGAGTACGCGCGCCGCGCCGAAAGTGTCTTCCGCCTCTTCCACCGCGTCGCAGCCAGCCATCCGCAGGCGGTCGCGCACCTGCTGCGGGCGTTGTCGTTCCATCTCTCCCCCAGCCGCGAGGTGGCGCTCGTGGCGCCCGCCGCCGAGGACGGGAACGCCCTCGGCGAGCTCGCGGGCGTGGTCCGGTCCGCGTACCGGCCGAACCTCGTCGTCGCCGGCGGTCCCGAGGGGACCGACAGCCCCGAGCTGATGCGCGAGCGCCACGCCGTCGACGGCCGGCCGGCGGCCTACGTGTGCGAGAGCTTCGCCTGCCGGGCGCCGGTCACCGATCCCGAGGAGCTGTCCGCCGCGCTCGGATAGCGTTCGCGCATGGCCGAGGCGTCCCTGTGGGGAGCGGTCGGGGCGTCGTCGCTGCTACTCGGGGCGATCCTCGGGCTGGCGCTCCGGATCCCGAGCACGGCGATCGGGCTGATCCTCGGGTTCGGCGCCGGAACGCTGATCAGCGCGCTGTCGTTCGAGCTCACCGAGGAGGCGTTCCACCTCGGCGGCGCCGACGCGGTCGCGCTCGGACTTGGGCTGGGCGCGCTCGCCTACTTCGCGGGCGACCGGGTCATCGACCGCGGCGGCGGCGGCAATCGGATGAGCTCCACCGGCGAGCAGGCGGAGGGCTCAGCGAAGGCTCTCCTGCTCGGCGCGGTCCTGGACGGAATCCCGGAATCGGCGGTGATCGGGATCACGCTGCTCGAAGGCTCGGGCGTCGGCGTGGCGGTGTTGGCCGCGGTCTTTCTCTCCAACCTGCCCGAGGCGATCTCCTCCTCCACCGGGATGAAGGCGGCGGGCGGTCGGCCGGCGCGGATTCTCGGCGAGTGGGTGGTCGTCGTGGTCGCCTCGGCTGCCGCTGCGGCGGTGGGCTACGGAGCGCTCGATGGCGCCTCGGGTAACGCGCTCGCCGTGATCCAGGCGTTCGCCGCCGGAGCGGTGCTGACGATGCTCGTCGACACAATGGTCCCCGAAGCACATCGTCGGGCGGGAAACATGGTCGGCCTGGTGACGGTTCTCGGGTTCGCCCTCGCCTACCTGCTGTCGACGCTGGAGTAGCGCCTACAGGACCGAGAGGAAGTTCTCGATCTCCCACGGCGTGACCTGGACGCGGTAGTCCTCCCACTCCTGGCGCTTGATCTCGACGAAGCGCCGGAAGGCATGCTCGCCGAGGGTCCGCAGGACGAGCTCCGACTCGGCCGCGATCTCGATCGACTCTCCGAGGGTCTCCGGCAGCTGCTCGATTCCGCGCTGGTGGCGCTCCTCGGGCGTGAGGTGGTACAGGTTCTGCTCCATCGGCTCGGGCAGCTCGTAGCCCTTCTCGATCCCCTCCAGCCCCGCGTGGAGCATGCCAGCGAAGCAGAGGTAGGGGTTGCAGGCCGGGTCGGGGCACCGCAGCTCGGCCCGCGTCGCCTGCTCCTTGCCGGGGTGGTAGAGCGGGACCCGGATCAGCGCCGAGCGGTTGCGCCGCGACCACGCCATGTACACCGGCGCCTCGAACCCCGGCACCAGCCGCTTGTAGGAGTTCACCCACTGCGCGAACAGGGGTGAGATCTCGCGCGCGTGCCGCAGCTGGCCGGCGATGAACGACTTCGCGGTCTCCGACAGGTAGTACTGATCGTCGGGGTCGAAGAATGCGTTCCTGCCGTCCCGGGACAGCGACTGGTGGACGTGCATCCCGGAGCCATTCTCGTCGAACAGCGGCTTGGGCATGAAAGTCGCGTGCCACCCGTACTTCATCGCGTACTCCTTGACCACGATCCGGTACGTCATGCAGTCGTCGGACATCTCGAGCGCGTTCTTGAACCGCATGTCGACCTCATGCTGCGAGGGGCCGACCTCGTGGTGGGTGTACTCGACGTGGATCCCCATCTGCTCGAGCGCGAGCACCGTCTCGCGGCGAACGTCGGAGCCCGCGTCGAGCGTCGTCAGGTCGAAGTAGCCGCCCTCGTCGAGGACCTCGGGGATTCCGCTCTCGGGCTTGTCGGAGCGGAAGTAGAAGTACTCCAGCTCGGGGCCGATGTTGTACGCGTCGAAGCCCATGTCGGAGGCCCGTTGCAGCGCCCGGCGCATGATCCAGCGCGGGTCGCCCTCGTAGGGATCGCCTCCCGGGACCCTGATGTCGCAGAACATCCGCCCCACCCCCTGCTCCTCGGGCCGCCACGGCAGGACGGAGAAGCTCGTAGCGTCGGGCATCGCGATCATGTCCGACTCCTCGATCGGGTTGAAGCCCGTGATCGACGACCCGTCGAAGCCCATCCCGCCCTCGAACGCGTCGTCGAGCTCCTGGGCGTTGATCGAGAAGCTCTTCAGCTGGCCGAGGATGTCCGTGAACCACAGCCGGATGAACCGCACGCCGCGGTCGTCGACGAGGCTCTTGACGTCGTCGGGGGTCTCGGTGCGCGGGGGCGCGCTCGGTTGCTCGGCCATGGGTCTCCTCTCGGGCGGTTGCGGGTTCCGGCGGCGAGAACGATATCGGCGCGAAGGCGATGATCCGAGCGGCCCCGGCCGGTCGTACTTCTTGCGAGGGCGCGATTCGCGCGCTATAACTTACAAACCGTAAGTAACTAGCTAAAAGTAAAGTAAAGGCTCCCGATGACAGTCAAGACAGA
>DATAFB010000059.1:0-4385 GCA_036257695.1 Solirubrobacterales bacterium | reverse complement strand
AGCGCTCGGCGGCGTCGGCGGCGGCGGCGCGCAGGCGCGGGTCGCCGGCCAGCCCGAGGTAGTCGTTGGAGCACAGCAGCAGCACCTCGCGCCCGTCGAGCAGCACCCGCGGGCCCTGCGGGCCGCCGACCAACCGCAGCCATCGATGGAGCCCCGACCGGCGAAGCTCGTCCAGCCGCTCGGAGACGTCCACTAGTCGCCCCAGCCCGCGGGGTCAGACCCCGCGGCGCTCGACTCGGCGCGCGGGTATGGCGGCGGCTTGGCCTTCTTCACCACGCGGAGGTGCTTCTCCGGATCCCAGAAGTTCGCCTCGTCCTGGCTGTCGATCAGCTCCTCCATCGGCGTGTGCGGCGCGTCGCCGTCGAGCCACCCGGAGCGGTTGTCGGGGCGGGGGTTGGCGCCGTTGTCCGCCTGCCGGGCGACGTTCAGCCCCAGCTCCTCGAACATCGCCCGGTCGTCGGACGGCTCGGCGCCGAGCGTGGTCAGGAAGTTCCCCATCATCACCCCGTTCAGCCCCGCCTTGACGGCCAGCGGCTGCAGCTCGCCGAGGTTCTCGACCCGCCCGCCGCACAGCCGGAACAGCGCGTCGGGGAGGATGAGGCGGAAGATCGCCACCCACTTGACGACCTCCCACGGGTCCATCAGCTCGCGATCGCCGAACTTCGTCCCCGGACGGGGGTTGAGGAGGTTGATCGGGACCGAGGTCGGGTTGACCTCGGCGAGCTCGAACGCCATCTCGACGCGCTGTCGCGGCGACTCCCCGAGGTTGAGGATCCCGCCGACGCACGACTCCAGCCCCGCCTCCTTGACCGCGTCGATCGTCCGCATCCGGCCCTCGTAGCGGACCGTCGTCGTCACCTCCTCGTAGTACGAGCGGGCGGTCTCGACGTTGTGGTGCACCCGCTGCACCCCGGCCTCGGCGAGCTCGCGGGCCCGATCGGCGGACAGGTGGCCGACCGACACGCAGCGCTTGAGGTTGGTGTGCTCGGACACCAGCCGCGCGCCCTCGACGATCCTCGCGAAGTCGCGCTTCGACAGCCCCTGGCCCTGCGTCACCATGCAGAAGCGATGCGCCCCTGCCGCCTCGGCGGCGTGGGCGTGCTCGAGGATCTGCTCCGGCTCCATCATCGCGTGCATCGGCGTGTCCGCCTCCGCGTACCGAGACTGGGCGCAGAACCCGCAGTCCTCGGCACAGCCGCCGGACTTCGCGTTGACGAGCGAGCACATGTCGGTCGAGTCGCCAAACCGCTCCCGGCGGGCGGCCCACGCGCGCTCGACGAGCTTCATGATCTCGTCGCGGTCGCCGACGGCCCCCAGCGCCAGGGCCTCGTCGAAGCTGATCAGCGGCGGCACGAGCCGCAGGCTAGGAGCCGCGCCGGACGCAGCCGCGACTTTCGCGGTCGCCCCGTGTTGTAGAGGCGGCTAGGGGGATGCCGGAGCACCTGAGATCAGATGCTCACCCGACGGCCGCCGGCAGGGGGCGGCCGCCGGGCGCCCGCGTGGCGCTCGCCGCCGCGCTGTTCGCGATCGCCGCGGCGAGCACGGCGCTGGCGGTCGCCGATCGCGCCTCGGCGAAGAAGGAGCGGCGACCCAACGTCGTCGTGATCATGACCGACGACCAGACGGTCGAGTCGATGCGGGTGATGGACACCGTCGACGCGACGCTCGCCGAGCGCGGCGTCACGTTCGCGAACAGCTACGCCAACTTCCCGCTCTGCTGCCCGTCGCGGGCGACGCTGCTGACCGGCCAATACGCGCACAACCACGGCACGCTCGGAAACGCCGCCCCCGAGGGTGGGTTCGCGAAGTTCACCGCCGACCACGGGGCGAACACCCTGCCGACGTGGCTGCAGGGCGCGGGCTACAGCACGACCCTGATCGGCAAGTATCTGAACGGGTACGGGGGCGACGGCGGCGAGACCTTCGTGCCTCCGGGCTGGAGCGAGTGGTACGCGGCGGTCCTCCAGGCGCAGCGGGTGTACGACTACACGCTGAACGAGAACGGCGCCCTCGTCCGCTACGGCGAGGCGCCGGCCGACTTCAAGCAGGACGTGATCACGAACCGCGCCGTCGACGTGATCAACCGCCGCGCGCCGGCGCGGCAGCCGTTCTTCATCTTCGCCTCCTACACGGCGCCGCACGGGGGGCAGAACCCGACCTCGAACCCGCCCTCCGAGTGTGAGACGACCGCGCAGCCCGCGCCGCGCCACGCCGACGTCTTCGACTCCGAGCCGCTCCCCCAGCCGCCGAGCTTCGACGAGACGGACGTGTCCGACAAGCCCACGGACATCCAGAGCCGGGACCCGATCACGGCCGCGCAGCGCGATCAGATCACGACGAGGTACCGGTGCCGCCTCGGCTCGCTGCTGTCCGTCGACGAGGGCGTGGGGCGGATCGTCAGCGCGCTGCGCTCCCACGGCGAGCTCGGCGACACGCTGATCCTCTACACCGCCGACAACGGGTTCTTTGGGGGTGAGCACCGGGTCCAGAACGGCAAGACGCGCCACTACGAGCCGTCGAGCCGCGTGCCGCTGGTCGTCCGCGGCCCCGGCGTGCCGGAGGGCAAGACTGCGCGCGAGCTCGCAGTCAACGCCGACCTCGCGAAGACGATCGTAGACGCGACCGGCGCGTCGCCGGGACTCAACCTCGACGGCCGCTCGCTGCTCGGGCTCGCCGCGGAGCCGAAGCGCGAGCGCGGGCGCGAGATCCTGATCGAGACCCGGACCTACTCCGCACTCCGCAACGCGCGCTTCAAGTACGTCGAGCACACGTCGGGCAGCAACGAGGGCCAGATCGAGCTCTACGACCTCGAGCGCGACCCGTTCGAGCTCCAGAGCCAGCACGCGAACCCGGCGTTCGACGCGCTCGAGGCACAGCTCGCGGCGCGCCTCCACGCTCTGCGCGACTGCGCCGGGACCGGCTGCCGCACGAAGCCGGCGCTGAAGCTGAAGCTGCGCAAGCGCCGCGGCTGCGTCCCGCGCCGCGCCCGCGCGCGGGTCAAGGGCGCCGACGCGAGCGGGGTGGGGAAGGTGACGTTCGAGGTCGACGGGAAGCGGGCAGGCAGTGACGGCGACAGCCCGTTCAAGGAGCGGCTGAGCAAGCTGAAGCGGGGTCGCAAGTCGAAGGTCCGCGCGGTGCCCGAGATGACCGACGGCCGCGTCGTCGACCTGACCAAGAAGGCCAGGGGCTGCCGCTAGCCGGGCGCTATTCGCCCGTCCACCGCGGCTTGCGCTTCTCGGAGAAGGCGCGGATCCCCTCGCGGAAGTCCTCCGAGCCGAAGCACGAGCGGCGGAGCTCGATCAGCTCCCGCTCCTGTTGCGGGCTGAGGCGGGGAAACGCGGCCAGGGTCTCGATCGCCCGCTTGTTGCCGCGCGCCGCGAGCGGCGCGTTGGCGGCGATCTCCGCCGCCAGATCGACCGCCGCGCTGTCGAGCTCTTCGTCGGGAACGACCTCGTTGACGAGCCCGATCGCCTCGGCGCGCTCCGCCGCCAGCTCGCGCCCGGTCAGGAACAGCTCCTTCGTCCGCGCGACCCCGATCACGTCGATGAACCGGGCGAGGCCGGTGTGGCCGTAGATCAGCCCCAGCTTGGCGGGCGGCATGCCGAGCCTTGCTCCCTCGCCGGCGATCCGCAGGTCGCACCGCACCGCGAGCTCCAGCCCGCCGCCGAGGCACGCCCCCGGGATCGCGGCCAGCACGGGATACGGGTGCGCGCTGACCGCCTCCATCGCCGGATGATGAGGGTGCGCCACGAGCGCCTCGGCGTCGCGCTCGAACGACTCGGCGGGGATGTCGGCGATGTCGTAGCCGGCCGAGAACGTGCCGCCGGCGCCGGTCACGATCACGCACCGGATCTCGATCCCCCGGTCGAGGCTCGGCAGCGCCTCGGCCAGGCCGTCGAGGACGTCGTGGTCGATCGCGTTGTGGCGCTCGGGATTCGACAGCGTCAGCCGCGCGACCGCCTCGGCCGGCTCGTCGAGGATCAGCTTCCCCCCGGCCAGTTCCATCATCTCCGCTCGAATCCTCCGCTACCGCATCCGGTTCGAGCGGGTCTGTGCCGGTTCATCACTCCAGGACGACGAGCACGTCACCCTCCGAGACCGACTGGCCCTCCTCGCAGCGGATCTCGGCCACCTTGCCCGGGTCCTCCGCCTCGACCGGCATCTCCATCTTCATCGACTCGAGGATCACGAGGGTGTCGCCGTCGTCGACCTCGTCGCCGACCGTGACCTCGATCTTCCACACAGTGCCGGTTATGTGCGCCTCGACGTCCGCCATGCGGGGTCCGCGGCACAATACCCGCCCGTGCGACCGGATCCGCCAATCGTGGTCGTGGCGGCGCGAAACGAGCACGACCGGATCGGCGCCGCGCTGAGCGCTCTCGCCG
>DATAFB010000053.1:0-4618 GCA_036257695.1 Solirubrobacterales bacterium | reverse complement strand
GTCTTCTGGCCCTCGATCCGGTACGGGTTGACCGAGTTGACGAGCTCGACCGGGTGGGTGCCCGCGAGCGCGCGGACGATCTCCAGCGCCTGGTCGAAGTTGCCGCGCAGCGCGATCACGCGCGCGCCGTGCATCAGCGCCTGCGCGAGCTTGCCGATCGCGATCTTGCCCTCGGGCACGATCACCGCGCCGCGCAGCCCGGCGCGCGCCGCGTACGCTGCGGCGCTCGCGGCGGTGTTGCCGGTGGACGCGCAGATGATCGCTTCCGCCCCGGCACCGGCCGCCCGCGACACGGCGAGGGTCATGCCGCGGTCCTTGAAGCTGCCGGTCGGGTTGGCGCCCTCGAGCTTGAGCCGCACCTCGACCCCGAGCCGGTCGGAGAGCGAGGGCGCGGGGAGGAGCGGAGTCGAGCCCTCGTTCAGCGATACGACCGGGTCGTCGTCTTCGATCGGCAGCCGGTCCCGGTACCTCTCTATCAGGGGACGGGGCATGGCCCCTACAGGAACTCTTCTTCGATGACGCGAATCGCGCGCGGCGGCGAGCGCAGGAAGTCGAGCTTCGCGAGCTCGTCGAGCGCCGAGTAGAAGCGCGACTCGGCCGCCTGGTGCATGACCATCACCAGGCGGGCGTCGTCGCCGAGCCCCCACTGAACGACGCTCTTGACCGACACTTCGTTGTCGCCGAGCACGGCGGCGATCGCGGCGAGCACTCCCGGCCTGTCGGCAACCTCGAGGTGGAGGTAGAACGCGGACTCGACGTCGCGGACGACCGGAAGCGTCGCGCGCACGGCGTGGACGGGCGCCTCGCCGGCGATGATCGACGTCACGTCGCCGAGCACCGCCGACGCGGTCTCGATCCCCCCGGCGCCGGGGCCGGACATGGTGATCTCGGTGATCGAGGGCGCCTCGACCATGACCGCGTTGAACGGGCCCTCGATCGGGGCGAGCGGGTGGCCGCGGTAGAGGAAGCACGGGAACACCCGGACGCTGATCCCGTCTCCGTTCCGCTCCGCGACCCCAAGCAGCTTCAGCGACAGGCCGAACTCCTTCGCGTACGCGAGGTCGTCCGGCTGGACGTTCTCGATCCCCTCGAACGAGACGTCGTCGAGTCTGACGGGGGTGTGGAACGCGAGCCGCGCCAGGATCGCCATCTTCGCCGCGGCATCCGCGCCGCCGACGTCGTCGCTCGGATCCGCCTCCGCGTAGCCGAGCTCCTGGGCGCGGGCCAACGCGTCCGTATACGACGCGCCGGTCTTCGCCATCTCGGTGAGGATGAAGTTCGTCGTCCCGTTGACGATCCCGAACACCTTCTCGACCTCGGTCGCGGCGAGGCTCTCCTGGATCACGCGGATCACCGGGATCACGCCCGCCACGGCCGCCTCGAAGCGGAGCTGGACGCCGGCGTCGCGGGCGGCCTCGAACAGCTCGTCGCCGTGCTGGGCGATCAGCTGTTTGTTGGCGCTGACCACGTGCCGGCCCTCGCGCAGGGCGCGGAGCACGTAATCGCGCGTGGGATCGGTGCCGCCGATCAGCTCGACGACGACGTCGGAGCCGGAGACGATGTCGCCGAAGTCGCCCTCGGAGCGCCGCAGCACGCCCACGACCTCGGGGCGGCGGCCGGTCGCCGCCTCGACGGCGTCAGCGCGCTCGCGCACCAGCTCGAGGAAGGCCCCGCCGACCGTCCCTGCGCCCAGCACCCCGATCCGGACCGGATCGCTCACTCTCGGTCTCTGGAGGAGAGGTCGTCGTAGGTCTCGCGCCGCACGACGAGCCGGGCGTCGCCGCCGCTGCAGAGAACGACCGGCGGCCGCGGGACCGCGTTGTAGTTGTTCGCCATCGCGTGGCCGTAGGCGCCGGTGGCGGGCGTCACCAGCACGTCGCCGACCGCCGGGGAGGCGACGAGCGCGTCGCGGACCAGGATGTCCCCCGACTCGCAGTGCATGCCGGCGACGGTGACCGCGGTGTCGGCCACCTCTGCAGCCCGGTTGGCGACCAGCGCCTCGTAGCGGGCTCCGTAGATGATCGGCCGCAGGTTGTCCGACATCCCGCCGTCGACGGCGACGTAGGTGCGCACGTCCGGAATCCGCTTCACGGTCCCGACCGAGTACACGGTGATCCCCGCGTTGGCGACCAACGAGCGCCCGGGCTCGACCAGGATCCTCGGCATCGGGTCGAACAGGCTCGCGATCCCGCGCACCTTGACGTCGACGTAGTCCTCGATCGACGGCGGCTCGTCGTCGCTGGTGTACGCGACGCCGAGTCCGCCGCCGACGTTGAGCATCCGGATCTCGGGGTCGGCGAGCTCCGCCAGCGCCTCGATCGCCTTCACATATGGCTCGAGCTCGAAGATCTGCGACCCGATGTGGGCGTGCAGTCCGACGAGCCGCAGCGCGTCGCTGGCCCGCACCCGGTCGATCGCCCGCCGCGCGAGGCCGTCCCGGAGCCCGAAGCCGAACTTCGAGTCGAGCTGTCCGGTCTGGACGTAGCCGTGGGTCGAGGGCTCGATCCCGGGCGTGACCCTGATCAGCGCGTCCTGCGGCCCGTCGAGCAGTCCCTCGGCGCGCTCGATCTCGTCGAACGAGTCGAGGATCAGGTGGCCGATGCCGGCGTCGAACGCCTCGCGCAGCTCGCGCTCGGTCTTGTTGTTGCCGTGCAGGTGGATCCGCCCGGGGTCGAACCCGGCCCGCAGCGCGATGTGCAGCTCGCCGCCCGACGCGACGTCGATCGACAGCCCTTCGTCGGCCAGCACGCGCTCGATCGCGGTGATCGGCGCCGCCTTGCTCGCGAACAGGACCTCGAAGTCCTCGGTGCGGCTGCGGAACGCGTCCAGGTAGGCGCGGGCGCGGGCGCGCACGTCGTCCTCCGCGTAAACGTATGCGGGGGTCCCGAACTCCGCCGCCAGCTCGACGACGTCGCACCCGCCCACCTCGAGGTTGCCGAGCTCGTTGACGCGGCTCCCGATCGGGTAGACCGGGGAGCCCTCGACCGCGTTCGGCGCCGGAGCGGCGGCGACGCCGCCCTCGGCGCGGCTGTCGTTGACGTCCGTCATCGGGCGTCCATTGTGACGAGCCGGGGATCGTGCGGCAGGCATACGGGCGCCGAGCATCGGGCGGACCCCCGACTGCGAGGCGACAGGCACATCGATGTTGTGATTTCTTCGGAGCTGCAATGAGGCCTCCCTCCCCCCGCGCGGCGACGCGTCGCGGCGTACACGAGGGCCGGCCGTACGAGCTGTGGCTCCCTGAATCAACCGAGACCAGCCTGTCGCGGCGACGTTCGTCGCCACGCCCAGATCACTCGCCCCCTTGGCCTGGGGTGGTCGTCCTCCACGGCGCCGGGTCGCGCAAGGAGAACCACGCCGACTTCGCGCGCGCCGCGTCGGGGTTCGGATGGGCGGCGCTGACGTTCGACCAGCGGGGGCACGGGGCAGCCGAGGACGAGATGGCGCCCGCGGCGGTCGCCGACGTCTCTCTGATGGCGCGCCTGCTCGCCGGAATCGACGGCGTCGACGCGGCCCAGGTGTGTGCGCGCGGTTCGAGCATGGGCGGGTTCATGGCGATCCACGCCGCCGCCGTCTCCGACGCCGTCGCCGGCGCGATCGCGATCTGCCCCGCCGGGGAGGAGCACCTGCTCCGGGGCCTGCGCGGGGGCGAGCTCGAGATGCGCGCGGACGGGCCGGCGCTCGAGGCGTGGCTGTCCGAGCACGACATCCGTGACGCGGTGGCGCTGATGGACGGCAAGCCGCTGCTGCTGATCCACGCGCACGGCGACGAGCAGATCCCGTACACGTGGTCCGAGGAGCTCCACGAGCACGCGGCCGAGCCCAGCAAGCTGATCGTCCTGCCGGGGGGCCACCACCGATCGGCGCAGCACGACGCGGAGGTCCACGGGATCGCCCTGCGGTGGATGGAGCGGGCGCTGGGCTAGCCGGCGAACAGCCCGCCGACCGCGCCGGTCACGGTCTTGTCGAGCTCCTCGGTGACCGGCTCGGTGGTCTCGGTGAGCGGGACGTCGAGGCCGGTCGCGTTCTCGGTCGTGCTCTCGAGCGGCTGTCGTCATCCGTGGACCCGAGGTCTCCGGGCAGGCCGTTGAAGCTCAGCAGCGCGGCCAGCGACAGAAACGACAGCAAGCCAGGGCTACAGGTAACCGAGCGGGTCCGTCGGCTGACCGTTGATCCGGACCTCGAAGTGGAGGTGGTCGCCGAAGCAAGACCCCGTGCAGCCGACGTAGCCGATCACCTCTCCCTGGCCGACCGAGCCGGAGGTCTTCGCGAAGCTCGACTGGTGCGCGTAGCAGGTCGACTGCCCGCCGCCGTGGTCGATGCAGGTGTAGTTCCCGTAGCCGCCGGTCGGCGCCGCAAGCGCGATCGACCCGGCCTTCGCGGCGCGGATCGGCGTGCCCGACGGCACCGAGATGTCGATCCCGGCGTGCAGCCTCCCCCACCGCATCCCGAATCCCGAGGTGACCGGCCCGTCGACGGGCCAGATCATGTCTCCCGACCCGCCGCGGATCGGCCCGGCCGGGAGGGTCGGGGACGCGCTTGCCTGCAGCTGCTGCTGGATCTGCCCCTCGAGGTCGCCGATGTCGCCCTCGAGCCGTTCGATGTGGACGTCGATCTG
>DATAFB010000039.1:0-8396 GCA_036257695.1 Solirubrobacterales bacterium | reverse complement strand
ACCTCGGTCGTGCGCAGCGCGATCCGCTCGGCGAGCTCCTCGACGCCGAGTCCGGGGTCGCAGTACTCCCGCAGCCAGGAAACGGGGACCCGCATCACAGCCACCTGCCTCTCGCGTCGCCGACGCGTACACCCTCGACTGCCCTGTTGCGCTTGTGGCTCCGGCTCCGCGCCAGCATCACTTGAACTGCTCCAGGACGCGGACGTCGTTCTCGAAGAACTTGCGCAGGTCGGGGACGCCGTGCTTGAGCATCGCGATCCGCTCGATCCCCATCCCGAACGCGAACCCCTGCACGCGGTCGGGGTCGTAGCCGTGCTCGCGCACGAACCCGAACACGTTCGGGTCGACCATTCCCGAGCCGAGGATCTCGATCCACCCCGTCCCCTTGCAGACCGAGTCGCGCGACCCGTCCGCGAGCCGCCCCGAGCCGCCGCAGCGGAAGCACGAGACGTCGACCTCGACGCTGGGCTCCGTGAACGGGAAGTAGCCGGGGCGGAAGCGGGTCTCGCGCTCGGGGCCGAAGATCGCGCGCGCGAGCTCGTCGAGCGTTCCCTTGAGGTCGGCGAGCGTGATGTCGTCGCCCACCGCGAGACCCTCGATCTGGTGGAAGATCGGGCTGTGGGTGGCGTCGAACGGGTCGCTGCGGTAGCAGCGCCCCGGCACGACTATGAAGATCGGCGGCTCGTGCGCCTCCATCGCCCGCACCTGCATCGGCGAGGTGTGGGTCCGCAGGACGACGTCCTCGGGCCCCGGCGGCGGCGTCATCGCGAGCGTCGCGGGGTCGACGTAGAACGTGTCCTGCGCCATCCGCGCCGGGTGGCCGGGCGGGTGGTTGAGCGCCGTGAAGTTGTAGTAGTCGAGCTCGACCTCCGGCCCCTCCATCACCCGGTAGCCGAGCCCGACGAACACGTCCTCGATCTCGCGCAGGGTGCGGACGAGCAGGTTGCGCGACCCAGCCGGCGCCGGCGGCGCGCCGGGGAGCGTGACGTCGATCGCGTCCGACTCCAGTCGCGCGCCGAGCTCGGCGGCGTCGAGCTCGGTCGCCCGCGCGTCGAGCAGCGACTCGATCGCTCCCCGCGCCTCGTTCCCCGCCTTGCCGACGGGCCCGCGCTCGCCCTCGGGCAGGTCGGCGATGCCGCGCAGGATCCCGGTCAGTTCCGCCTTGCGGCCGAGGTAGCGCACGCGCAGCTCCGCGAGCGCCTCGGCCGTCTCAGCGCCCGCAATCGCGGCTGCCGCGTCGGCACGGAGCTGTTGGATGCGATCAAGCACCTGCGTCCATCCCTTCGCGGGGCGACGATACCGGCGGCGACCGCCAAGTTCGCTCGCGAACTTGGCGATTGACTTCGTGCAGCACGATTGCACCGGCGGCGGCTACGTTGAGCGACTCGGCGCCCCGGGGGCGCAGCTGGATCGTCACCTCGTCGTCGCACAGCGCGAGCGCCTCCGGCGGCAGGCCCTGGCGCTCGGCACCGAGCGCGACGGTGACCGGCGCCTCGATCTCTCCCGGCCCGCGGCCGCCGTGGGCGACGAGCGCGACGCGCGGCGCCGGCGTCGCGTCTAGCTCGGCCCGCGCGAGCGGCTGGGCGAAGATCGACCCCATCGTCGCGCGCACGGCCTTCGGCCCGAACGGGTCGGCGCATCCGGGGCCGAGCACGACCGTGCCCTCGACGAGCGCGTGGGCGGTCCGGATCACCGCGCCGACGTTGCCCGGGTCGCCGACCCCGTGCAGGTACGCGCACACCGGCCCCCGCGGCTCGGAGAGGCGCTGCCGGTAGACGCCGATCACGCGCGTTCCCGAGCCCAGCGCGCTGACTTCGTCGAGCAGCCGCGGCTCGACGTCCTCACCCGCCCGCAGGACGAGCTCCGGCTCGGCCCCGGCCACCACGGCGGCGTCGACGAGGTCCTCTCCCTCGGCCACGAACAGGCCCTCGCGATCGCGATGGCGGCGCTCGCGCAGCCGGCGAATCAGCTTCAGCTTGTCGTTGTGTGGGCTGGTGATCAAGTCGGTCCAGGAACGAAAAAGGGCGGAAGCCGCGTCGCGGTCCGCCCGGGTGTTGGTGGTCTTCGCCGTCGCGCTAGGCCGCGGCGGCCTCCCGGGCTAGCTCGGCAAATCGGCGGAACGCCTCCGGATCGCGAACGGCGACGTCGGCGAGCATCTTGCGGTTCACCTCGACGTCGGCCTGCTTGAGGCCGTGCATGAGCTGCGAGTAGCTCATCCCCTCACGCCGCGCCGCGGCGTTGATGCGCACGATCCACAGACGGCGGAAGTCGCGCTTGCGCCGGCGGCGATCGCGGTACGCATACTGGCCCGACCGCATCAGCTGCTCGTTCGCGAGCCGCGGGCTGGAGTGCTTGCGGCCCCAGTACCCGCGCGCCTGGCGCAGCGTCTTGCGACGCCGGCGGCGCGACGCGACCGCGCTGCGTGCGCGGCTCACTTGCGCCCCCTTCCGGCGAGCAGGGCGCGGACCCGCGGCCGGTCCTGGGCGGAGATCTCGACCGGGCGCGAGAACCGTCGCTTCCGCTTCGGCGACTTCTTCTCCAGGATGTGTGTGGAGTAGGCGTGCCGCCCGCGTAGCTTGCCGCGCGCGGTCTTGCGGAACCGCTTCTTGGCGCCGGAGTGTGTCTTCGTCTTCGGCATCGAACGGACTATTGAAGCAGGCGGGCGCCAGGCGATGTCGACCGAACGCTCAGGCCGCCTGGCCGGCGGCCTTGGTCGGAGCGAGCAGCATCGTCATGTTGCGGCCCTCCTGCTCCGGCTCCTGCTCGATCGTCGCCAGCGGCTCGATGTCGCCGACGAGGCGCTCGAGCAGTGCCCGGCCGCGCTCGGGGTGCGCCTGCTCGCGGCCACGGAACATGATCGTCACCTTGACCTTGTCCTGCTGGCGCAGGAAGCGCTCCACGTGGCCCTTCTTCGTCTCGTAGTCGTGGTCGGCGATCTTCGGTCGCAGCTTGATCTCCCGCACGTTGACCTGCTGCTGGTGCTTGCGCGCCGCCTTCGCCTTCTGCTCCTGCTCGTACTTGTACTTCGAGTAGTCGAGCAGCCTCGTGACCGGGGGATCGGCCTGGGGGGCGACCTCGACCAGGTCGAGGTCCGCGTCGCGGGCGCGCGATAGCGCCTCGTCGCGCTCCACGATCCCGACCTGCTCGCCGTCGGCGCCGATCAGGCGCACCTGCGGCGCCCCGATCCGCTCGTTGATCCGGGTCGTGTCCCGCTCCGGCGGTCGCCGGTCGAACCTGCGCGGGACAGGCACTAGCTGAGGATGGGGAGCGTCAAGTCAGGGATGACGGAGGCGCTTCGATGACGAGGGGACGGCGTGGGGGCACGAGGCGCTCAATGGCGCTGCGTGGTGTTCGTGCCCGGCATCGGGGCGCAGTATAGACACAGGACGCCGCGATCCAGGCACTTCCGCGCGGCCCGGCTCAGCCCGCTTCGACCTCGACCCGGAGGCGCTCGATCAGCTCCGCAACGGGCATCGGGCCGAGATCGCCCACGCCGTGGTGGCGGACCGAGGCGGCGTCGGCGTCCTGCTCGCGGTCCCCGACGACCAGCATGTACGGCGCCTTGGCAAGCTCGGCGTCGCGGATCTTGCGCCCCACTGACTCGGAGCGCTCGTCGATCCGGGGCCGGAAGCCGGCCTCGCGCAGCCGCTGGGCGACCTTCCCCGCGTACTCGTTGTGGCGGTCGGCGACGGGCAACACGATCGCCTGCACCGGAGCCAGCCACAGCGGGAACCGCCCCGCGTAGTGCTCGATCAACACCCCCGCGAAGCGCTCCATCGACCCGAGCAGGGCGCGATGGATCATCACCGGGCGGTGGGGGGCGTTGTCGGGCCCGGCGTATGAGAGCTCGAACCGCTCCGGCATCTGGAAGTCGAGCTGGCAGGTGCCACACTGCCACGACCGCCCCAGCGCGTCGGTGATGTGGAAGTCGATCTTCGGCCCGTAGAACGTTCCCTCGCCCGGGCTGACCTCGTACTGGCGACCCTGGCGCTCGAGCGCCTCGCGCAGGCTCGCCTCGGCCCGCTCCCACTGCTCGTCGGTCCCGATCGACTTGTCGGGCCGCGTCGACAGCTCGACCCGGACTCGGTCGAACCCGAAGCTGGCGTAGAGCTCGTCGATCGCCTCGCAGATCGAGTCGACCTCGGCCGTGACCTGGTCCAGGGTGCAGAACACGTGCCCGTCGTCCTGGGTGAACGCGCGCACCCGCAGCAGCCCGTGCAGGACGCCCTCGCGCTCGAACCGCGACACGAGCCCGAACTCGGCCAGTCGCAGGGGCAGCTCGCGGTAGGAATGGCGCTGCGACGCGAACACGAGACACGCCCCGGGGCAGTTCATCGGCTTCAGCGCGAAGCGGCGCTCGCCGGCACGCTCGCGCTCCGAGGGCTCGACGAAGTACATGTTTTCGCGGTAGTTGTCGTAGTGGCCGGAGCGGTGCCACAGCTCCTCGTCGAGCACCTGCGGGGTCTTGATCTCCGACCAGCCGCGGCGATCGAGCTGGCGCCGGACCTCGCTCTCGATGTTGCGCAGCAGGACGGTGCCGTCGGGAAGCCAGAACGGCATCCCGGGCGCCTCCTCGCGGAGCAGGAACAGGCCCAGCTCGGACCCCAGCCGGCGATGGTCGCGCGCCCGCGCCTCATCGAGCCGGCGCTGGTGCTCCTCGAGCTCCTTCGGCGAGAAGAACGCCGTGCCGTAGATCCGCGTCAGCATCTGGCGCGTCTCGTCGCCGCGCCAGTACGCCCCCGCGAGTGAGTTGAGCTTGAACGCCGCGATCCGCCCCGTCGACGGCCCGTGGGGGCCGCGGCACAGGTCCTCGAACGGGCCGTTGCGGTACAGCGACACCCTCTCGGTCCCCTCGTCGCGAATCAGGTCCTCGATCAGCTCAACCTTGTACGGCTGCTCCTCGGCGCGGAACTTCTCGATCGCCTCGGCGACAGGCAGCTCGCGGCGCTCGAACTCCTCGTCGGCCTCGATGTGGGCGCGCATCCGCTCCTCGATCCGCGCCAGGTCCTCCTCCCCCGGCGCCACACCGTCCGGGAACTGGAAGTCGTAGTAGAAGCCGTCCTCGATCGGGGGGCCGATCGAGACCTTCGTGCCCGGCCACAGGTCGAGCACCGCGGTCGCCATCACATGGGCCGCGTCGTGGCGCAGGACCTGGAGCGCGTCGTCGTCGCGCGAGGTCAGCAGCTCGATCGCCTCCCCCTCCCCCAGCGGGGCGGACAGGTCGCGCACCTCGCCGTCGACGCGGACCGCGATCGCGTCGCGCGCGAGGCCGGGGCCGATCGCCTCCGCGGCATCGGCGCCGGTTCCGCCCTCGGACAGCTCGAGCGCCGACCCGTCGGGGAGCTTGACGGTGAGCTTCGGCATCGCGAATGATGCTATCCGCGGGGCCCGCTCAGCCGGCGAGCGCGAGGCCGCACTCGCTGGGGTTTCCGCGCTCGCCCTCGGGCGGGTCGTCTCGGACGCGGCCGCGAACCTCCCACACCGTGTACGGGCCGTTGGCCCGCGTCTCGGTCAGCCCGGCGAACGGCGGCTCGCGGTCGCCCTCGGTCGTGACGACGTAGCGGATCCCGGCGGGCGGCGGCGAGCCCGGGTCAGCGACCGTGGGCTCGATGCACACCGGGTCTCCCCCGCGGGCCTCCCAGGCGAGGAAGTCGCGCGCGTTCTCTGTCCGCAGCGCGCCCGGGTCCGCGAGCACGAGCGTTGACTCGCCCTCGAAGATCGACCGCATGCGCGACAGGCCCGGCGAGTACTCGTCCGGGCCAACGGGGGCGTTTCCGAGCGCGAGCAGGCTCGAGATTCCCGCGGCCGCCACGAAGGCCGCCGCTAGCGCGGCGAGCGCCCTCCCCCGCCACCCAGCCGGCGCGGTCGTCAGGACGTCGGGCGCCAGCAGCTCACGAGCCGAGACCAGCATCGCGAGCGGAGCGATCATCATCACCGCCTTCGCCGCCGTGTACGGGGTCGCCGCGATCGCCGCCGCCGCCCAGACGATCACCGACGCGAGCAGCGCCGCCGGGACCGCGGTCTCGCCGCGCCGCAGCCAGCGCACGAGCGCGACGGCGAGCGCGAGCGCGCCGAGCAGGATTCCAGCGTAGAAGACGACGGCGGGGACGGCGCCGTCGCCGGGGTCGACGCGGAAGTCGCCGCTCGGCCACACGCCGAGGGCCTCGACGGGCGAGATCTCGTTGAAGAGGTTGCCGAGGTCGTTGTCGTGGCGCCGCTCGCCCTCCTCCCCGGGGTCTCCACCGCGGTCTTCGTTCGCGGCCCGGTCGGGGCGGTCGAAGGGGGGGTCGCTGTGGTCATTCCCGCTCGCGACGTTGATTGCGTTGCCCTGGAAGTCCGCGACCCGCCCCAGCTCCGGCGCGGACCCGATCGCGAGCACGGCTAGGCCGACCGCAACCGGCGCGACCGCGCGTGCGGCGACGGCGCGGGCGCCCTCGGAGCGGCGCCGCACGAGCTCGGCGGCCGCGAACAGGACCGCGGCGGCGGCGAGCCACGTGAGCCCCGGGGCACTGTACGAGTACAGCGACCCGAGCGCGATCGCCGCCAGCGGCACCCCGGCGAGCAGATGCCGTCGCGGAGGGCCGCCGGTCCCCCAGCCGCGCGCGAGCTCGTGGAGGGTAAGCGCGAACCCGAGCAGGAACAGGCCCTGGATCAGCTCCTTGAACTGCCCCTGCGCCAGGTACGAGGCGACCACGTACGGCAGCGCCACGAGCGCCGCGCCCGCCGCTCGGCGAACCGGAGGCAGTTCCCGCAGGATCGCGAGCGACGCAAGCGCCGCCATCACCGGAACGGCGAGCGTGAGCCCGTCGAAGCCGTGGACGAGGTTCCCGCCGGCGAGCTCGCTCGCCGCGACGGCGAGCCCGTGCGGGCCGAGCGGGTAGCCCTGCTTGACGAGGCCGGGGGTCGAGCTGACCGGGTCGGCGAGCCAGTCGGCCGCCAACAGGTGCTGCGACATGTCGACGTTGAACCCGGTCCCGAGGATCCCGAAGCGTCCCTCGGCGAGGAACGGGATCGCCGCCAGCGCGAGCGTCGCGATCGCCGCGGGCAGGCCTTCGCGCACCGCCGCCGGGACGCCCTCGAGCCGGGCCGCCACGACCACGACGGCGGACGCGGCGCACGCGGCGCCGATCGTTCCGAGCGCCGTGAGCCCCTCGCCCGGGAGCTGGACGGCGCCCCAGGCGATCGCCAGCAACGGCCCGAAGCCCACGACCGGGGCGATCCACGACCACCACCGCCATCCGCAGGCGACGAGCACGGCATGCCCGATCAGCAGCGCGGCGCCGCAGAGGAGGAGGGTCGACGCGAGGGTCCCGAGCACGGCGGCAGTCTAGGTTGCCGCCGCGAAGAACCGGCGCTAGCCGTGCCGGACGCGGTCGCCGCCGCGCTCGGGTCGGTCGCGCGAGCGCCGGCGGCCGGGCTCCTCGCCCTCGCCGGCGTCGGGGGGCTGCGGCGGCTCGCCCTCGGCGCCCGCCCGCCTCGCGGCGAGCTCGCCGAGGATGTCGTCGACGTCGCGGCTGGTCGGGTCGTTGACCTGGACCGTGATCTCGCCGAAGCTGACCGGCTCCCGCCACGTGTCGACGAGCGGCTTGACCTTGCGCGGCATCCGCAGCGGCGGAAGCTGCCCCCGCACCGTCATCCACCGCCACAGGTCGTGCTGCCACCCCTCGCCGTCGCGCAGCGCGGCCCGCCGGTGCTTCGCCGCCAGCTCCGAGTCGCGGTACGCACGCAGCGACTCCTCCTTGGCCTGGGCCAGCGCCTCGGCGTGGGCGCGCCCGCCCTCGCCGCCCGAGTCCGCGAACCGCCGCGTGGTGCGCCTCAGCTCGCGCTGCAGGCGGACGGACTCGTCCGCGACCCAGTTGCCCAGCTCCTCGTCGTACTCGCCGACGAGGCGGTTGTGCGAGCGCACCATCCACGGAACCCGCGCAAGCGTGGCGATCGCGGCTCCAGCCGCGCCGCCGGCCAGGGCTGCGACGAAGGGTTCCATCGGGAGGTGGGCGCTACTGGACTCGAACCAGTGACCTCCGGCTTGTCGAGCCGGCGCTCTCCCAACTGAGCTAAGCGCCCGGGACGCGGAGCGTAGCAGCGGGCTCCGGGCTGCCCTCGAGCAGGCCCTTCGCCCTCATCGTCTGTTCGAAGACCTCGCGCGTTTCGTGGGTCGGCTCCCATCCGACCGACGCCTTGAGCTTCTCGTTGGAGAGGATCCACGGGTAGCGGACGAAGTTGAGATTGCCAGGTGGGGCCTCCGCCTTCGGCGCGTGCAGCTTCCACATCAGCGCCGAGATCCGGTAGGCGGTCGTGAACTTCATCTCCTGGACGCGCTGGCCGATCAGGTTCGCGGACTCGCGCCACGTCATCAGCCCGTCGCCGGCGATGTTGAAGGCGCCGCCCTCGCGTGC
>DATAFB010000037.1:0-13740 GCA_036257695.1 Solirubrobacterales bacterium | reverse complement strand
GTTCTGCAGCGTCTGCTGAAGGAGCGGATCCAGCTCGCCCTGGTCGACCAGGTTGCGGCGCATGTCGACGATCGTCGGCACGTGCTCGATCCCCACCGGACACGCCTCGACGCAAGCCATGCAGGTCGTGCACGCCCACAGGGCCTCATCGGAGACCAGCGGCTCGGAAGAACCGTTGCCGTTCCGCTGCTCCTCCGGGCGGTCGTACAGGCGGTCGCGGATGTCGAGAATCACCTGCCGTGGCGCCAGCGGCGTGCCGCTGGCGGTCGCGGGGCAGACCGCTGTACAGCGGCCGCACTCGGTGCACGAGAAGGCGTCGAGCACCTGCTTCCAGCTGACGTCCGCCAGCGAGGCGACCCCGACCAGGCCCTCGGGCGGACCATCCAGTGCGGCCACCGGAGCGGCCGGCGAATGCGTGATCGCCAGCGGCCGCTCGGCGCCGCGCGGCGGCAGCTTGGCGAAGAACACGTTCGGGATCGCGGTGATGATGTGGAAGTGCTTTGACAGCGGCAACATGCACAGGAACGCCAGGACCGTGACGCAGTGCAGCCACCATCCGACCTCGCTGACCGTGTTCGCCGTTGAGCTGCTGAGGCCGCCCAGCGCCGCAGCCGCCAGCGCGGACAGAGGAGCGAAGTCGCGCTCGTTGCCGTGAATGTCGTCCGCGACCAGGCGTCCGGCGTCGTACAGCAGCCCGCCGACCATGATCAGCAGGATGAAGACGAGGATCAGCACGCCCTCCCAGTGAGCGGCGTCGCGATAGCGCTGCTCGGCGTGGCCGATCCCGAACAGCCTCGGGGTGTGTGAGACAACGCGCCGATAGAGCATGTAGACGACGCCGACGATCACGATCGCCTCGAGCAGATCGCGGGCGACGAAGAACGGCGGGCCGAGCGGCTCACTTGGGCCCAACCCGGGGATGTTCCAGCCCGCGTCGAACGCCCGACCGAACAACGTGATCACCTGGAGCATCAGGACGAGGAAGCCCCAGAAGACCAGCGCGTGCATGATCCCCGATGGCTGCTCGCCGACGAGGAACTTCTTCTGGCCGAGCCCGTCGACGACCATCCGCCTGATCCGCTCCGGGATCCGATCGAGGCGCGCCGCCGGACGCGCCGCCAACAACAGCCGCGTCCTGACGGCCATCACCCCAGCAAACACCAGCAGCCCGATCCCCAACAGGATCGGAAAGACGACGTGACTCACGCGCGCATCCCCTCGCGGCTCACTGCGCCGACCGCGCTCAGATCTCCTCCGGCACCATCTGGATGGCGCCGCTCGGGCACTCCGCCACGCACATCCCGCAGCCCTTGCAAAAGTCGTAGTCGATCTCGTAGCTGTCGCGCGGGTCGGCTGCCTCGCCGAGCTTGATCACCGCGTTGTCGGGGCACACCCCGAAGCAGTTGTCGCACGAGAAGCAGGTGCCGCACGACAGGCAGCGGCGCGCCTCGTAGAGCGCGTTCGAGTCGTCGAGCCCCTGCACCACCTCGTCGAAGGACGATTGGCGCCGGACCGCGTCGAGCTGCGGTTGCTCGGTCCGCGGCGCGTCCGAGTAGTACCAGGTGTTGAGCGTGTCGTCGGTGGCGAGCTCGTTCTTGGGCGGCGGGTCGTATACCGCTCCGCGCAGCCATGCGTCGACATTTCGGGCGGCCTTCTTGCCGTGGCCGACGCCCACGGTGACCGTCCGCTCGTCCGGGACCATGTCGCCGCCGGCGAAGATCCCCGGGTGGCCGGTCATCATGTTCGGGCCGACCTGCACGACGTGGTCTTCAACCTCGATGCCGGGGATCCCCTCCAGAAGGGACAGGTCCGCCTCCTGGCCGAGCGCGAGCACGACGGAGTCCGCCTCCAGCTCCTCGACCTCGCCGGTCGGCTGCGGGAAGCCGGTCTCGTCGAGCTCCATGCGCTCGATCACGATCCGGCCCTCGTCGGCACGCTTGATCGTCGACAGCCACTTCATCATCACGCCCTCCTCCTCGGCCTCGGTGACCTCGAAGTCGTGCGCCGGCATCCGCTCGCGGTTGCGCCGGTAGACCACGACCGTGTCGGTGGCGCCCAGCCGCTTGGCCGTTCGCGCCGCGTCCATCGCCGTGTTGCCGCCTCCGTACACGACCACGCGCCGCCCGAGCAGCGGCTTCTTCTCGCCCTCCATGCCGCGCAGCACCGAGACCGCGTCGAGGATCCGGGCCGCGTCGCCGGCCGGGATCTCGGCGCGCTTGCCGATGTGCGCCCCGACCGCGAGGAAGGCGGCGTCGAAGCCCCCCTCCCGCATGCTGTCGAGGACGTTCTCGACCTTTGTGTTGAGCTCCAGCTTCACTCCCATGTCGAGGATGCGCTGCACCTCGGCGTCGAGCACGTCGCGCGACAGCCGGTAGGCGGGGATCCCGAACCGCATCATCCCGCCCGCCATCGGCCCGGCGTCGTGGATCGTGGCCTCGTGCCCCATGCGGGTGAGGTGGTACGCCGCCGACAGACCGGAGGGACCGGCGCCGACGACCAGCACCCGCTTGCCGGAGGGCTGAGCGATGACGTCCGGCTTCCAGCCCCGCTTGATCGCCTCGTCGCCGATGAACCGCTCCACCGAGTGGATGCCGACCGCATCGTCGAGCTGGCCGCGGTTGCAGGCCCCCTCGCAGGGGTGGTAGCAGACGCGGCCCATGATCGCGGGGAACGGGTTGTCATCCATGATCTTGCGCCACCCGCGCTCGTAGCCCTCGCCACCCTCCTCGGCCTGGTACAGCCACTGCTGGATGTTCTCGCCCGCCGGGCAGGCGTGGTTGCAGGGCGGCAGCCGGTCCGAGTACACGGCGCGCTCGGTACGCCAGCTCCCGGTCTTGTTCGCCTGGCTGGAGCCGACGTCGAGCGTGATCGCATACGGCTTCTCGGTCATGTCACTGAGGCCCCCTATGCGTCTCCGCGAGCATGCGCATCAGGTCGCTCTCCTCGCCCGCCCGAGCCGCATCGTGCTGCTCGGCGTCGACTCCCGCTGCATCGGTTGCCTCTCCCGGCAGGTCGCGCTCCTCGTCCTCCTCGGGCTGGAGACCGAAGCGCCGGATGTTGCGATCGGCGTCCGCCTGGATCCGCTCGACGATGTCGGTCCGGGGCGGGTCGCCGAACAGGTGCGCGTAGCGCCGCTGCAGCTTCAGGTACTCCTCGACCGGAACCCGGCGACGGATCTTCGACACGCCCGTCACCTCGCCGTGCTCGGCCTCGAAGACGGGAAACAGCCCCGTCTCCTTGACCAGGCGGGCGATCCGGATAGTGTCCCGAGAGGCGCTCCCCCAGCCGAGCGGGCAGGGGACGAAGATGTGGATGTAGCGGGCGCCGTGAAACTCCATCGCCCGCTCCACCTTGTGCTCGAGGTCGCGCAGCTCGGCCACCGTCGCGGTCGCCACGTAGGGGATCTCGTGCGCCATCGCAATCAGCGGCACGTTCTTGCCCTGGCCGAACACGTTGCCCGGGTGGTCCCCGATCGGCTTCGTGTTCGCGGTCCGCACGGCCGGCGGGGTGGCACCGGAGCGCTGCACCCCGGTGTTCATGTACGCCTCGTTGTCGTAACAGATGTAGAGCACGTCGTCGTTGCGCTCGAACATCCCCGACAGGCACGCGAAGCCGATGTCCACCGTGCCACCGTCGCCGCCCTGCCCGACAACCCGCACATCGGTGCGTCCCTTGGCCCGCAGCGCGGCCTGGACCCCGGTCGCGACCGGCGCCGCGTTCGCGAACAGCGAGTGGATCCAGGGCAGCTGCCACGACGACTCCGGGAACGGAGTCGAGAAGACCTCGAGGCAGCCCGTCGCGTTGGCCGCGATCAGCTTCCCCTCGGCCGCGCGCATCGCGGCGTCGAGCGCGTAGCGCGCCCCGAGCGCCTCGCCGCAACCCTGGCACGCGCGGTGCCCGGAGGTGAGCGTGTTCGAGCGCTCCGTCCGGGCCTGCACTGAGCGCTCGTCCGGGTCGAGGAGCCGGTTCCCGACCACGAACGTCCCCGTCTGGTACATCTTGAGCTTCTGGTAGGGCATCCCCTGGCTCCCCTCAGTGCGGGCGGGCACCGACGATGCCCATGTCGCGGACGATGTTCTCGGCGTGCGGTCCGGGCCGATGCTCGTCGCGCATCCGCCGCAGCTCGCGATCGACCCGCTCGCGGTCGAGGTCGAGGAAGCTCAGCGGCTCGAGCTTGTCCTCGATCGCGTCCGCGAACAGGCGGTGGAGCGACTTCTTCGTGATCGGACGCCCGCCGAGGCCGGCGATCACCGTGTAGCCGTGGAGCTGTATGCCCGACAGCGCCATGCGCACGTTGGCGGACACGATCCCGCCGATTCCCACTGCCAGCGCCTTCTCCAGCACGACCACGCGGTCCGCGTGGCCCAGCGCCTCGCGCACCTCCTCGAGCGGGAACGGCCGGAACGACTTGATCGCGACGACGCCGATCTTCACTCCCTGATCGCGAAGCTCGTCGACCACGTCCTCGATCGTGCCCAGCACCGAGCCGAGCGCCACCACGATCGTCTCGGCGTCGTCGGCCCGGTAGCCGCGGATCAGGCCGCCCGACTCGCGGCCGAACGTCGCCGCGAACTCCCCCGCGACCTCGGGTATGAGGTCGAGCGCGTCGATCTGCTTCGCGTGAGCCAGGTACTTGACCTCGAAGAACGCCTCCGGGCCGACGACCGCGCCGATCGTCATCGGGTCGTCCGGGTCGAGCGTCTGCCGCGGCTGGAACGGCGGCAGGAACGAGTCGACCTGCTCCTGGGCCGGGACGTCGATGCGCTCGAAGGCGTGGGTGAGGATGAACCCGTCCATGCACACCATCACCGGCAGCGAGAGCTCCTCGGCGATCCTGAACGCCTGGATGTGGAGATCGAGCGCCTCCTGGTTGGTCTCCGCGTAGAGCTGGATCCAGCCCGAGTCGCGCTGCGACATCGCGTCCGAATGGTCGTTCCAGATGTTGATCGGCGCCCCGATGGCGCGGTTGGCGCACGTCATCACGATCGGGAGACCGAGGCCCGACGCGTTGAACAGCGCCTCGGCCATGTACAGGAGCCCCTGGCTCGCGGTCGCGGTGTATGCGCGGGCTCCCGCCGCCGAGGCCCCGATACACACCGACATCGCCGAGAACTCGGACTCGACCGTGACGTACTCGCACGGCTCCAGGTCGCCTGATCGGACCATGTCGGAGAGATGCTCGACGATGTGGGTCTGGGGGGTGATCGGGTAGGCGCACACGACCTCGGGCCGGCACATCGCGACCGCCTCGGCGACGCCCATCGATCCCTCCTGCTGCCTAAGCATCGACCGGCGCTCCCGTCTCGGCGCGCACGTACTCGAACGCCTTGGTGGCGGCGGTCACGTTGCCCTCGGCAACCCTGCCGGAGTACTTGCCGCGAATCGCTTCGGCGACCGAGTCGAGCGAGACGACTCCGGTGAGGGCGGCGAACCCGCCCAGGAGCACGAGGTTCGGCACCGGTCGGCCGAGGTGCTCTCGGGCCAGGCCCGTCGCCGGCACCGTGAGCACGCGATCGTGGCGGAACCGCTGCGTGAGCTCGTCGAGGCCGAGCTCGCCGAGACCGCGTCCCGAGTTGATCAGGACGTAGCCGTCGGGGCCGAGCCCGTTGAACACGTTCACCTGATGCAGCAGCGTCGGGTCCTGGATGATCACGGCGTCGGGCTCGGCCACCGGGTCCCGCACCCGGATCTCCCGGTCGTCGATGCGACAGAAGGCGACGACCGGGGCTCCGCTGCGTTCGGACCCGAAGCTCGGGAACGCCTGGGCGTGTCGCCCCTCGTTGAACGCCGCGACCGACAGGAGCTCAGCAGCCGTCACCGCTCCCTGACCGCCGCGACCGTGGATTCGGACCTCGAAGATTGAGTGCCTCTCCTCGCTTGAGTTGATTATCACTCCGAATGGTCGCGCGCGCGCGCTCGCCCGCCATCGGTGCGACCCCCGAGGCTTGGGTACGGGAAACCCGCAATCGGCTCGCTACGACTTCGTGCGCACGTACACGAGCCAGTAGACGAGCCCGACCATCAGCGAGCCGCCGATGATGTTGCCGATCGTCACCGGGATCAGGTTGTCGACGACGATGTTGGCCAGGGTGACGTCGGGGAAGTCGGCGGGAGCCTTGCCGATCTCGTCGAAGAACGCCGCCGAGCCCTCCTCCTTGACGAGCAGCCCCATCGGCAGGAAGTACATGTTGGCGACGCTGTGCTCGAAGCCGGCGGCGACGAACGCGGTGATCGGAAAGATCACGGCGAGGATCTTGTCGGTGACCGAGCGGGCGCTGTACGTGAGCCAGATCGCGAGGCAGACGAGCGCGTTGCACATGATCCCGAGCGCCAGCGCCTGGCCCCAGCCGAGGCTCGACTTGGTCTGGGCGATCGTCAGCGCCGCCGACCCCACCGACCCGTCGCCGAACTCGTACTGCGCGCCCGCGTAGACGATCGCCACTGTGCCCAACGCCCCGACCAGGTTGCCGGCGTAGACGACGAGCCAGTTTCGGACCAGCCACGCGACCGGGATGCGGCGGTCGGCCCACGCCATCACGATCAGGTTGTTGCCGGTGAACAGCTCGGCGCCGGCCACCACGACGAGGATCAGACCGAGGCAGAACACCAGGCCCGCCAGCAAGCGGGTGACACCGAACGGCATCTCGCCGTCGGCGCCCGCCACGACGGTGGTGGCGAACATCGCGCCGAGGGCGATGAACGCGCCCGCGAGCACGGCGAGCGAGAAGGTGCGGACGAAGCTCATCGATGCCTTCGTCACGCCGACGTCGGTCGCCTTAGCGGCGATGTCGGGCGGCATCAGCGCGTCGAGGCCCGCCGGGCGCTCGGCTGGCGGCACCGACACGGCGGGCGCGACGGGATCGGGGTCCGGAAGCGTGCGATCCGGCGCCGCGCTCATGCCGGGACCGCTGCCCTGCGCACGCGCACCGCAGTGACCTTGTACTCGGGGCACGAGGTCACCTCGTCGGTGGCCTCCGAGGTGAGCGCGTTCGCAAGCGCCTCGGGGAAGTGGAATGCCATGAACAGCTCGCCCGGTGCCACCCGCTCGGTGACGTCGGCCGCGAGCTCCACGGCGCCGCGCCGGCTCGCGACCTCGATCCCGTCCCCGTCCCCCACGCCGAGCCGCTCCGCGTCTGAGGGGTGGATCTCGAGCCGCTCCTCCGGGAGCAGGACGAGGTTGGCGGTGCGGCGGGTCATCGTGCCGGCGTTGTAGTGGACGAGGCGGCGGCCGGTGACGAGCACGAACGGATACTCGGCGTCGGGCTGCTCGCCGGGCGGCAGGTAGGGCTTTGCGTGCAGCTGCGCGCGCCCGTTCGGGGTCGCGAAGCGCTCCCGGTAGAGCACCGCCTCGCCGGGATCTTCGGGCGAGCTGCACGGCCAGTGCAGGGGGCCCTCGCGGTCTAGGCGCTCGTGCGTGATTCCCGCGTACAGCGGCGCCAGCGCGGCGAGCTCGTCCATCGCCGCCGCCGGCGTCGGGCAGCCGAGGTCGGTTCCGGTCGCGGCGGCCACCGCGTTGAGGACGTCGAAGTCCGTCCGCGCCTCGCCGGGAGGGTCGAGCGCGGGCCGCACGCGTTGGAAGCGGCGGTCGAAGTTGACGAACGTCCCGTCCTTCTCCAGGAACGAGGCGCCGGGGAGCACGACGTCGGCGCGCTCGGCCGTGCGCGAGAGGAAGATCTCCTGCGAGATCACGAGCTCGCACGCGTCCATCGCCGCGACGACGTGGCCGGTGTCGGGATCGGTCTGGGCGATGTC
Source organism: Solirubrobacterales bacterium (assembly GCA_036257695.1). Classification (GTDB taxonomy): domain Bacteria; phylum Actinomycetota; class Thermoleophilia; order Solirubrobacterales; family 70-9; genus DASPWW01. Next base: position 5,988 of record DATAFB010000037.1, on the reverse strand, counting down.
CTCGCCGAACACGTACAGCGCCTTCAGCTCGCCGTTCAGCGCCGCGTCGAACATCGCCGGGATCCGCAGCCCCGGCGTGCGCTCGAGCTCCACCCCCCACACGTCCTCGAACCGGCGCGCAGCGTCGTCGTCGGAGACCTTCTGGTAGCCGGGAAGGAGATCCGGCAGCGCTCCGATGTCGGACGCCCCCTGGACATTGTTCTGGCCCCGCAGAGGGTTGATGCCGCCGCCGTGCTCGGTGCCGACGTTGCCGGTCAGGATCGCGAGGTTGGCGAGAGTGCGAACGCCGTCGGTCCCGTGGGCGTGCTCCGTGATCCCGAGGCCGTAGACGATCGATCCGCACGACGCGTCGCCGTACAGGCGGGCGGCGCGCACAAGATCCTCCGCGCGGACGCCGGAGATCTCCTCGACGGCGTCGGGCGAGTACTCGCGCAGCACCTCGCGCAGCTCGTCGAGGCCGTCGACGCGCTCGCGGAGGAACGCCTCGTCCGCGAATCCCTCCTCGAGGAGCACGTGGGCGAGTCCGTTGAAGACGGCGACGTTCGAGCCCGGCCTTCCCTGCAGATGCAGGTCCGCGTACTCGGCGAGCTCGATCCGGCGCGGGTCGACGACGACGAGGCCGGCGCCGTGGATCACGCGCTGCTTGATCCTCGCCCCGACGACAGGGTGCGCCTCGGTCGGGTTCGAGCCCGCCAGCAGGAAGCAGTCGGCGCGGTCGAAGTCGTCGAACGAGTGGCTGCCGCCCGAGAGCCCCAGGGACGCCACCAGCCCCGCCGCCGAGGGCGCGTGGCACAAACGCGAGCAGTTGTCGACGTTGTGGTTGCCGATCGCCATCCGCATCAGCTTCTGCATCAGGTAGTTCTCCTCGTTCGTCGCCCGCGCCGACGAGATCGCGGCCACAGCTCCGGGGCCGTGCTCGTCGACGATCCGGCGCAGCTCGCCGCCGACGTAGGCGAGCGCCTCGTCCCAGGTCGTCTCGACGAGCCGGTCGTCCCGCCGGATCAACGGCCGCGTCAGCCGGTCGCGCGAGCGCGCGAACCCGTGGGCGAAGCGCCCCTTGACGCACGCATGGCCGCGGTTGACCGGCGCGCCGTGGGTGGGGGTGATCGCGGCGACCGCGTCGTCGCGAACGTGGGCGTCGAGCGTGCACCCAACGCCGCAGTAGCCGCATGTCGTCGTCACCGTGCGCTCGATCGGCGCCGGGTCGAGGAAGCCCGGCTCGGAGATCGCCCCGGTCGGGCAGGAGTCGGCGCAGGCGCCGCACGACACGCAGTCCGACGAGGCCCAGTCGCCTCCCGACCCCGGCGCCATCACGGTTCCGAACCCGCGGTCGACCATCGCCAGCGCGAACGTGCCCTGGACCTCGTCGCACATCCGCACGCAGCGCGCGCACGCGATGCACAGCTCGGGGTCGTACTTGACGTACGGGTGCGAGCCGTCGGGACTGCGCTGGGGGCGCGCGCCGGCGAACCGCGTTCCCTCGACACCCAGGTCGCGGCACGCCCGCACCAGCTCGCTGCGCTCGGGGGGAACCTCCAGGGCGCGCTCCGAGACCTCCGACAGCATCAGCTCGAGCGCGCCGGCTGCTACCTCGCGCGCGCCCGGGTCGTCGGTGCGGATCGCCGCGCCGTCCGCGGCCGGCGTGTGGCACGCGGGAACCGGATCCTCGCGTCCCTCGACGGCGACCATGCACGTGCGGCACGAGCCGTACGGGCGCAGCCGCTCGTCCGCGCACAGGGTGGGCACGTCGGCGCCGGCGGCGTGGATCGCGTCGAGGACCATCGCCCCCTCGGGAACCTCGACCCGGGTGCCGTCGACCGTCAGCCTCACGCGCCCTCGACCCCGAGCTCGTCGCCGTACACGTCGATCACGCTGCGCACCACGCCGGGGACGCTCTTCCCGAACGCGCACAGACTTCCCTGCTGCATCGTGCGAAGCAGGGCGTTCATCGTCGCCGCGTCCGGGGGCTCTCCCTGGGCGAGCCGCTGCGCCGCCTCCAGCCCCCGAAGCGTGCCGACCCGGCACGGCGCGCACGTGCCGCAGCTCTCGTTCGCGGCGAATCGCCACACGTGCAGGAGGAGCTCGTGGGCGGGGACGTGCTCGTCGATCGCCACGAGGCTGCCGTGGCCGAGGTCGGCGCCCGCCGCCTGGAGGGCGTCGAAGGCGAGCGGCACGTCGAGGTGCTGCGGGCCGATGAACCCGCCCAGCGGGCCGCCGACCTGCAGCGAGCGCAGCGTGTGGCCGTCGCGCAGCCCTCCGCCGAGCTCCTCGAACAAGTACCGCAGCCCGACCCCGAGCTCGACCTCGTACGCGCCCGGGTTCGAGAAGCGCTCGTTCAGGCACACCACCTTCGTCCCCTTGCTGCCCCCAGCCCCGTGGCGCGCGTACGCGTCGCCGCCGCGGGCGACGATCCACGGCACCGCGCACAGCGTCTCGACGTTGTTGACGACCGTCGGCCGGTGCAGGAACCCGTCCTCGGTCGGGTACGGCGGCCGCCGCGCCACCTCGCCTCGCAGCCCCTCCATCGAGTGGATCAGGGAGGTCTCCTCGCCCGCGACGTACGACCCGGCGCCCTCGAACACCTCGACGTCGAACGGCGCGTCGCCGCCACCGCCCAGGTGCCCGGCGTCGCGGGCCTCGCCTACGGCGCGGCGCAGCGCGTCGCGCGCGCGCGGGTACTCCGAGCGCACGTACACGTAGCCGTGCACGGCCCCGATCGCGTACGCGGCCAGCGCCATCCCCGCGAGCACGCGGTGGGGGTCGCTCTCCATCAGCAGGCGGTCGACGAACGACCCGGGATCGCCCTCGTCCCCGTTACAGACCACGTAGCGGGGGCCGCGTTTGTCGGATGCGGCGACCGACGCCCACTTGTCCGCCGCCGGGAACCCGGCGCCGCCGCGCCCGCGAAGCCCCGACGCGAGCACCTCGCGCGTGACCCGGTCGCGGTCGTGGGTCGTGACCGCGTCGCGCCACACCCGCCACGGATCGGAGGGATTGCCGCCGGCGATCCCGGCCAACACCACCGGCTCGGGCGCCGCGACCCGGAACGGGATCTCGGGATCGCGGCGCTCGGCGCGCCCCGCGACCTGGTCGACGAGGTCCGGCCCGGCGTGCGGCGCCTCGTCGGCGAGCGCGGCCGGGCCCCCGTAGCAGTAGCCGAGGCAGTACACAGGCTGGAGCGAGTCGGCGCCGTCCGGCGACACCTCGTTCGGAGGCGCGTCGAGCTCGGCCGAGAGCTCGCGGATGTGGGCGCCGCGGCTCGCAGCGAAGCACGCGGTCCCTGCGCACACCTGGACGTGGCGGCGGCCGCGCGGGGCGAACCCGAGATCGGCGTAGAACGAGGCGGCTGCGTTGACGTGCGCGCGCGGGAGCCGCAGCTCGGCGGCGATCGCGTCGACGTCCTCGCGTGTGATCCGGCCGTGCTCGCGCTGCGCGGCCCGCAGCCGATCGAGCACCTCGTCTCCCCGGTGCCCGTATCGCCGCTCGACTTCCGTGACGGTCTGCCCTGGGATGCTCGCCTCCCGATCGCGGTACGCGAGCCGGAATCTATTACCCAGTCGATAATCCCGCCATGGCACCGGAAGGCAAGGTCGCCGTCTTCGCCCCCAACCCGCTGCTCGGGGTGACGATCGAGGCCCGCGGACCGGAGGGCGAGGACGACATCCACGTCCATCCCGCCGGGCAGGGAGTGTGGTTGACGCGGATGTGCGGTGAGCTGGGCGCGAGCCCCACCCTCTGCGGCCTGATCGGCGGCGAGACGGGGAGCGTTCTTCAGCCGCTGCTCGACGACCTTCCCGGCGAGACCCGGTTGGTGAGGACCGACGGATCAAGCGGGTGCTACGTGATCGACCGCCGGTCCGGCGAACGTCGCCTCGTCGCGGAGTCGATTGCCCCGGCTCCGACTCGGCACGAGCTCGACGACCTGTTCGCGGCGACGTGCACCGCGGCGCTGCACAGCCGCGTGCTGGCGGTGTGCAACCCGTACCCCGGCGAAGCGCTGCCCCTGGACGTGTACGGGAACCTCGTCACCGACGCGCGTGCGAACGGCGTCCCCGTAGTCGTAGACCTGTCGAGCCCCCGACTCGAGGCGGCCCTCGAGGGCGGACCCGATCTGGTCAAGCTCAACGAGTGGGAGCTGGCGGAGTTCGTCTTCGGACCGGTGTCCGAGCCGGACGAGCTTCGCGCCGCGGCCCAGCGGATACTCGATCGCGGCGCCGACACCGTCGTCGTCACCCGAGCCGGCGACCCGGCGCTCGTGCTCCGCGGCGACGCGGCTTGGTGGCTGGTCCCGCCGCGGTTCGAGCGCGGCAGTCGCGAGGGGTGCGGCGACTCGATGATGGGCGGGATCGCATCCGCGTACGCGCGGGGCCTCGACCTGAAGCAGACGCTCGTCATCGGCGCGGCGGCCGGCGCGGTCAACTTCCTCCGCCACGGGCTCGGCACGGGATCGAAGCCGACCGTCGAGGAGATGATCGACCGCGTCAGGCTCGACCCGGCCTAGCGGAGTCGCCGCACACCCGAGTCCGCGTAGGGTCGGGGCATCGAAACCGCCCTCGTCATCGCGATATTGCTCGCGCTCGCTTTCGCGATCACGAACGGGCTGCACGACGCGTCGAACGCGATCGCGACGCTCATCGCCACGCGTGCGGCGTCGCCGGCGCGCGCGATCGTGCTCGCCGCCGTGTTCAACCTGCTCGGGCCGCTGGCGATCGGCGCCGCGGTGGCCGACACGATCGGTGGCATCGTGACCGTGGCGCCGTCCGTCGCGATCGAGGTGATCGGCGCGGGGCTGGCAGCGGCCGTGACCTGGAACCTGATCACGTGGGCACTCGGACTCCCCTCGAGCTCGGGCCAGGCGCTGGTCGGGGGGCTGGTAGGGGCGGCGCTGCTCGAGGGCGGCGCGGACGCGGTCCGGTGGGGCGGCTTCGACGGGCTGCATCCGGTGGGAGTCGTGGGCACGGTCGTCGCGCTCGCGATCTCACCGCCGCTCGGCGCGCTGGCGGCGATGGTCGCGATCCGCGCCCTGCGGCGCGCCGCGCGCCGGGCGACCACCCGCTGGCGCACCCCGCTGCACGCGGGCCAGTGGGGTACGGCTGCCGCGCTGGCCTTCAGCCACGGCGCCAACGACGCACAGAAGTCGGTGGGAGTGATCGCCGCGCTGCTGCTCGCCGACGGGCGGATCACCGAAGTGTCCGCGGCGCCGACGTGGGCGACGCTCACCTGCGCTGTGGCGCTGACCGCCGGCACCGCGCTTGGCGGGTGGCGGATCATTCGCACCGTGGGACGGCGCATCTACCACCTCCAGCCGCTCGAGGGCCTCGCGAGCCAGACGTCCTCGGCCGGGGTGATCCTGGCTGCCTCACTGCTCGGCGGGCCGACCTCGACCACCCAGGTGGTCGCTTCCTCGGTGGTCGGGATCGGCGCCGGGCGCCGACGGCTACACCATGTTCGCTGGCAGGTGGTGCGCCAGATGGGGTTCGCGTGGCTGATCACGATCCCTGCGACGGCGGCGCTCGCCCTGTTTGCGCTGGCCGCGTGGCGGTGGCTGGCATGAGGTCGCGCGGCTGGTTCCTGCCCAAGCAGCCCGACGTGCTCGGTCTGCTGCGCCGCCAGCTCGCTGTGACGATCGAGGGGGTGGAGGCATTCGCGGCGTGGGCGAATGGCAACGAGGACGCCGCCACCACCGTGCGCGAAATCGAGCATCGCGGTGACGCCGCCAAGTGGGAGCTCCTCGAAGCCCTGCGCGAGGCTTTCGTCACGCCGCTCGAGCCCGAGGACGTGTTCGCGCTCTCGCGGGGGATCGACTGGATCCTCGACTACGCCCGCGACCTGATCAACGAGTCCGAGGCGCTGGACTCCCCGCCGGACGCCGAACTCGCGGAGATGGCGGGCCTGCTCGTCGAGGCCATGCGCCACCTCGACGAGGCGCTGGCGGCGCTCGACTCGAGCGGGGAGACGGCGACGGAGGCGGCGCGCGCGGCGATCAAG
>DATAFB010000036.1:0-8875 GCA_036257695.1 Solirubrobacterales bacterium | reverse complement strand
CCACGCGCTCTTCGCTCGACGCGAGGTCGGCAAGGACCGCGATCGCCGACCCCGGGCCGCGGCGGATCGTCTCACGGGCCGGCGCCGGCGGCGCGGCGCCCGCGGCCGACGGTGCCCGGTCGAGCGGAGCCTCGAGCTCGGCCGCGAACCGCCGCAGCCAATCCTCCGACCCCGCCGGATCGGCGCATCCGTCCTCCCCCGCCTCGGCCTCGATCGGATACAGCCGCTCGAGCACGACGCGCGGCTCGACCGCCCCGTTCCAGTGGTTGACCTCGAGCCGCACGGCGAGGTCCGCGGGCCGGCCGTCGAGCGAGGCCAGCGAGCGGTCGCTGCTCCCGAACGCCACCCCGAGCGCCCGCGAGGACCCGCTTGCGACGCTGAACCGCGCGTGCTTTCCCTCGCCCATCGGGCGCACGTCCAGCATCCGCGCCGCGGGCACCAGCAGCCGCACCGGCGGGTTCCCGACCCCGAACGGCGCCAGCCGCTGCAGCTCCTCGGCGACGTCGAGCCCGAGGCGATCGCCGCCGACGACGGCGTCGACGGCATCGGTCCGCACCAGGTCCGCCGGAGCCACGCGCGAGGCGCAGTCCACGAACGCGTCCCGGAACGCGTCAACCCGCCCGGCCTCGATCTCGAGCCCCGCAGCGGCGCGGTGGCCTCCGAAGCGGACGAGGTGCTCCCCGCACTCGCGCAGCGCCGCGAGCAGGTCGAAGCCGAGGATGCTGCGCCCCGACCCCCGTCCCCGTCCCTCGGAGTCGAGCCCGATCAGGACCGTGGGGCGCCAGTGGCGCTCGGCGAGGCGCGAGGCGACGATCCCCACCACCCCGGGATGCCACCCCTCGCCGGCGACGACCAGCCCCGGCGACTCGGCGCCGCCCGGCAGCGCCGCGAGCGCCGACTCCGCGGACGACCGCACCTCGAGCTCGGCCTCACGGCGCTCGCGGTTGGCGCGATTGAGCTCGTCCGCGATCTCGGCCGCGCGCCCCTCGTCCTCGGTCAGCATCAGCTCGACCCCCGCGTCGGCGCGGTACAGGCGCCCGGCGGCGTTGATCCGCGGGGCGAGCTTGAACGCCACGTCGCGCTCGTCCAGCCGCGAGGGCTCGGCGCCGGCGGCGGCGATCAGCGCCCGCAGCCCCGGCCGGTGCGCGCGGCGGGCCTCGGCGAGGCCGCGGCGCACGAGGGCGCGGTTCTCGCCCGTGAGCGGGACGAGGTCGGCGACCGTGGCCACCGCAACGAGATCGAGGTCCGTCTCCTCGCCGTCCCGCAGCGCCTCGGCGAGCTTGTGCGCGACGCCGGTCGCGCACAGGTCCGGACACGGGTAGCCCGACACCCGGGGGTGCAGGATCGGGCACTCGGGCAGCCGCTCGCCGGGGGCGTGGTGGTCGGTGACGATCACCTCGAGCCCCGCCGCGCGCGCGGCCTCGACCTCGCCAACCGCGGTGATGCCGCAGTCGACCGTCACCACCAACTCGGTCCCGCGGGCAGCGAGGGCCCGCACCCCGGCCTCGGTCAACCCGTAGCCGTCGCCGAGGCGGTCAGGGATCAGCCAGTCGCAGGACCCTCCGAGCGCGCGTACGGCGCCAACGAGGATCGCCGTCGCGCACACCCCGTCGACGTCGTAGTCACCGTGGATGGCGACGCGGCGGCCGGCCGCGATCGCCGCCCGGAGGCGCTCGACGACCTCGCCCATGCGGTCGAACTCGAACGGGTCGTGACGTTCGCTCGCGTCGAGGAACGCGCGCGCGGCGTCGACGTCGCGGTACCCGCGGCGAACCAGCGCGACCGCGACGGGGTCGGACACCCCCAGCGCCGCGGCCAGCCGCCGCGCGTCCGCGTACGCGTACGGCTCGAGGCGGAACGCTCGATCGGCAGCGGGCGCAGACACCACGCCAGGCTAAGTTCGCCCGTGGACGGAATCCCCCCACTACCCCACCACCCTGCCGGTGACCCCGCGATGTGCTCGCACATCGCGGGAAATTATTAAGCGGGCTGTTCCTCTTCGGTGCGCAGGCCGATCAGGTACACGATCCCCATCCCGATCAGGGCGCCGGGGATCGCGACGAGGACGGTGAGGATGTCGGTGTCGCCGATCCCGCGGCCCGAGGCGATGTGCGCGGCGGCGCCGCTCGCCATCGATCCCACGACCGCGCCGAGGAACGCGCCGACGATCCCGGCCCAGAACCGGTCGGGGACGAAGACCGTGAAGTGCCACAGCGCGACGCCGGTGGCGAACCAGACCAGAGCCGCCATCAGAAACACCTGCGGCGGCTTCGCCGCCTGACCAGCCTGTTGTCTCGCAGTTGGGGCTTCGCCCCAATGCTCGCCACCATCATCTATGCCTCCCGTGCTTGCGGCGGCGCTGGCGCTGGCGGCGCTTGTTGCGCTTCGCCGCACGGCGCCGTTCCGCGTCGTCGCCGCCCGCTTCGGCGCCGACGAGCGGCTCGGCCGGGCGCTCCGGGGCGCCGTCGCCGGGCGCGCCGTCCTCGCCGTCCCCGCTCGGCGCCGCCGGCGCGGCGGGAGCGGGGGTAGGGGGCGGCTGGGGCTGCGCCGCGGCGGGCGCGGCCGGTTCTGGCTCGGGCTCCGGCTCCGGCCGCTCCGGCGCGCCGGGCTCGTCGACCCGCGCGACCACGTTCTCCTCCGGGAACGCCGGCACGTATCCCATCGTCTCCTCGAGGTGCGCGCGGCGGGCCCTGTACTGAGGCTCGCGCTCCTTCCACGCGGTCAGGACCGGCGAGGCGATGAAGATCGACGAGTAGAACCCGGACGCGACGCCGACCATCATCGCGAAGGCGAAGTCCTGCAGCGTCTCGCCGCCGAATATCAGCAGTACGGCGAGCAGGAACACGGTCGACAGCCCGGTGATGATCGAGCGCGTGAACACCTCGCTCATCGAGCGGTTGACGATCTGCGAGAACGTCGCCCGCGGCAGCCGCGGCTCGTTCTCGCGTATTCGGTCGAAGACGATCACGGTGTCGTACATCGAGTACCCGAGGATCGTCAGGAACGCGGCCACGGTGGCGCTGGTCACCTCGCGCTCGCTGAGCGAGTACACACCGGCCGTGATCAGCACGTCGTGGACGAGGGCGATCAGCACTGGCACCGCGTACTTGGGCTGGAACCGGATCGCGACGTAGATCGCGATCACGAGCAGCGACAGGATCAGCGCGCGGACGGCGTTGGTCGCGACCTGCTCGCCGAACGACGGCCCGATGCTCTGGTTCTGGAACCCGTCGTCGTCGCGCTCGATGCCGTACTGCTGCTCGAGCGCGGCCTGCGCCTTGCCGACCTCGGCCGGCGCGATCTCGCCCTCGACCTGGACGACGTTGTCGCCGAAGGTCGGATCGTCGACGTCCTGGATCGAGGCGCTGCCGGCCCCCGAGATGCCGGCGTCGGACAGCGTCGTGCGCACGTCCTCCACCGAGGCGTCCTGCGCCAGCGCCGCCTTGATCCGCGTGCCGGACTCGAAGTCGATCCCGAGGTTGAACTGCAGTGTCGCGAACGCGATCGCCCCGATGGCGATGATCGCCCCCGAGACCGAGAAGAACCACTTGCTCATCCCTGTGAAGTCGAAGTGCCACCGCACGCGCTGCTCGCTGGTGCCGGCGCCGAGAAACCGCGGCGAGCGCACGAACGCGGTCCGCCCCAGCGTCCCGAGCACGGCCTGCGTGAAGACGACGGCCGTGAACAGCGACACGATCGTCCCGACGCCTAGCGTGAACGCGAACCCCTTCACGCCAGCGGTCGCGAGGACGAAGAGGATGAACGCCGCGATCAGCGTGATCACGTTCGCGTCGATGATCGTCGCGATCCCCTTGCGGTACCCGGCGGAGATCGCCGACGCCATCGAGCGCCCCGCCCGCACCTCCTCCTTGATGCGCTCGAAGATGACGATGTTGGAGTCGGCGGCGACGCCGATCGTGAGGATCAGGCCCGCGATCCCTGGCAGCGTCAGCGTGATCGGGATCAGCTTGATCAGCGCGAAGAAGAACAGCGCGTAGACGGCGAGCCCGAGCGCCGCGACGAAGCCGAGGAAGCGGTAGTAGGCGAGCAGGAAGAGGGTGACGATGACCAGCCCGACGATCCCCGCCGTCAGCCCCTGGTCGAGGGCCTCCTGCCCCAGCGTCGCCGACACCGTGCTCTGGCTGATCAGCTTGAGCTCGATCGGCAGCGCGCCGATCCGCAGCGTCTCGGCCAGGTCCTGGGCCTCCGAGATCGTGAAGCTGCCCGAGATCTGCGCCCCGGTGCGGCCGTCGATCCCGTTCGGATTCTCGACGAAGTTGATGATCGGCCGCGACTGGACGACGTCGTCGAGGACGATCGCGAATGAGTCCGACAGCGGCTCGGCTTGCGCCGCGGTGGTGACGCCCGGGGGCGCCTCGCCCGCCGCGCGCTGCGCGATCCGGCTCGTGATCCGCTCGAAGCTCTCCCGACCCTCGTCGGTGAAATCGAAGGTGACGTTGGGCTGGTTGGTGGTCGGGTCGGAGTTCTGCTCCGGGCTGGTGATGTCGGTCCCCGACAGCTCGGGGCGGTCGCGGATGACGAAGTACTCGGGCGGGCCGGTCGACTCGTCCTGCTCGGTCGCGGGGTCGTCCTGGGGCGGCTCCTCGACGACCCGGGTCCCCTGCGGGACCGCGACCACGACGCTGTTCTTCGGCTGGCGCTCGCGTGGGAAGTCGAGGAACAGGTCCGACTTCTCCTGCGACGGCTCGGTCAGCAGCTCGAGCGAGTCGCGGTCGAACAGGTAGTAGGTGGGCCCGTTGGTCGTGCACAGGTTCCTGAAGCACTCGGGCTTCTGCTTCGAGGCGAACTTGACCGCGTCGAACTCCCGGTTGAACCCCTGCTCGGTTGCGTTGGGGTCGTTCGGGTCCTGCGGGATCACGTTCGGCTCCCAGTCGTAGAAGTGCATCTGGGCGGTGGTCCCGATCACCTCCACGGCGCGGTCGATGTCCTGGATGTCGGGCAGCCCGACGTCGATCTGGTCGGTGCCGACGCGGTTGATCTCCGGCTCGGCGACGCCGAGCGTGTCGACGCGCTGTCGAATGATCTCGATCGCGCGGTCGATCGCCTCGGCGTCAACCTCCGGCTGCTGCGGCGTCGGCTGACCCTGGTACACGAGCGACGTCCCGCCGCGCAGGTCGAGGCCGAGCTTGGTCGGCTGGCTGAGGATTACGACGATCGACGCGACGGTCAGCCCGACGACGAACAGCAGCACGAAGAGGTTGCGCCGGCGACCCGTCACGAGGCCACCCTACTCGGGGGTGAGAACGATCAGCAGGCCCCCGTCGTCGTCGTACGCGGGGAAGATGTCGGCGACGGCGCTCGCGGGCAGGTCGCCCTCCGCGCGGACCTCGACCCGCTTGCCGAGCGACCGCACGCCCCACTCGAGCGTCGTCTCGATCGGGTCGGTGTCGCCGTCACCGTCGATGTCGGCGCCGTCGCCCCCGTCACCCTTGTCGACCCACCGCAGCCCCAGCACCTCCTGCACGGGGCGCCCGATCACGTCCTCGTCCTTGAGCCCCGTGAGCTCGAACCCGCCGCGTCCGATGTCGATCACGCGCCCTTTCTGGTCGCAGGTGAAGAACGCCGCGTCGGGGGCGGGGTAGTAGTCGTCGAGGAGCTCGAACAGGAACCCGAAGCCGCACTTCGGGCAGCTCTTCGGACGCGACGAGAACCCCGCCGTCCGCTCCCCGCTCAGCTCGCGGTTCCCGCAACTCGGACAGATGAAGAACGGCACGCAGGAAAGGCTAGTAAAGAGCTCTAAGGAGATCCGAACCTTCGCGGACCGCTACCGTCCGCGCGATGTCCCGTCCGGTGATCGGCATCAGCACCGCGGTCGAGCAGGCCCGGTGGGGGCCCTGGGACCAGGACGCGATGCTGACGCCGCTAACGTACGTCGACGTCGTCGGCGCGGCGGGCGGCGTGCCGATCCTGCTCCCCCCCGACCCGGCGACCACCGACTCCCCGGGCGGGCTGGTGGACCTGATCGACGCGCTCCTGCTCATCGGCGGCGCCGATCTCGACCCCGCGTCATACGGGGGCGACGCCCATCCCGAGATCGTGCGCACCCGCCCGGAGCGCGACCGCTTCGAGATCGGCCTCGCCCGCGAGTCGGTCGAGCGCGACATCCCGGTGCTCGGAATCTGCCGCGGGATGCAGGTGCTCAACGTGGCTCGCGGGGGAACGCTCGTCCAGCACCTCCCCGACGAGCTCCGCGACGAGCGCCACGAGCCGACCCCGGGCCGCTTCGCCGAGCACAGCGTCCGGCTCGAGCCCGGCTCGCTTGCCGCCCGCGCGGCCGGCGGCGAGCTGCTGACCGTGAAGTCGCACCACCATCAAGGGGTGTCCGAGCTCGGCGACGAGCTGGTTGCGACCGGATGGGCTCAGGAGGACGACGTGATCGAGGCGCTCGAGCTCCGCGACCGTGGGTTCGTCCTCGGGGTGCTGTGGCATCCGGAGGTGGGCGACCCGACCGTGATCGCGGCGCTCATCGACGCCGCCGCTGCGCGACCCGGACGCTGACCGGCCCGTCGTCGGGATCGACACGGCGCATCCACCGCGCCGGGATGTGCGCCGAGCGCCCCGGCACCAGACGCGCCCTCCGCCCCGTCCACAGCACGGGTCCGCCCTGGGCGACCTCGAGCCGCGGCGCGCGCAGGAACTCCCCCGACCGCACCAGGAGCCGATCCCGAAGCGGCGCCCGACCGTCGCCGGCGACGAGGTTCGGCGCGACCCAGCGCAGGGGCGGCTCGGCGCGCACAGGGACGCGGCTCGGCCACGCCGGGTTGTCTTCGAGGTAGTCGGCGACGGCACCGGCCACGTGGCGCCCACTGAGCCCGCAGATGTCCGCGGTCTCGGCCGGGTGGACCAGGTTGCCGGCGGCGAACATCCCCGGGACCGAGGTCCGATGGCCGGCGTCGACCCGGGGGCCCAGTGTTCCGGGATCGAGGTCGGCGCCCGCCATCACCGCGAGCTCGTGGTCCGGGATCCAGTCGGCCGTGAACACCACGAGATCGCACGGCACCGTCCGCTCGGCGCCCGAGTCGAGGTCGGTGACGACCACCTGCTCGACCCGGTCACCCCCGTCGATGCGAGTGACCGCGGCGCGCGTCCACACGGGCGTCCGGTAGCGGAGCGCGGCGCCGAGCCGAAACGCCGCCAGCGATTGGTGGCGCGGGAGCTCCGTGACCAGGCCGGCCACAGACGCGCCGCCGTGCGCCAGGGTCGCGATCGCCGAGAAGCTCACGTGCTCGGCGCCGATTACCACCGCCCTCGTGCCCACCCGGCGCTGGTGAAGGTAGACGAGCTGCTGCAGGGTGCTCGTCGTCATCACCCCCTCGGGCCGGTCGCCCGGCACGAGGCGTGCGGACCGCGGCCGCTCGCGACACCCGGCGGCGAGGACGACCGCGGCCGGGTCGAGCTCGCGCCGACCGCTCGGCGAGGTGAGTCGGAGCCGCAGCCCCGGGCCGCACTCGGTGACCATCGTCTGAGTCAGCAGCTCGGCCCCGGCGCGCTCGGTGAGCCGCGCGTAGCGCCGCGCGTACCGCGGCCCAGACAGCACGCGCCTCATGTCGAGCATGCCGAACCCGAGGTGGTCGGCGTGCCGCGGGATTCCGCCCGGCTCGCGCTCGCGCTCGACCACCGTCACGGAGCCCGTGCCGCGCCGCCGCAGCTCGATCGCCGCCGCCAGCCCCGCCGGGCCGCCACCGACGACGACCACCCCGTCAGCCATGGCCCTCGCCGAGCATCGCCCTGATCTCCGCCTCGCAGAAGAACCCCTGGCAGCGCCCCATCAGGACGCGCGTGCGGCGCCTCAGCCCGTCGACGTCGGCCGGTGGGATCGCGCTCCGCATCGCCGCCTCGGCCTCCCCCCGGGTGACGCGCTCGCAGAAGCACACCACGCGGCCGAACTCGGGGTCCTCGGCGATCAGCTCGGGGCGCTCGAACGGACGCGGCGACGTCTCGCCGATGTTCGGCATTCGCGGCTCGTTGCCGCTCGCGTCGGCCGACAGCTCCAGCCCCGCGTCGGCGAGGCCGTCCCGCACCCACTCGGCGATCGCCATCGACCCGGACACCCCGGTGGAGCGAATCCCCCCGGCGCACACGTAGCGCTGCTCGGGGTGCGCCCGCAGCTGGTAGTCGCGGTGCTCGGTCGCCGCCCGCAGGCCGGCGAACGTCGCCGTCACCTCGTGGTCCGCGAGCGCGGGGACGATCCGCGCGCCCTCGGCGAGCAAGGACGCGAGGCCCTCGGCCGTCGTCGAGCGATCGTCCCTGCTGTCGATGTCGTCGGCGGTCGGCCCGAGGAGGAGGTTTCCGTACACGGTCGGCGCCACGAGCACGCCCTTCGTCTTCTCGGTCGGGACCGGGAGCAGGATGTGGCCGACGAGCGAGCGGGCCAACTTATCGAACACGATCAGCTCCCCGCGCCGCGGGCGGACCGTGAACTCGCGGCGACCCAGCATCGCGTCGAGCTCGTCGCTGCGCAGGCCCGCGGCGTTGACGAGGTACTCCGCTTCGATCGAGCCGCGCGAGGTGCGCAGCTCGAACCGCGTCCCGGCCTCGATGCCAGTGACCCGCGCGTTCAGCACCAGCCGGCACCCCCCGGTCGTCGCCTCGGTCGCGAGCGCCAGCGCGGTGGTCCACGGGCAGACGATGCCCTCGCCGGGGATCTCGAGGGCGCCGTGCGCGCCGGGGCCGAGCGCGGGCTCGCGCTCGTACAGCTCCTCGGCCTCGACGCGGCGCGTGTCCCGGTGCCCGTTCTCGATCGCGGCCGACTCGATCGCCGACAGCGCGCCGAGCTGCTCTTCGCTCCACGCGATCATCAGCGCGCCGGTGGGCGCGGTCGGGATCCCGACCCGGTGCGCGTACTCCCGCAGCA
>DATAFB010000017.1:0-7095 GCA_036257695.1 Solirubrobacterales bacterium | reverse complement strand
CGCGGTCAGGCGACCCAGATCCGGCTCAAGGCGCTGAAGGACGCGTCCGAGCTCGTCGAGCGGGTGTCGGACGTCGCCAAGCTGCCCGGGGCGGTGCGCAGCACGCGCAACGGGGACGGGGGAGAGGAGGAGGAGCGGGGGGCCGAGAGTGCGGACGTGTTCAACGGGAGGGTGCACGTGGACGTCGGCCCGCTGGGCGACTTCTCGCAGCTCGTCGCGCTCGAGGACGCGGCCGGCTCGATCGACGCCGCGTCGGAGATCAAGATCAGGCGCTTCTCGCAGGGCCGCGCGGAGCTGGACATGCGGCTGCGCGAGCCGGTGGAGCTGCTGCGCGAGCTCGAGCAGCGCTGCGATCTCGAGTTCAGGGTGCGCTCGCTTAAGGACGGGCGCGTCGTGCTCGACGTCGACGACGAGGAGTAGCGCGGCGCGATCGGGGGGCGTAGGGGGTCGGCCGTGAGGGACGGGCGGCCGAAGCCTCCCCAGGCCGACGATCCGCGCTCCGCGCCGTCGCGCAGCGCCGGCCCGTACGTCGGTCCCTAGGCCCAAGCTAAACTCGGCGGCGACGTTGGGGCTGTAGCTCAGCTGGGAGAGCGCCTGGGTGGCACCCAGGAGGCCACGGGTTCGAGTCCCGTCAGCTCCACTTCATCCGACCCAGTGCCGACCGAGGTCGGCGCCCACGAATTCCGCAACCGCTTCGGCTGGTACATGGAACGCTCCGCGGCCGGCGAAGGGATCCTGATCACCCGGCGTGGCAAGCCGCACGCCCGCCTCGGCCCAGCCGGCCAGAGCTCGCTCGAGCCTCTCATCCCGGTCTCACCGTCCCCTCACGGGGCTCTCACCGCGCCGCAATAGACAGCCATCCGTAGGCGAAAACGGCGGGCCGTTCCGCCGCCGACCAACTACGGGGAGGCATCAACATGTGGAACCGGAGCAGGATCCGAATTGCTCTCTGCGCCGTGGGCCTGGCGCTCGCGGTGGCCGCGACACCCGCGGCGGCGGCGACGCCGCTGCCGCAGGGGAGCGAGCCCGTGAACCTCGATCCCGCCGACTTTGCGACGCGGATCGACAACCCGTACTTCCCGCTCGTCCCGGGAGACAAGTACGTCTACCGCGAGACGGACGGGAAGACGAAGGAGAAGGTGGTGCTCGGCGTCAGCCACAAGACGAAGCTGATCGCCAACGGGATCACCGCCCGCGTCGTCCACGACAGGGTCACCTCGCACGGCAAGGTGATCGAGGACACGTTCGACTGGTACGCCCAGGACTCGGACGGAAACGTCTGGTACCTCGGCGAGGACACCGTCGAGTGCAAGAAGGGCAAGATCAAGAACCACTCCGGCTCGTTCGAGGCCGGCGTCGACGGCGCCCAGCCCGGCGTCATCATGCCCGCCAACCCAGAGCCGGGGATGAAGTACCGGCAGGAGTACTACGCCGGTGAGGCCGAGGACAAGGGCGAGGTCCTGAGCGTCAACGAGCAGGTGGAGTCGCCGTACGGGCACTTCACCGGCGCGCTGCTCACCAAGGACCTGGTTCCCCTGGAGCCCAAGGTCTCCGAGTACAAGATCTACGCCCCGCGCGTCGGCCTGGTGGTGGCGGTCAAGACCTCGGGCGGCAGCGGCCGCGAGGAGCTGATGCGGATCAAGCACGATCAGCGGATCAAGCTCCCGTCGCAGGGCAAGCGCTGCGTCGCGTAGTCGCGGGACGGCAACGCAGGACGGCGCCCGGCAACCCGGCCGGGCGCCGCCGGCCTAGGAGTCGCGCGCCTCGGCCGTCTCGAGCACGCCGAGCACCTCGGTCACCCGGCACACGAGCAGCCGCTCCTCGTCGACCTCGATCCACGCGCCCGCCGTGGCCGGGAACACGACGTGGTCGCCGATCTGGATCGGCATCTCGACCCCCGCCTGCTCCCACCAGTCGAGCCCCGGGCCGACCGCGAGCACGATCCCGTGCTGGGGCGGCGGGTCGTGGCTTCCCGGCGGAACGACGAGGCCGGAACGCCGCATCCGGTCCTGGTCGAGCTCCTTGATCACCACGCGGTCGAACAGCGGCCGCAGCTCGTGCCGGATCGCCTCCAGGTCCTCGCGTTGCGATCGCGCGCTCATGGCCCCGAGGATAGTCCTCGCGCAAGTGCCCGCGCGGCGTCCAGCGCCGGGCGCGAGCGGCTCTGCATCCGCCGCCGCACCCGCCACGTCGCTCCGGAGAAGGCCAGGTTGGCGACCGTCGCGAACCCCGCCTCGTCCTCGCGCAGCGCCAGCAGCAGGTGGGCGACGCGGTCGCCGCCCGGCAGCGATCCCGGCTCCGCGATCCGCACGCACCAGCAGTCCGCGCGGCGGCCTCCGGGGCGGACCATGATCGCCCCCTGCTCGCCGACCAGCCACACACCGAGCCGGCCGCGCTCGAGCACGAGGCCGGTCTCGGTCAGCAGCTCGCGCGCCTCGTGCCCGACGAGGTCGCCGAGGAGCCCGAGCGCCCTGCGCTCCGCGCCGTCGCTCGCTCCACGCCGGCTCGCGCTCCCCTCGCTCCCAATCGGGACGATCGAGCGCGCGCCACGGCGCGCGTACAGCTCCGGGATCAGCCACCCGTGCGCGAAGCTGCCCAGCGCGACGGGGAAGGTGAGCGGCTCGAGCCACAGCAGGAAGCTGCCGGCGGCGAAGAACGGGACCGCGATCGCCGCCGTCCACGCGGTCCACAGCCGCCCGTCGCGACGCAGGGTCCGCGCGCTGGGCCGCTCCCGCCACCACAGCGGAGCGGCCTCGCCGAGGTAGCCGACCGGCGCCGCCACGACAGGCTCGTACTACCCGCCCGCGATCGGCCGCCGCAGCACCACCAGCTCGGCGTCGGCGGGCAGCTCGCGAACAACCTCGGCGGTGCCGTCGTCGTAGCTCACGCTCGCGACCATCCCCGCATCGAGCTCGCGGCGGAACGCCTCGACCGCCGCCTCGTGCATCTTCGCGTCGTCCGCCGTCCACTCGGCCAGCGTTGTGTGGCCGCTGCGGTCGAGCCTGATCAGGCGCGCCATCTCCGTCTCCTTTCGTCGCGAAGCTCGGCCCTGACTATACGACCGGCGCATTTGGTGCTCCCCGTCCCGAGTTGAACGGTGAGCACTAACCTCCGGCACGTGAAGCCGTACGAGCCGCACGAGATCGAGCGCAAGTGGCAGCGCGTGTGGTCGGACGAGGGCACGTGGCGCGTCCCCAACCCCGGCCAGCCCGGGTTCGACGACTCCGTCCCCAAGAGCTATGTACTCGAGATGCTCCCCTATCCCTCGGGGGAGCCCCACATGGGCCACCTCAAGACGTACTCGATCGGCGACGCGCTCGCGCACTTCCGCCGCCGGCACGCGATGCGGGTCATCCACCCGATGGGCTACGACGCGTTCGGCCTCCCGGCGGAGAACCACGCGATCCGCACCGGCGAGCATCCCCGCGCGTCGACGGAAGCCTCGATCGAGACCTTCCGGCGCGAGTTTCGGTCGTGGGGGATCTCGATCGACTGGTCGCGGGAGATCTCGAGCCACGACCCCGACTACTACCGCTGGACGCAGTGGATATTCCTGCGCCTGCTCGAGCGGGGGCTCGCCTACCGCGCCGAGGCGCCGGTCGTGTGGTGCCCCCACGACGCCACGGTGCTCGCCAACGAACAGGTGGTCGACGGGCGCTGCGAGCGCTGCGGCAACCCGGTCGAGTCGCGGCGGCTCGAGCAGTGGTTCTTCCGCATCACCGACTACGCCCAGCGGCTGCTCGACGATTTCGACGAGCTCGACTCATGGCCCGAGCACGTGATCACGATGCAGCGCAACTGGATCGGCCGCTCGGAGGGCGCCGAGGTCGTGTTCACGTGCGAGGAGCTGGGGATCGACTTCCCGGTCTTCACGACGCGGCCCGACACGCTGTTCGGCGCCACCTTCTTCGTCCTCGCGCCCGAGCACCCCGAGCTCGAGCGGCTCGTGGCGGGCACCGACGCCGAAGACCCGGTGCGCGAGTACGTCGATCGCGCGATGCGCGCCGGGATCGAGGAGCGCAGCGCCGAGGACCGCCCCAAGACCGGCGTTCCGCTGGGCCGCACCGTCATCAACCCCGTCAACGGCGAGCGGATCCCGACGTTCGTCGCCGACTACGTGCTGATGGAGTACGGCACCGGCGCGATCATGGCGGTGCCCGCGCACGACCAGCGCGACCTCGAGTTCGCCCAGGCCTTCGACCTCCCGATCCGGCGTGTCGTCGAGCCCGCCGAGGGCGAGGTCCCTGACGACGTCGCCTACGTCGAGCACACCGCGGGCGAGCGGCTCGTCGACTCCGGCCCGTTCACCGGGATGACCCCCGCCGAGGCGATCCCGAAGATCACCGCGTGGCTCGAGGAGCAGGGGAAGGGCCACCCCGCCGTCAACTACCGGCTCCGGGACTGGCTCCTCTCCCGCCAGCGCTACTGGGGCTGCCCGATCCCGGTTGTCTACTGCGAGGAATGCGGGATCGTCCCGGTGCCCGATGACCAGCTCCCGGTCGTGCTCCCCGACGTCGAGGACTACGCGCCGAAGGGGAAGAGTCCGCTCGCCGCGGTCGAGGACTGGGTGGCGACCGAGTGCCCGCGGTGCGGCGGCCCCGCCCACCGCGAGACGGACACGATGGACACCTTCGTCGACTCGTCGTGGTACTTCCTGCGCTACCTCGACCCGCGCAACGACGCAGCCCCGTTCGAGCGCGAGATCGCCGACCACTGGATGCCGGTCGACCAGTACATCGGCGGAGTCGAGCACGCGATCCTGCACCTGATGTACGCGCGCTTCTTCTCCAAGGCGCTTGCCGACATGGGCTACCTCGGCGTCCAGGAGCCGTTCGCGAGCCTCTTCACCCAGGGGATGATCCTCCGCGACGGCGACAAGATGTCGAAGTCGAAGGGCAACGTCGTCAGCCCGGCGGAGTACGTGCGCCGCTACGGCGCCGACACCGCGCGCACCTACATCTGCTTCATGGGCCCGCCGGAGAAGGACGCCGACTGGGCCGACGCCGGCGTTCACGGCGTCCACAGCTTTCTGCGGCGGGTCTGGAGCCTCGCCCAAGAAGTGATCGATCGGACGCATCCGTCCGACCCGCCGCAGGACCCGGAAGGGCCGGCGCGCGAGCTGCTGGCGAAGGCCAACTGGGCGATCGACAAGGCGACCGCCGACATCGGCCGCCGGTTCCACTTCCACACAGCGATCGCGGCGCTGATGGAGCTCGTCAACGACTCGTACCGGCTCAAGGACTCGCTGTACGGCGACCCGACCGGCGAGGCGGCGCTGCGGTTCGCCGTCGCGACGGCCGCCTCGGTGCTGTTCCCGTTCGCGCCGCATCTCGCGGCCGAGGTGTACGAGCAGCTCACGGGGACGAGGGTCTGGGAGCAGCCGTGGCCGGAGGCCGACCCCGCGCTGCTCGAGCGCGAGACGTTCACGCTCGTTGTCCAGGTGAACGGCAAGCTCCGCGACCGGATCGAGGCGTCCGCCGACGCCCCGGAGGAGGACCTGGTGCGGCTGGCCCGGGAGAGCGATCGCGTCCGGGAGCACATCGACGGACGCAGCGTCGTCAAGGAGATCGTGATCCCCGGCAAGCTCGTAAATCTCGTCGTACGGTAGTCCCTTCGGTGACCGGCAAGTTCGCTCGCGAGGCGGGCAGTCGTTTTCCAGCGGATTTGCAGGGGCGCCGCCTTGCCCGCCCGCGTCTGCTAGAAAGCGCCGCGCATGCTTGTGAGGCGGCAATCGGAGGCGGCCGTCACGGAGTGGCACAGCCTCCGGACCCACATCCTCATGGACGCCGGCGAGTTGGGGTCGCGGAACATGTCCGCGATCCTGATCGAGGTCCCGCCGGGTGCATCGGAGCGGTTGCGCTCCCACGAGGAGGCCGAGCACGTGTACGTGATCGTGCGCGGCAGCGGCACCCTGTCGGCCGCCGGCGACACCGAGCAGCTCGGCCAGGGCGACCTCGCCCTGATCCCGCCCGCGACCGACCACTCGATCGCCAACGAGGGCGATGAGCCGTTCGCCTGCATCTCGGTGCTCTCTCCCGCGATCTCGGTCGACGAGCTGTTCGACCGCCAGCTGGCCGGGAACACCGCGGCCGGCTACGACGAAGACGGGGAGTACTGATTGGTAGCTGGTCGCTGGTTGCTGGTAGCTCGAACAACCAGCAACCAGGAACCAGCTACCGATGACTAGACGCCGCGTCGTGGTCCACGGACGCGTGCAGGGCGTGTTCTTTCGCGACACCACGCGCAGGCGCGCCGTCGAAGTGGGCGTCTCCGGATGGGTGCGGAACAACCCCGAAGGCACCGTCGAGGCCGCGTTCGAGGGCGACGACGCAGCAGTCGAGCGCATGCTGCGCTTCGCCCGAGAGGGTCCGCGCGGCGCGACGGTCGAGTGGGTCGAGGTGTTCGAGGAGCCGCGCGAGGGCCTCAGCGGGTTCCGGATTTTCTGACTAGTTTCATTTCGCGCGCCACGGGCGCGGCGCGGACACCGA
This sequence comes from Solirubrobacterales bacterium, assembly GCA_036257695.1. Classification (GTDB taxonomy): domain Bacteria; phylum Actinomycetota; class Thermoleophilia; order Solirubrobacterales; family 70-9; genus DASPWW01. The sequence goes on along the minus strand of DATAFB010000017.1, from coordinate 607 downwards.
TGATCGCCCCCGGTGGCGCACCTCACCCGTTCGCAGATCCTCGTCTACGGCGCCGTGGCCGTGGCCCTGCTGCTGCTCGGCGCGCGCTGGATCCAATCGGCTGACGAACGCGGCTCGCCGCCGGGCGAGGTGAGCTTCGCCGAGTCCTCCGGCGGCGGGTCGTCGTCCCTCTCGACGGGGTCGGGCAGGGACGCGGTCGTGCACGTAGCGGGCGCCGTTCGCGACCCCGGTGTCTACCGGTTGCCAGCCGGATCACGCGTTACCGACGCGGTCGAGCGCGCGGGCGGGGCGACGCGGCCGGGCGCTGTCGAGGGCATAAACCTCGCCGCGCTCGTGACGGACGGCCAGCAGATCGTCGTCCCCCGTGCCGGTGCGGCGTCGAGCTCGTCGGCGGCGGGAGAGAGCGCGGGCCCGATCAGCCTCGGCGGCGCGACGGTCGAGGAGCTCGACACGATCGAGGGGATCGGACCGGTCACGGCCCAGAACATCGTCGACTACCGCGACGAGCAGGGCGGGCTGTCCTCGGTCGAGGACCTGGACCAGATCAGCGGCATCGGTCCGGCGACGATGGAGTCGCTGCGGGGCGCGTTGCAGCCCTGAGCGGAGG